>DKUR01000027.1 GCA_002490775.1 Lachnospiraceae bacterium UBA7199 | reverse complement strand
TTTCTAGTATATACGTCCATGAATCCAGAAACAAGAAAATGAAAAGTATATATAAAAATCTCCAATTCTAATTCAAATTTTCTTATAAAAAATTTAGAAGTTCTTAAGAAAACACCCATGAAGTTATTTAGGTTTGTGAAGTAATCTTTTCTTATGATTCGTTATAAGGGTAACAAAGCTTGTGCCGGTATTTGCTTTCTACAGGAAACATGCCGGCAGATTCCTGTAGGCAAAACGAATCAGAAAGGAAGTGTATTAAAATGACAATGGATGTGATCATGCAGTACTTTGCCAGGTATGGAGGAATTGCTATTTTTGTAATTGTATTTCTGGAATATTTGAATCTGCCGGGATTTCCGGCGGGCGTCATCATGCCTTTGGCAGGGGTATGGGCGGCAAGAGGAAATATCAAGTTCATACCGGCGCTTCTCATAACAATAGCAGCAGGTTTGGCAGGAAGCCTTATTTTATATTACCTGGGTTACAAAGGCGGAGAATTGTTTTTACAGAAATATCTGAATAAGTTTCCCAAACAGAGGCCGGTGATAGAGGAAAAACTGGAGTGGATACGGAAAAAAGGAAGTGTAGGAATTTTCTGCAGTAAACTAATTCCTATGGTGCGGACCATTGTTTCCATACCGGCAGGAGTTTCAAAAATGAATCTGGCCAGGTATACCGTAAGCTCAACCCTGGGAATTTTCGTCTGGAATTTGTTTTTTGTGGGAGCAGGATATTTCCTTGGGGATGCAGTTTTAAGCTATCTGGCATAGGCAGGAAAGTCAGGCAGAAAGGAGCGTGAGTATGAAAATTGCAATGATGACAAACAATTACAAGCCATTTGTTGCGGGGGTGCCGATTTCCATAGAACGATTATCAGAAGGGCTGCGCAGGCAGGGGCATCAGGTGGTGGTGTTTGCACCTGACTATGATGGTCAAAAGTGGGAGCCGGATGTGGTAAGATATGGTGCATTTCTCAGAGGGGTAGCAGGAGGAGCATCTGTACCTAACAGTTTGGATTTTGAGATAGAACGCAGGTTTAAGGAAGGGAACTTTGATGTGATCCATGTACATCATCCTATGATGATTGGGCGGACTGCTGCTTATCTTTCCTGGAAATATCATGTGCCGCTGGTATTTACTTATCATACAAGATATGAGCAGTATCTGCATTATGTGGGGCTGGCGGGGCTGAAAAAAGTGATGCCGGCTTATGTAAGAGGATATACAAGGCATTGTGACATGGTGATAGCGCCTACGCCTCTTATGAAAAATTATCTGGATAGAATACAATCTGGGACAGAGGTGAAGGTATTGCCCACAGGGCTGCCAGAGGAAAGCTTTTATCCGGACAAGGAAAAGGCAGAGCAAATAAGGGAGAGACTGGCAGGAGATAAAAAATATCTTTTCTGCACGGTTGCAAGACTAGCCAAGGAAAAAAATCTCGACTTTTTACTTCGCAGTATGAAGATCCGCAAGGAAGAATGTGGAAGTGATTTTAAGCTGGCACTAATCGGCGATGGACCACTGCGGAAGGAACTGGAAAAGAGGGCTGTCTTATATGGTATTGGAGAGGAAGTTCTTTTTGTGGGCAAAGTACCTAACTCGGAAATTAAAAATTACTGCCATGCCTCAGATTTGTTTTTATTTTCTTCCTTATCGGAAACCCAGGGGATCGTACTTCTTGAGTCAATGGCTGTTGGCACGCCTGTGGTTGCCCTTCATGCGACAGGAACGGAAGACGTGGTGGTTAACGGAAAAAATGGATATATGACAGAAGTGTCGGTAGAAGAATTCAGCAATAAGATCATGGATATTCTGGAAAAAAAGGAGATAGATCTTTTGCGGCAGGGAGCATGTGAAACAGCACTAAATTATAGCTGCGAGAAAGTTACGCAGGATGCAGTAAAGACTTATCTGCAGGCAATCTGGAACAGAAGGGAAAAAGACCGTATCAGGCATGGCAATAGGAATCAGGGGAAAGATATGGTATACTCAGGATGAAAGAAACGGTTAGACTTTGAAGGGGGCACGGATCATTATGGAAGCATATCATATTTTAATTGTTGAGGATGACAAAGAAATTCGTGAGGGAATTGAAATTTATTTAAAAAATCAGGGATATGTTGTGTTTCAGGCATCTGACGGTGTGGAAGGGCTTGAAAAAATAGAGAAAGAAGAAATTCATTTGGCAATTGTGGATGTAATGATGCCAAGGATGGATGGAATCACGATGATGATGAAGACTAGGGAAAAAGGTTATGAATTTCCTGTGATCATGCTTTCTGCAAAATCCGAGGAAGTGGATAAAATCATGGGGCTTAACATGGGGGCTGACGATTATGTAACCAAGCCCTTTACCACAATGGAGCTGCTTGCAAGGGTGAATTCCCATTTAAGGCGCTATGAAAAATTTCTACAGGCATTGGGAGAAAAGACATCCAATGATAAAGTGTATACCATTGGAGGACTGGAATTAAATGAGGAAACAGTGGAGGTTTTTGTAGATGGAAAACCGGTGAAGCTGACGCCTTTAGAGTTTAAAATACTTATGCTGCTGATGAAAAATCCGGGCAGGGTATTTTCGGCGGAGGAGATTTATGAGCGGGTATGGAATGAACAGGCGATCAATACAGATACAATCATGGTACATGTAAGAAAAATCCGGGAGAAAATAGAGATCAATCCGAAGGAACCAAAATATTTAAAGGTGGTGTGGGGCGTTGGATACAAAATCGACAAGCAGTAAGAAGTTTAGTTTTATTATAGCATTTATTCTCATTTTGGCTGCATCAGTAGGATATTTTTCCATGTATCCTTTTTTCGAAAGGCAGGCGGCGGAATATGATATAGATGTTTTCAGCACTTCAAATTTTCTTTTTAAGCTTTATCAGGGAAGCTGCGTGCTCTATAAGGATGTAACGGAGGCAGCCACGGGAGATACGCTGGAGTACGCAGATTTGTACTTACAGGCAGAAGAAGAACTTCTGAAAGGAATAAATGGGGAAAATGAGGAAATTTATGATGGAAGCGAATTTATTGTAGGTTCGTATGCCAATGCGGAGAGCTGGAAGCAGATGTGCCGGGAGCGGATCAACAATATCCTTCTTGGCTGGCAGAGTGACGTGCTGGGCGGAATTACCAGAGAGATGGATTATTGTGTGATTGATCATGCAACAGGCAAAATCATTAAAAATACAGGGAAAGAAATTGAAAATCTGGGAACAGATAAGGCAGGTGAAGATATTAGTTCTGATTATGTTTATTATATCAGAGTATCCTATGGAAGCGCTGGAAATATAGAGAGAGTTGCGGTAAAAGGGAAAAATGCTGAGGAACTGTTAAAGAGCGTACAGCTTAATTTAAAAAGTAATTTTTTATGGTCTTCGTTTTGGAATGGCGTTTCTTATGAGTATGGGGATATCTATTCAGATGGGAGTATTTATTTTCATGATAACAGCGGCAATATAGGAAAAGAAAAAATTACTGTATCCAGTATGCCGAAAAATATTACCTGTATTTTTGCCCTTACCAATCAGCAGCAGGAAAAGCTTTTAACCGGAAATACATCTTTGGTGTCAGGCAGAGGTTATGAGGAATGGTATGCTTATTATAGGGCAGGTACGGTTGATGTAATGTTTATTTTCGGCAGTGTGCTTGCAGTACTTGCTATTCTTATGATACGGGTGAAAAATTATTGTCTGCATAGGCTCAGCGGAGTAAAGCTTCATGTGGAGGTGGTTGTGATTGCCATCTTTATGATGATAGGGATCAGCGAAAATATTCCTACACTTGTAAATTTTACCAACCGGGGACGGTTTGATGAGGCATATTCAAATCTGACATGGCTTCCAAAAGCACTGTATCCTGCCCTGACTGGCAGCATCAATTTGGGAATTCTTTTTCTGTTATTTGCAGTATGGTATTATCTGGCTACTTCTTTTGGAGAATTGTTTGAGATAGGAATCAGAGCCTTTTTAAAGGAGAGAAGCCTTATTTATAAAATTGGAGTCAGAATGAAGCATTTCTGTAAAAAAAATGTGGATAATTTTAAAAATGAAATTCTCCATGTGGATTTAGGGGAAAAGGCAACCAGAACGATACGAAAGCTTGTGGTGATTAATTTCTTTCTCCTTGCAGCAGTCTGCTGTATGTGGGTGTTTGGCTGGATGGCGCTTTTTGTTTACAGTATTATCTTGTACTTCTGCATGAAAAAGTATATACAGAAAATTCAGGAGCAGTATCATAACTTGTTTGACGCTACCCGGTCTATTGCAAATGGCAACTTACAGACACAGCTTGATGACGATTGGGGAATATTCGAATCTTATAAGGAGGAACTTTCCAAGATTCAGGATGGATTTAAGGTAGCAGTGGAAGAGGAGGTAAAAAGTCAGAAAATGAAAACGGAACTGATTACAAATGTATCTCATGATTTAAAAACACCTCTTACAGCAATCACCACTTATATTGAACTGCTTGAGGATGAAAACATTACACCAGAGCAGAGAACAGAATATTTGGATGTGCTGAAAAAGAAGTCCGCCAGATTAAAATTTCTCATAGAGGATTTATTTGAGGTGAGTAAAGCTACCAGCGGAAACATTACTTTAAACCTTGTGGATGTGGATATCTGCAATCTGATTCGTCAGGTGTATTTAGAGTATGAGGACAAAGCGGAAGCAGCAGATTTGGTTTTCCGGTTTCAGATGCCGGAGGAAAAAATCATCCTTAAGCTGGACAGTCAGAAAACATACAGAATATTTGAAAATCTTTATGTGAATATTATTAAATATGCCATGCCCCATACCAGAGTGTATGTAAGGGGCGAAAAGACAGAGAGTGGAATTGGGATTGAGCTAAAAAATATGTCGGCAGCAGAGCTGAACATCCCGGCAGAAGATCTGACAGAGCGGTTTGTGCGGGGGGACAGTTCCAGAAATACGGAAGGAAGCGGGCTTGGCCTTGCTATTGCAAGGAGCTTTGTGGAGGCACAGGGCGGAAAGATGAAGGTAGAAATTGACGGAGATCTTTTTAAGGTAAAGATTGAGTGGTAGAAAAGAAGTGTTAAGGGAATCAGTGTGATTTTAAATAACCAATTACGTCTTCTAAGGATGGCAGTGTACAGACTGCCATCCTTTTAAATTCGTCTCCAGGCAGCTTCATGTCAGGAATGCAGATCACATCAATGCCCGCAGAATATGCTGCCGCTATGCCGGCTTCGCTGTCCTCCAGCACCAGACAGTCCTCTGTTCTTTCACCGGCTTTTTCACATGCTTTTAAGAAAATATCAGGGAAGGGTTTTCCCCGGTTAACTTCCGGCCCGAATACCATAGAATCAAAATAATGCTCTACCTTATTTTCTTTTAGAATTCCCACAGCCCGCTCTTTGAAACTGGAAGAAGCAAGCAGGATCTTGATCTGCTGATCTTTTAAGTATTGAAGGAGGGTTTCTGCGCCGGGTTTTAGTGCAATGCCTTTTTTTATATATTCTTTTTCCATTCCCTCTTCAAGGCTAAGTCCTTCTTCTAAAGTGAAAGGAAGCTGATAAGAGGCAATTACATTTTTCATGTTTTCCACAGCAGTTTTCCCACTGAGTGTACGGGCATATTCCTCTATGGTCAAAGTGTATCCATATTTTCCAAGAATGTCGCAATAAAGCTGATAAGAAATAATTTCACTGTCGATCAGCAACCCGTCCAGATCAAAAATAACTGCCTTTTTCATAAACTGCCTCCTTAATTAAAGCTTACATGATTATAGACATAATAACACAAAAAAGTAAAGCTTTTATTGCGGCATACAACAACCAAATCTAATATTGTCATGTAATTGCCTTTTGGACTATAATGAATACCATAGCAGTTCAGCCATAAAATAATGTTAAAGATGCGGACGCAGCATGTAGGAATACCAAAAACTACAAGAGGAAAATAAAATTGGATAAATACAAGCTTTTAAAACAATATTTTGGTTATGATTCTTTCCGGGAAGGCCAGGAATTTTTAATAGACAATATTTTAGAAGGAAGAGACGTGCTGGGGATCATGCCCACAGGCGCCGGAAAATCCATATGCTATCAAATCCCGGCCCTGATGATGAAAGGGATTACGCTGGTGATTTCTCCCCTGATTTCCCTGATGAAGGATCAGGTGGAAGGGTTAAATCAGGCAGGGATTCATGCGGCATATTTCAACAGCTCTTTAACGCCGGGACAGTACAGGAAGGCCCTGTGTTATGCCAGAGAAGGGAGGTATCCTATTATTTATGTGGCGCCGGAGCGGCTTCTTACGGAAGAATTTCTGGCCTTTGCATTGGAAAGCAATATTGTTATGGTGGCGGTGGATGAGGCCCATTGTGTTTCACAGTGGGGACAGGATTTCCGGCCAAGTTATTTGAAAATTGTGGAGTTTATAGATAAACTGCCGATACGTCCGGTAATAGCCGCTTTTACAGCAACTGCAACTAAGGAAGTAAAGGAAGATATCATTGATCTTTTACTGCTTCGGACGCCGGCTCTTATTACCACCGGATTTGACAGAAAAAATTTGTATTTTGGCGTTATGGCACCAAAGGACAGGTATGGGGCCGTTAAAAATTATCTGGAATGCCACCCTGGTGACAGCGGGATTATTTACTGTCTTACCCGGAAGGTGGTGGAAGAGGTGTGCGAAAAGCTTTTAAAAGAGGGCTTTGCCGCCACCAGATATCATGCAGGGCTTACTGATGAGGAAAGGAAGAAGAATCAGGAAGATTTTATTTATGACAGATCTCCTGTGATGGTTGCAACCAACGCATTCGGCATGGGAATTGACAAGTCGAATGTAAGATTTGTGTTCCATTATGGGATGCCTAAAAATCTGGAATCCTATTATCAGGAAGCAGGAAGGGGAGGGCGCGACGGTCAGCCTGCGGAATGTATTCTTTTATATAATGGACAGGATGTGATTACCAATCAGTTTTTTATAGAAAATAATCAGGACAATAAGGAGCTTGATCCATTGACCAGAGAAACGGTTATGGAGCGGGACCGGGAAAGGCTCCGCATAATGACCTTTTACTGTTCTACCAATGAATGCCTGCGGGATTATATTCTCCGGTATTTTGGGGAATATGGAGAAAATTATTGTGGAAATTGTTCCAATTGCTTAAGTCAGTTTGAAACTGTGGATGTTACAAAAATGGCAAAGGCGCTGATAGGATGTGTGAAGGAGTGCTGCCAGCGGTATGGGATGAATGTGATCATTGAGACGGTGCATGGCGCTGATACTGCTAAAATACGAGGGTACCGGATGAATCAAAATTCCTTTTACGGAAGTCTTAAAGAGGTGCCGGTGTATAAGCTGCGGCAGATTATGAATGCGCTTTTAATGAAGAGCTATCTTGCCTTGACCAAAGATGAATATGCAGTTTTAAAGCTGACGGAAAAATCAGAGGCGGTTTTAAGCGGAGAAATTGAGATCACCATGAAAATGGCTAAGGAGCAGGAGCATCCGGCAAAGGTAAAAACAGGCAGGAAGGGGCGTAAAGAAAAAATGCCTTCCGGCATGGACTTTTCAAAAAAAGAGAAAAGCCTGTTTGAAAGGCTCAGAACCCTTCGAATGGAGATTGCCAGGAAAGAAAAAGTGCCTCCTTATCTTGTGTTTTCCGACAAAACATTGACGCATATGTGCATATTAAAGCCCGGAACAAAAGAAGAAATGCTTAGGGTTCCCGGCGTGGGAGAATATAAATTTGAAAAGTACGGAAAACAGTTTTTAGAGATGATGCGGTCTAAGGGTGAGGGTAGATAGAAAGGGAGCTTATGAAGTTTGTAAAAAAATTAGTAATGTTTTTGATGATATTGTCTGTTCTATTTGGCCTGTTTGTTTTTATTTATACCACCAGACCTGATGTGATAGAAGCTGTTTTTCATCTGGAGCAAAAACAAGAAGCGGCAAATATGTCTGGCGGGACTGACGAAAATGGTGCGAATGGCGAGTGGCAGGCAGGTGATCAGATGGCGCCGGAAAGCACAGAAGACCAAGCAGATGATATAGGCAGTTTAGGACAGCCTGAGGATATGTGGGGAGAGGCTGAAAGCAGAGAATTAGACGGACTTGCAGAAATCCAATCAGAGTATATTCCGCCAGAGCAGTCAGAGCTTGTGATCCCCGAGCGGGTATCAGGCAGAAATGGTTATCAGCAGGTACAGGAGGAAGGGCAGCAGATCGAAGAGGATGAGGCTAAAGTCCTGGAAAGTCAGCTTGGCCCCGGTGAAACCGGAGACGGTCTTATTTTTGATGCGGTCTATTATCCTTATTATGGAATGCTGGATGAGAAAGGGCGGCATCTTTACCGCCAGATTTATGCAAATGCCAATGCACTAAATCAGACTTTTGCCCCAGTGGAGCAGATATCTGGTTCACAGCTTAGAAATGTTTTTTCGGCAGTTTATAATGACCATCCAGAGCTTTTTTGGCTGGAAACAGCTTACCGGTGTAAATACAAAAGAAACGGTGAGTGCGTGGAGATCGGCCTGCAGTTTAACCGCACTGCACAGAATTTAGAGCGTGAAAAAGCGCTTTTTAACGAGAATGCTAATGCTATTTTAAATCAGGCTGCTGCTGGAGATAGTACCTATGAAAAGGAAAAAATGGTTCATGATATCCTGATTGAGCGGATCACTTATGATTTAGGCGCAGAGATGAATCAGAGCGCATACAGCGCAATGGTAAATGGACGGACAGTGTGTGCCGGGTATGCAAGGGCATTTCAGTATTTATTGCAGCAGCTTGGAATTCCCTGTTATTATTGTACCGGATATGCAGGGGAAAATCATGCATGGAATATTGTTTCTTTAGAGGATGGTTTTTATAACGTGGATGTCACATGGGACGACACAGAAGGCATGGGCGGCAGTTATGATTATTTTAATCAGTCAGATCAGGATTATGCAGATACCCATATGAGAAAGGAGCTTTCAGTCTATCTTCCTCCCTGCGGCGGAGGAGCGTATCGAAATCTGGAACAGACAGCGGAGCCAATATTGCAGAATGTGGATAATTGGGGGGATTCCTCAGATAGATTAAGAAGCCTTACGGATGTGGGAATGAGTGAAAATAATATTTTATACAGCCTTTCCGATTATTATGATAACTGCTATAACCAGATTATGGCATTGGGGCGGGGAAATTATGAATTTTCCAATGTAATAGAGGGAGAAGCACTCCTTAAAGAAATGCAGGGAGCTTATCGGAATGATGCTTACCGCACGGGTTATATGGAGCAGGTAATGGAGGAGATTTCGGCTTCTTCCTGTGAGATGAGCCTTTTGATAGAGGAACTTGAGCAGGGAAGATATTTGATTACCCATACGGTCAATATGAGATAATAGCATTTTTTACAAACTCAATCCCAAGAAAACCAATATTAGGATTAGAAAAAGTGTGGTAACCTATTTGTAAGTGAATTAGTAAATGCAAAGTAAAAGAAAGTGGGAATATTCATTCGATTTTTAAAACGAAAAGCATTAAGGAGGGATTGCACATGAAGTTTACAAAAATGCATGGCTGCGGCAATGATTATATTTATGTGGATGGTGCCAGGGAGAAGATTCCTATGGAGAAAAAACCGGAACTTGTAAGGAAGTTAAGCGACAGGCATTTTGGAATTGGAGGAGATGGTGTGATTTTTATCAACCCGTCAACGGAAGCCGATTTTGAGATGGAAATGTATAACATGGATGGTTCCCGGGCGGAAATGTGCGGTAATGGAATCAGGTGTGTAGCCAAGTTTGTTTATGATAAAGGGCTTACAGATAAAACGAAAATCAGCGTGATTAGTTGTGGAAAGATCAAGTATCTTGACCTGGCTATTGTGGATGGAAAAGTATCGACTGTTAAAGTCAATATGGGATCGCCTGTGTTAAAAGCGGTGGATATTCCGGTTATTTCAGATGGGGAGCAGGTTATTTCTGAAAGAATTGAAGTGGAGGATACTCCTTATGAAATGACATGTGTGTCTATGGGGAATCCTCATGCGGTGGTTTTTGTGGAGGATGTATCAAACTTTCCCATTGAAAAAGTAGGCCCTCTTTTTGAAAAGCATGTCCGTTTTCCCAATCACACCAACACGGAATTTGTAAAAGTTCTGGATGATAAAACGGTAGAGATGCGTGTATGGGAAAGGGGAACAGGAGAAACATTAGCCTGTGGAACCGGCGCCTGCGCCACTGTGGTGGCATGTGTGTTAAATGGTTTGACGAAGGAGCAGGTTACTGTTAAACTATTAGGAGGAAATTTACAGGTAAAATGGGATAGAGAAGCAGATCTGGTTTATATGACCGGAGAGGCAGCCACTGTGTTTGAGGGAGAAATATAAGATAAATTCAGCACAAAATTTAAGTGCAAAGGAGGAATAAAATGTTTCAGATTAATGACAATTATTTAAAGCTTCCGGGGAGCTATCTGTTTTCCACAATTGGAAAAAAGGTAAACGCATATGCAGCAGCACATCCGGATAAAAAGATCATCCGCCTTGGCATCGGAGATGTCACACAGCCTTTGGCGCCGGCTATTATATCAGCGCTTCACAGTGCAGTAGATGAAATGGCTAAGGCAGAGACCTTTAAGGGATATGCGCCGGACTTAGGCTATGAATTTTTAAGAAATGCGATTGCAGAGAATGATTATAAGGCCAGAGGATGTGCTATTTCGGCAGATGAAATATTTGTATCTGACGGTGCAAAATGCGACTCAGGAAATATTCAGGAAATTTTCAGCGTGGATAATAAGATTGCTGTCTGTGATCCGGTGTATCCTGTTTATGTGGATACCAATGTAATGGCAGGAAGGACCGGTGATTATGATGCGGGTACGGAAACCTGGAGTGATGTGATTTATATGCCCTGCAGGGCAGAAAATAATTTTGCACCACAGCTTCCCAAACAGACACCGGATTTGATTTATTTATGCTTTCCCAATAACCCTACCGGCTCGACCATTACCAAAGCACAGCTTCAGGAATGGGTTGACTATGCAAATAAAGTTGGCGCTGTAATTATTTATGATGCAGCTTACGAAGCGTATATTTCAGAAGAGGATGTGCCTCATTCTATTTATGAATGTGAAGGCGCGAGAACCTGCGCTATAGAACTGCACTCCTTTTCCAAGAATGCAGGATTTACGGGGGTGCGTCTTGGCTACACTGTGATTCCAAAAGACTTAAAATGCGGAGATGTATCGCTCCATGCCCTTTGGGCAAGAAGACATGGCACCAAATATAATGGAGCACCCTATATTGTGCAGCGTGCCGGAGAGGCCGTATATTCAGAAGAAGGAAAGGCACAGCTAAAACAGCAGGTTGCATACTACATGAAAAATGCAAAATATATATTAGAAGGATTAAAGGATGCTGGTTATACTGTATCCGGCGGCGTAAATGCACCTTATATCTGGCTGAAAGCACCTAATGGCATGAGCAGTTGGGAATTTTTTGATTATCTTCTTGAAAATGCCAATGTGGTAGGAACACCAGGTTCCGGCTTCGGACCAAGCGGTGAAACTTATTTCAGACTGACTGCATTTGGCAGCTATGAAAACACCGTAGAGGCTGTTGACAGAATAAAATCGTTATAATGAATTTTCCATAAAAACAAGGCGGCTGATCCGTATCTGAAATAGAAGAGGGAAAGCTGTAAGAACATGGAGGGGCAAGTGAACGAGCAGCAATTTGAAAATGCTGTGGCACGAATGGTACAGGGAGATAAGACCGCATTAAAGGAAATTTACATAAGCTATGCAGGATATATTTACCGGGTTATTTATGAGGTGCTGCAGAACAAGGAAAATGCAGAGGATGTAACCAGTGAGTTTTTTATCCGTTTGTGGGACAAGGCGGATCAATTTAAGCCAGGCGGCGGGCATAAAGGGTATCTGGCTGTTATTGCCAGAAACATGGCGGTCGATTTTCTGCGGAAGCATAAAAAAGAAGAGCTTACTGCACTTTTACAGGATTTAGGGGAAGAAGGAGAGGAACAAAAGAAGGGAAACAGAAAACCGGCAGAGGACAAATCAAGCCAGGTGGAAGAGCAGGTGATTGGCAGTATGACGATCAGGCAGGCGCTTGATATGTTAAAACCTTCGGAACGACAGATTATCAGCTTAAAGATTTTAGGTGAGATGACTTTTAAGGAAATAGCGGCGGCTATGGAGATTCCTATGGGGACAGTCACCTGGAAATATCAAAATGCAGTTAAAAAGTTAAGGAGGTGCGGTTATGAGCAGGGATTTTGAAAAAGAATATATAGCGCTTGCGCAAGATGAGATTCCTGATTTGTGGGATCGGATTGAGGCCGGACTGAGTGAAAGAACTGCACCTGAAACAAAACAAATAAGTAAAACAAAGACAGTGAGCTTCTGGAGAAAATATGCAGGCATTGCAGCGGCGGTTTTATGTGTGGCTGCAGCGATACCGGCATTTATGCTCACCAGACGGGTGAATAAATCTGCTTCCTTTGAAGCAGCAGCAGAGGCACCAGCGGAAGCTGCCCAGACAACAGAAGAATGTGCTGTGGAAGAAACAGACGAAGCAGTATATGATACGACGACTGAGAGCGGGGAAGGCAGTATGGAAGAAGCCTCCTGTGAGACAGCGGAAAGCTATGACGCTGCAGCTATGCCGGAAGCTGCCCGTAAGGAAGCAGGCGTGGAAGATTTGAATGAAGAAATATTGCTTCTGGAAAACATATCGGTTCAGATAACAGAGGAAAAATATGTTGATACAAAAGAAGCAGACAAGATGGAAGACAGTGTTGAAGGAACGTTGTATCAGGCAATTGTCCTTCAGGATCCTTCAGGTACATTTTCTGCTGACGAACAGATAGAAATTTATATTCCTGGGGATTTTACACTTGACATGATTGTGGGAAATGAATTTAAAATTGATATTGTCTGTGATGCGGATGGAGAATATCCATTTGTAGTAGATAATATTTCGACTCTTTTCAATGAGACAGATTAATAATTTTAACAATGGGCAGTCCGCATTGCGGACTGCCCATTACGTTTACGACTGTGGACCAATGTACTGTGCGTCACTAAATCCAAGAATGAGCATAAAGATGGTATTTAAGAATATCAAGCCCAACCCAAATCCAGTACCTTTGCCAAATGCTTTGGCAAGTTTTAAGTACAACATGATCATGATTACGAAGTTTACACAGGGAACAAAACTAAGTAAGAATAACCAGCCATTGCCCCAAGCGATGTCAAACAGGCAGTATTGTGAATAAAAAGGCACAATGCTTGCCCATCCGGGTTTACCGGCTTTTACAAACAGTTTCCAGCTTGCTACTATTGTTAAGACAGCAATTGCAAGAACGATAATTGAATACACGGTAAGAATCCCGGCACTTGCCGCAGCATAAGCAGCATCATAATTGTAATCCATTGCACTATCTCCCTTCATAAATTTTTTACACTTATATCATAATACTAGATGGCAGGAATAATGTCAATTTTTAGACATTTCTTTTTGGAGAAAAAAGAGGTAAAATAAAAAATTATATTGATGAATTTTGGAGGAGTATAGAAATGTACCAAATTGCTCTGTGCGATGATATGGAGGAGGAACTAAAGCGAGTAGAAGAGCTGCTGGAAATGTACAGAAAAAAGAATCCAGTGCTGGAGTATCAGACAAAAAGGTTTGAGAATGCAGAGAAATTTTTTGAGCAGATAGATAGCTCCCAAAGAGTACCAGACATTTTGCTGATGGATATCTTTATGCCTGGAAAAACAGGGCTGGAGGCGGTGAGGGAACTGCGGGAGAAAGGATGCAGGATGCCGGTTATCTTCCTTACAACATCCACGGAGCATGCACTGACTGCTTTTGAGGTGGACGCGCTCCAGTATTTGGTAAAGCCATTGGAACAGGGGAAATTTTTTCATGCAATGGATATTGCGTTTACGGCAGCTAAAAAAGAAAAAAAATCATTTCTTGTAAAAGTATCTGGCGGGATTCGTCCAATAGATCCAGATGAGGTTATTTACTGTGAAGCACAAAGGAACTATCAGGTGATATATCTGGAAAATGAAACTGTCAAGGTGCGGATAACCACATGGGAGCTTTATGAAACTTTGGAAAATTTTTCAGAGTACTACAGGTGTGGTAGTTCATATATTTTCAATTTAAAACATGTAGCTGCCATTGAGAGAGAAGAAATTTGCATGGATAATGGAAGCCGGGTTTATTTATCCAGAAAAAGAATGGCAGAATTTAAGAAAAGGTATTTTTCGTATCATTTTGGAGAAAATTATGTAATAAATATCCCATAAGGAATAGAAAATATCCCATAAGGTGGAATAAGTGAAATGAAAAATGTTACTATAGCCAAAGCATAAATATCATATAATGAGGAATATATTACAGCTATGAGAAGATGGGAATTTTATAACGAATTAAATGAAATTGTATATGTTGTGGATATGGATAACTGCCAAGTGGTATATATGAACCGAAAGGCGCGTGAGGCATACAAAATAAAGGATGGGGATCTGCAGGAAAAAAAGTGCTATGAACTTTTTGCAGGCAGTGCGGTTCCCTGTGCGTCATGCAGTTATAAAAAGCTGAAGCAGGGCTGCTTTTTAGAAGATGTGTGTTATAATCCGGTGGTAAAAAGAAAGCTTTCTTTAAAAGAAACAATGATCGAAGAAAATGGCAAAAAATATAAATTTACGCTTGCTGTGGATATGGGGCCTGCAGGCTGGCAGGAAGAGGTAGGCGAGAATAATGAGGCTATGATCAACGAAGGGCTTCGGATTTCACTGTCAGCGCCTACACCGGAAATATCCATCAATGTTTTGCTGGAGTACCTTGGGCAGTCATTAAACAGCGAAAGGGTTTATATTTTTGAAGAAATAGAGGGCAGAGCCTTTAACAATACATACGAATGGTGTGCAAACGGCGTGGTCCCCCAGAAGGAAAATCTTCAGAAAGTTCCCTTTAATGTGGTAAATTTGTGGTACCAAAGGTTTCAGAAAGGAAAAAGTGTTATTATAAAAAATCTGGAAAAAATTCGTGAAAAAGATCCTGATATTTATGAATATTTAAAGCCTCAGAAGATACAGTCGCTGATTGTAAGCCCTTTGATGGATGAAAAAGAAATTATAGGGTTTTATGGTGTGGATAATCCGCCGGAAAAATATTTGTATCATATTACCATATTGTTTGAAATATGGGGGCATTTTATTATTTCTCTGCTTCGAAGAAGAAATCTGGTCAGGCGTCTTGAGGAAATGTGTTTTCAGGATCAGTTGACAGGAATTGGAAACCGGCATGCAATGCATGACTATATTGCAGCAATGGATCTTGAAAAAAGCATTGGAATTGTGTATTGTGATGTTATGGGACTGAAAAAAGCAAACGACACAAAAGGCCATCAGGAGGGAGACAGACTGCTGCTTCGTGCTTGTGAGTGTTTAAAGAGGAGCTTTGAGGATTTTGAACTGTTTCGTGTAGGCGGAGATGAATTTCTCGCTTTGTGTGCAGGAATCAGGGAAGAGGAGCTGCTTCAAAGAACAGAAAAGGTAAGAAAAGAAATGAAAAAGTCAGATGCCGCAATGGCTCTTGGCTGTGTATGGAGGCCTGACGGAAAAGAAGACATGGATCACCTGATTAGACAGGCGGATCAACGGATGTATGAAGAAAAAAGAGCATTATATGCCAAATCGGAGGGAAATGTTGAAAAACAAAATTAGATTTATAACACTTTTGGGAATGACAGTACTGATAGGAATGCTCCTTATGGGCTGTGCACAAAAGTCTGCGCCCCAGACAGAAAATGCTTCCGGGACAGAAATTGTGGAGGAACAGGCAGAGGAAATGAAGCAGGATAACAGCAGCCAGCAGACAGAAGGCGCAAATCAGGATAACGGCAGCCAGCAGACAGAAGGCGCGAATCAGGGTGACAGTGGACGACAGGCGGCAGAGGTAGTAAAGGAGAATGAAGAAAAGCAGGAGGATGCCGGATTAGAACAGGCAAAAGATGCAGCTCTTACAAATGCGGGGCTGGAAGCGTCCCAGGTGACCTTTACAAAGGCGGAATTGGATTATGATGACGGAAGGGATGTGTACGATATTGAATTTGTCACTTCTGTTATGAAATACGAGTATGAAATCAAAGCGGATGATTATTCTGTATTGGAAATGTCAAAAGAGGCTATAGAACAAATTGGTGAAAACGGACAGAGGACAGATTTGATTACACTGGAAGAGGCCAAGGCCATAGCGTTAAGCTATGTGGAAATCAGTGAAGAAGAGATAAGCTATACAAAACTGGAACTGGAATATGATGATGGCATTGCTGAATATGAAGTGGAATTTTATGCAGGCGGAAAAGAATACAGTCTTACAATAGATGCTGTTTCAGGCGTTGTTTCTGAAATGGAAATGGAATAAGGCAGAGTGTTTCATTTTGCGCCAGTTTTGCCACAGGAAAAGTACAAAAACTGCCTTGCAAAAATTGGGCGCATCCCCCTAAGGGGCTATAGGAAACGACAAGCGTTTCCTATAAAATCAAACATGTTAGCGGTATTCCCGCAGATTGATTATTTGATTAAGAGGAAATGCATTTTTGGTGTATCCATTAATACAAATATGGACATCTCGCTGCAGTTCCTTTTCACATGCATCTTCCAGCACTTTTGTAAAGGATCTTGATGGATAAGTACCAGAAGTGCTCCGCTTGAACTGATGACGTTTTTCTCTTGAAGAGGTCTTCTTAAGAGGCGGTATCACCGTAACCGCTTGAACTTTATAAAGCTTTTCATCTCCGTATGCTTTGATATCCCTCCTTGGATTCCACTTTACTGGTTACATATATTATATCGTCTGATTTTGGGGATTTCTAAAGGATTTAGCAACTTATAATATACAAAAGAATTTAAAGGTGTTAAAATATTGATAAATTGGGAACAAATATTTTTGGAAGGGCAGGGTGAAAAAATGATCATTAAAAATGCAAGTGTTTATACGGAAGATGGTTGTTTTGAAGAAAAAGATATTTACATTGCAGGGGATAGGTTCTGTGATGAAAATGGAAAGGGAGCAGGAAAGGAAGTCATTATAGACGGCGATGGATGCTATGCGATTCCAGGGCTTACAGATATCCATTTTCATGGATGTATGGGAAGCGATTTTTGTGATGGAACTATAGAGGCAATTGATACGATGGCAGACTATGAAGCTTCTGTAGGTGTTACGACCATTGTACCGGCAACAATGACGCTGGGAAGCGAGCAGCTTTTTAAAATATGTGAGACTGCCGCTGAATATAAGAAAGCGCAGGATGCAGGAGAAAAAGAAAGAAAAGCGATTTTCTGCGGTATTAACATGGAAGGGCCTTTTATTTCAAAAGAAAAAATGGGTGCCCAGAATCCCGCTTATATCAGTAAACCGGACCAGCAGTTATTTGATGAGATGCAGAAAAAATGCGGCGGGCTGATTAAGCTGGTAGCAATTGCACCTGAGACAGAGGGTGCTATGGAGTTCATACGGGAAAATAACAGATCGACTGTTTTATCACTGGCACATACGATGGCAGATTATGATACAGCAATGAAAGCATTTGGGGCAGGGGCAAGTCATGTAACACATTTGTATAATGCAATGCCGCCTTACAGCCATCGTGCTCCCGGGGTAGTGGGAGCAGCAGCAGACAGCGGTGCTGAGGCTGAACTTATTTGTGACGGTGTGCATATTCATCCGGCAGCAGTTCGGACAACCTTTAAAATGCTGGGTGAGGATAAGATTATTTTTATCAGCGACAGCATGATGGCAACCGGATTAGAAGATGGAGATTACAGCTTGGGCGGCCAGGCAGTAAAGGTAACAGGTACCCTTGCAACCTTGAAAGATGGGACAATTGCAGGAAGTGCAACTAACCTGATGGATTGTATGCGCAGAGCAGTTTTGGATATGAAAATTCCGTTAGAAAAAGCAGTAAAGTGCGCAGCGGTCAATTCGGCAAAGAGTGTAGGAATTTACGATCAATATGGAAGTATCACGAAAGGAAAGGTTGCAAATCTTGTGCTGCTGCGTAAATCAGATTTAAGCTTATACAAGGTGGTATTAAAAGGTCAGGTACTGTAATTGCAAAAGTACTGTTTGAATAAATTTTGCGGTTGAAAAACTGCGGTACATTTAGTACAATAGTTACATTGAGATGGACAAGGTGCTTTAGAAGGAGATGTTGAAATGGAATTTGTGGTGTTAGGCGGCGGATTGTTGATCATCATTATTGCAGTTGTTGTATCAGTAGTTTCTTCCGTGGTATCAGCAGTAGCGGCGGATCAGGATATTGAAGACTGATAAAGTATCTATCAGGGCAGGTGGGATTTTTCACCTGCTCTTTTTATGCACAGGCCCACATTAGGAAGTTTGCCGCTAAAGCGGCATGCGGGCCGCGCAGGGCGAGTAGGGGAAGAAATCTTCCCTACTCGATTTACAATAAGCTGACTCGCAGCGTGCAGCGCCCTTTGTTTAGAAATTGTTTAGATTGCTTTATATTGCGTTAATTGATTTATTGTAAAAAAAGAAGTAGGATAACATCAAAAGATTGTGGATGCCCTGATTTGCAGGGCTTTCTTACCAAGAGGAAGGGCGTGGCCGGAATGAAGGAAAAGTTATACCGTTTTATGCAGGGAAGATATGGGAGTGATCAGTTAAACCGCTTTTTGATGGGTTTGGTGATTGTTTGTTTTTTACTTTCGCTGTTTGGCGTAAGAGTGTTTTATATTTTAGGGATCGTACTTTTAGTGTATGCTTATTTTAGAATGTTTTCTAAAAACAGATATAAGCGCAGTGCTGAAAATTCAATCTATTTGCGGTATGAATTTAAGATCAGGCAAAAGGCGGCTGCATTTACAAGGAATTTAAAACAGAGAAAAACCCATCATATTTATAAATGTCCGTCCTGCAGGCAGAAAATTAGGATTCCAAGAGGAAAAGGAAAGATTGAAATCAGATGTCCTAAATGTGGTCAAACCTTCATCAAAAAAAGCTGAGAGTTTATCAATAGCTGGGAGACAATTATGTTTGGATATATTATTATCAACAAGGGGGATATGAAATTCAGAGAGTTTGATGTTTATCATTCCTATTATTGCGGGCTTTGCCAGGCATTAAAGGAAAGGTATGGAAAACTGGGGCAGATCAGCTTATCTTATGATATTACCTTTTTAGTCATGCTGCTTGGAAGCCTGTATGAGCCGGAAACAGAAGTTTCACAGGTAAAGTGCATAGCGCATCCCTTTGAGAAACATATCCTTAGAAAAAATGAATTTTCCTATTATGGCGCAGATATGAATTTGCTTTTTACCTATTATAAGTGTAAGGATGACTGGGAAGATGAAAATAAATTGTCCAGATTGGCCTACATGAAAATGCTCAAAAAAGCATACCACAATATATGTGTATCCTATGGAGAAAAAGCAAAAAAGGTCAGCAGTCTTATGCGGGAGCTGGCACAGGAGGAGAAACGTCAAAATCAGGATATTGATCATATGGCGGGACTTTTTGGTGAAATTATGGGTGAAATAATGACGCCTAAAAATGATGAATGGAGCAGCAGCCTAAGAAGTATAGGCAATAATCTGGGAAAATTTGTTTATATCCTGGATGCTTATGAAGATATTGTAGAAGATATAAAAAAAGGCAGATTCAATCCACTTAGGAAACGCTATGAAAATCCGGAATTTGAAGAGGAAATCAAAACAATTTTAACCATGATCATGGCGGAGTGCTGCAAAGAGTTTGAAAAACTTCCTGTAATTGAAAATGTGGATATTTTAAGGAATATTCTTTATTCCGGTATCTGGTACCGGTTTGAGATGGTAAGCCAGGCGCGGCAGGCAAAAGAGAAGGGAGCAGAAAATGCGTGATCCATATGAAGTTTTAGGTATTTCAAGAAATGCCAGTGAGGAAGAAATTAAAAAAGCATATAAATCTCTTAGCCGTAAGTATCACCCTGACGCCAATATTAACAATCCTCATAAGGAGGAAGCAGAAGAAAAGTTTAAGGAAATACAGCAGGCCTATCAGCAGATTATGAAGGAACGCACAGAAGGCTACCGGTATCAGAATGGTGGTTATGGCACTTCCGGTGGCAGTTATGGAGGATTTGGAAGCGGAGGTTTTGGCGGTTTCGGGGGATTTGGAGATTTTGGGAACTTTGGTGGAGGCGCTTATGGCAGTTCAGGAACCGGATATGAAGAAGACGGACATCTGCGTGCAGCAGGTAATTATGTGAGAAATGGATATTATAAGGAAGCAAGAACTGTGCTTGACGGTATGGAGGAAAACGCCAGAAGCGCCAGATGGTACTATTATAGTGCATTGGCACATGCGGGGCTTGGAAATCAAGTATCCGCGCTGGAACATGCCAGAAAGGCAGCAGCTTTAGAGCCGGGGAATCAGGATTACAGCAATTTGGTATATCAGTTTGAAAATGGCGGCACCTGGTACAGGCAGAGACAATATACCTATGGGCAGCCCTACACAGGAGGCAATGGATTTTGTTTAAAACTTTGCATTGCAAATCTTTTATGTAATTTATGCTGTGGCGGAGGCGGGCTATGCTGCGGCGGAAGCCCCTACTACAGATTTTAATAGTCCGCAGAAAACTTATTCACGGAAATTAATTTTCTGATTTTGGGGGATGTATGTAGTGTCAAAGAGGATATCCGTACGGAAATATTTCTTCGTCGTCACGCTTTCGCTCTACAACAACGTAACAGTGGTAAGCTCGAGAGTTGCTTGCAACTTGTGAGTTGCTTGCAACTCTTTACCTCGCTAACCACTGACGTTGTTGAAAGGACTCCTTAAGAAATATTTCCGTACGGATATCCTCTCCGATAACGGACACACATTTTCCCAAAATCATAAAATTGATTTCCGTGAAACTTGTTCCATGCCCCTTGACAAACCTATGATATTATAATAAAATATCAGTTGTTGCAGACAAAGCAGCAAATGTGCGCTTAGCTCAGCTGGATAGAGCGTTTGGCTACGGACCAAAAGGTCGGGGGTTCGAATCCTCTAGCGCACGTTTTTTGTGCGGTTGCGTACGTTTTTTGTGCGGTTGCGTACGTTTTTTGTGCGGTTGCGTACACTATCAAGTGTGACACACTGATAATGAGGCGGAAATGCTTAAATTGGCGTTTCCGCTTTCTTTGCATCAAAAAAGAAAGAAAAAATTACACATTAAGAGGAAAGGTGGAAGTAAGATGAAAGCGTTTATGAAAGAGTTTAAGGAATTTGTTTCCAGGGGAAATGTAATGGATATGGCAGTGGGTATTATAATGGGCGGAGCTTTCACTGCAATAGTAACTTCGCTTGTCAATGACGTTGCAATGCCATTGCTGTCTTTGCTTACAGGAGGTTTTGATTTTACGTCATTGTGTATCATGTTAGGCGAGGGTGAACAGGCGGCTGCATTGAATTATGGATCTTTTCTTGCAGCAGTGATTAATTTTCTTTTAATTGCGCTAGTGATATTTGTATTAATCAAGGCAGTGAATAAGGCTTCCAGAAAGAAAGAGGAGGAGCCTTTGCCGGCCACCACAAAAGTGTGTCCTTACTGTAGGGAAGAAGTAGCCATAGAAGCTGTCAGATGTCCTCATTGTACTTCAGAACTAACTGAAAATGCAGAATGAAATAAGATTTTGATTGGGGCAAGGAGCACTGGTAAATGGAACAAAAAAAGCAGAAAAAAATTGCGGCAATTAATGATTTGACAGGTTTTGGCAGGTGTGCACTTACGGTAGTGATACCGGTGGTTTCCCACATGAAGCTGCAGTGCTGCCCCATACCTACTTCAATCCTTTCCAATCATACAGGATATTCAGAATATTTTTTTGATGATTATACGGACCGTCTGCCGGCTTTTCTTGCTATGTGGAAAAGGCTGGGACTTACCTTTGATGGGATTATGTCCGGCTTTTTAGGATCAAAGGAGCAGATCGGTATCGTACAGGAGTTTGTAAGAACCTTCCGAAGGCAGGAAACGGTTGTAGTAATTGATCCGGTGATGGGAGATCATGGAACAATTGCGGGAACTTACACGGAGGAGATGTGCCTGGAAATGAGAAGGCTGGTTATGCTTGCTGATATTATTACACCGAATTTGACGGAAGCCTGTAAGCTTACCGATACTCCTTATCGTGAAAAAGGCTGGAAAAAAAAAGAACTGCGGGAAATGGCAGAAAAATTATGTGTAATGGGGCCGAAAAAAATTGTGATTACCGGTATACCTCAGGGAGAGTTTATAGCAAATTATATGTATCAGGAAAATGAATCTCCAAGACTTATAAGAACCCATAAAGAGGGGGATGAGCGCTGCGGAACCGGGGATTTGTTTGCTTCAATTATTGCTGCCGATGCAGTAAACGGAATTTCCTTTACAGAGTCGGTGAAAAAGGCATCTGGCTTTGTAAAAAAATGCATGATAAAATCTGTGGAAATGGGAATTGACCACAAGAATGGAGTGTGCTTTGAAGAAATACTTCATTTGTTAAAATAGGGGAGATTGTTTATGAAACGATTTATAAATTGTGTGTACAAAATTGTATTTGGACGCACTTTGGTTATTGTCCTTATGATGGTTTTACAGATATTGGTACTGGTGGGAAGTTTTACCTATCTGGGAATCAAATATCCTTTCATATGGGAGGTAATGAACTTCTTGGGAGGCGTCGTGATTATTTATATCATTAACAGAGATGAACCCCCCGAGTTTAAATTGAGCTGGATTATTCCCCTTTGTCTGTTCCCTGTGTTTGGAGCCCTTATTTACGTATTTATTATGGGAAACTTTGGTGGAATCGGTCTAAAGAAAAAGCTGGGAAGGCGTGTTCAGGAAACGGAAGGAATGTTGACCAGGTCGGAAGAGACAGAAGCAGCAATTCAAAAATGCCCGGAAGTTTTCAAGGGATTTGCTCATTACATGGAAAATACGGCAGGTTTTCCGGTGTATCACAATTCTGTTGCAAAGTATTATCCTTTGGGAGAAGATAAATTTGCAGATCTGATTGTAGAACTGAAAAAGGCGGAAAAGTATATTTTTCTGGAGTACTTTATTATTGAGCGCGGAATCATGTGGAATACGATTCTGGATATTTTAAAGGAAAAGGTAAAAGAAGGAGTGGAAGTAAGGCTAATGTATGACGGTATGTGTTCTATCCTGCTGCTGCCTTATAATTATCCAAAGGAACTTAAGAAGTATGGAATTAAGGCGAAAATGTTTGCCCCCATTGTCCCGTTTTTATCAACCACTCAAAACAATCGTGATCACAGGAAAATTGTGGTAATTGATGGGAAGGTTGCATTTACCGGCGGTGTGAATTTGGCGGATGAATACATTAATAAAGTGGAGCGATTCGGCCACTGGAAGGATGTGGCAGTCAAGATTACAGGGGATGCGGTGCGAAGTTTCACGATTATGTACCTGCAGATGTGGAATGTTTCGGAACAGGGAAGTGAGAACTATGAGACTTATGTAAAGAATGTGGTTTATGAGCAGCCCCTTTATCATGATGGCTTTGTAATTCCTTATGGGGAAACTCCTACCAGAAGCACAGAAGTGGGAAAAACAGTATATCAGTCTATCATAAATGGTTCGGCAAAATATGTTCATATTATGACACCCTATTTTATTGTGGGGAGAGAATTTTTGGACTGTATGCGTTATGCAGCACACAGAGGGGTTGAAGTATCAATGATCCTGCCTCATATCCCGGATAAAAAAGTGGTTTACTACATTGCCAGGACATTTTACCCGGAGCTTTTACAGGCGGGAATAAAGGTATATGAATATATGCCCGGTTTTGTACATGCTAAGGTTTTTGTATCAGATGATCAGTGTGCTACGGTCGGGACAATCAATTTAGATTACAGGAGTTTTTATCACCATTTTGAATGTGGAGCGTATTTTTATGATAATAGCGTGGTAGCTGGAGTGGAAGAGGATTTTCAGAAAACGCTGCTTCAATGTCAGAAAATCACTATGGATTATTACAAAAAAATTCCGCTGTATCAAAAGCTGATTGGAAGAGTATCAAAGTTTGTGGCACCGCTGCTTTAGGCAGGATTAAGAAAGCAGTAAAATAATATAATAATTAGGAAGTGATGATATGCAGGGGATTATTTATGATGCAACTAAAGTAAAGGTATGCAGGGCGTTTTACGAAATTTGTGATTATGCGGGACTGTCCGTTTCCTTTGCAGATAACCTTTGGAAAAATATGCTGACCTATCCGCAGATTTATGAGGAATTGGTATATTATATAGAGCATCACACTTTTCTTGATAAGCTTAAGGTATGCAATTATACCTTGTGCGATTTATATGTCTGGCAGATGAGCCGTTATAATCTGATTAAGGACATAGGAAAAAATCCCAGAACCTGCAATAAAGAAAAAATGGCTATGCAGGCGTTTTCCAGCATGGTGGAGCTTCTTACTGATCCGGTAAAGTATGAAAAAAGGCTGAAATATGAACAGGGAATGGATGAAAAATGACAAAGCAGGATTTTTTAATTCAGCTTCAAAGGGAGTTAAATGGTAACATAGGAAGCCAAAATGCATCATCTTTTGTGGAATATTATCAGGAGTATATTGAAATTGAACTGCGGAAAGGACATTCCATAGAAGAGATCATGGAGGATTTAGGCAGTCCGAGGCTGATTGCCCGCAGTATTACGGAAGTATTCAGGAATAAGGAACGAAAAATATTTAAAAGCGGAAGGCAGGGAAATTATGGAATTTGGTTGAAAGATGCTGCCATATGTTTATATCAGAAAATATATAAGAAAGGGCGGGAGTGGTTTGACCAGCTATAAGAATGCGTAAAGCCTGTCAGGGAGGACAGGCTTTACAGGGGAGTATAAATAATTAATATAAGGGTGCAAACAGAAAATTGAAGGGTTTTTCCTGTTCACAAGTACATTATAGCTCATTACTATAGAATAGACAATACTAAAATAGTACAAAAGTACCAACCTATAAAAACGTTTTTATTTGTGCAATTTGAATAAAAAAACAGTACCAAAGTACTATAACTCTAAAGTATAAAAGATTTTACAAATGAAAATACTACTTCTGTAACCTAATGAATCAGGAGGAAACAAATATGTCTAAGAATGATTATCAGAACAACCAGAACAATCAGAATCAGGAAAACAAATCCAATCAGAACAGCCAGAACAGCCAGAAGAACAGTTCTTCTAATTCTTCTAACTGCAAGGACAATAACAGCAAAAAGAACAACGAGTTTTAGTGGATTTGGAAAAAAGGCGCTCGCTAGGGCGCCTTTTTTGTATACAAAAAAATTGAATTATGCTATACTCTACAAAAAGAGTTTTGGCGGAATATAAATGAGGTACCTATGAAGAAATACGAACTGATTGCGCCCTGCCATTTTGGTTTGGAATCTATTTTGAAACGTGAAATCATAGATTTGGGATATGATGTTATAAAAGTCGAAGATGGGAGGATCACTTTCATTGGTGATGCGGAAGCTGTCTGCCGGAGCAATGTTTTCTTACGCACAGCAGAGCGTATTTTGATCAAAGCAGGGAGCTTTAGGGCGGAAACTTATGAGGAACTGTTTCAGGGTACCAAGAACATTTCATGGGAAGAAATGATTCCGGCAGATGGAAAGTTCTGGATCACAAAGGCTGCCAGCATTAAAAGCAAGCTGTTCAGTCCGTCTGATATTCAATCCGTTATGAAAAAAGCAATGGTGGAACGCCTTAAATCGGTTTACCATATAGAATGGTTTCAGGAAAGTGGAGCGCCTTTTCCTATCAGGGTATTTCTTATGAAGGATGAGGTTACGGTTGCTCTGGATACTACAGGGGAATCTCTGCATAAAAGAGGATATAGAAAGCTTACCGCAAAGGCTCCCATTGCAGAGAACCTTGCGGCAGCGCTGATTATGCTTACACCTTGGAAAAAAGACAGGATTTTAGTAGATCCTTTTTGTGGAAGCGGGACTTTTCCTATTGAAGCCGCCTTGATGGCAGCGAATATTGCGCCGGGGATGAACCGCAGCTTCACAGCATGGGACTGGCCTCATTTGATTCCAATCAAGGAATGGCATGATGCAGCAGAGGAGGCGAAGGAGCAGATTACCTTAGATGGCTATACAGATATCCAGGGATATGATGCAGATGATACAATGGTGTCTGTTTCAAGGGAAAACGCCAGGCTGGCCGGTGTGGAAAAAATGATTCATTTTCAAAAAAGAGATGTTTCACAGTTAAGCCACAGTAAAAAATATGGCTTTCTGATTACCAATCCCCCTTATGGAGAAAGGATAGAGGAGAAAAAGAATCTCCCTGTTCTTTATAAAACACTTGGGGAACGGTTTAAGGCATTGGATGATTGGTCTCTTTATTTAATTACGGCTTATGAACATGCAGAAGAAGCCATAGGCTTGAAGGCTGCAAAAAATAGAAAAATTTACAATGGTATGATGAAAACATATTTTTATCAATTTCCGGGGGCAAAGCCGCCGAGAAGAAAAACACAGGAGTAAGAGTTGAAGAGCAGTTTGATAAAGAAAGCGGCTATTGGAAGCGTTATTTATGCCATTGCGGCTATAGGAATTATTTTATATTTATCTGCCGGTAAGGTGGTCACTATTTCAAATGTGGCACAGGATGAGGTGCAGAACACAAAAGTATTGCAAGAAGCATCAGATCTGCATTTACTTACCTTTGCCATTGGCGAAAGCAACACCAGCTATCTTCGTATTCCCCTGCCGGAAGGATGCAAGGCGGAAGATATTGTAATTGAAAATCATTATATGGACCAGGAATTATGCGTATTGATTGCAAATAATGATGAAGGTTTTTATGAGGAAAATATGATATCCGGGAATCGGGATATGGTGGAGCAGGGGAATTATGAAGTAAGTGAAGATGGAATTAAATTAAATTTCCAGTTATCCGGCATATTTGAATACCGCACAATTTTAGAAAATAATGATTTATATATCAGCTTTTTAAGCCCCAGGGAAATGTATGACAGGATCATAGTGATTGATCCTGCATGTGGTGGTTCGAACACAGGATATGAGGCGGATGGGCTGCTGGAAAAAAATATTAACCTGCAGATAGCCAAAATGCTTAAGGAAAAACTGGATAAGACCGATATTAAAGCATATTACACCAGAATTGATGATGTGAATCCAGAAGAGGAGGACAGAGTCAGGCTTGCCAATGAAACAAAAGCAGATATGTATATCCGGATTCAGGTAAATTCCGATGAAGACAGTTCTGTTTATGGACTTTTAGCTGTGTATAATGGCAATTATTTTATCCCTGGTTTCGGCAGTGTAGAACTGGCGGATGTGCTGGAGCGTGAAGTGACCACCAGTGTTAAGGGAAGAGCGTTAGGTCTTAGTGAGGCACAGGCACAGGACTATGTGCTTCGGCATATTACCATACCGGCAGCAGCAATTAAGGTAGGATGTATTACCAATGATCAGGAGGCAGGCCTGCTCGAGAGAGAGGAATATTGCGACAGGATTGCAGCCGGAATTTACAATGCTGTTATGCGTATATATGAGGAAAATTTGTAAGGAGTAAGTAGGAAATTAAAGATATATGCAAAGTCTAAAGGAGTTTAAGGTGCAGAGGATTATTTTTGCAACAGGGAATGCGGGAAAAATGAAGGAGATCAGGGCGATTTTGGCGGATCTAAGATTACAGGGAAGCCCTGTTGAAATTCTTTCTATGAAGGAAGCTGGGATTTCTCTGGACATTGAAGAAAATGGAAGCAGTTTTATGGAAAATGCTGCTATCAAGGCAAAAGCTGTTGCGGCGGCAGCTTCTGGCGCAGTGATTCTGGCAGATGACTCAGGGCTTGAAATAGATTATTTAAACAAGGAACCTGGAATTTATTCCGCCAGGTATTTGGGAGAAGACACATCCTATCATGAGAAAAACCATAATCTGATAGAGAGACTTTCTGGTGTTCCTGATGCAAAAAGGACTGCAAGGTTTGTCTGCGCCATTGCCTGTGTGCTTCCCGATGGAAATCTGCTTACGGAGGAAGCAGCGGTAGAGGGTAAAATCGGCTATGAAGAAAAAGGGGAAAATGGTTTTGGATATGATCCTATCTTTATGGTGCCTGCTTATGGGAAGAGTACTGCAGAATTAACAGAAGAAGAAAAGAACGCAATCAGCCACAGAGGGAAAGCGCTTCGTGCGATGAAAAAGCGGCTGGAAGAGCTGGACGGACAGAAAGATTGCTGATTATATTTGGAAATGGAGATTAGGATGAAAATACTGATTGTCAGTGATACTCATCGTAAAAATGAAAATTACATAAAAGTATTAGAAAAAGTTGCGCCGGTTGATATGGTGGTTCATTGCGGTGACATCGAAGGCAGCGAATATCTGATTGCCAAAAGCGCAGGATGTCCGGTTCAGATGGTGACAGGCAACAATGATTTTTTTTCTGATCTGCCAAGGGAAAAAGAGTTTCAGGTGGGAAAATATAAGGTATGGCTCACGCATGGCCATAATTACTGTGTTTCCATGAATAATGAAACGATTAAGAAGGAAGCCAGAATACGTGGAATTGATATTGTTATGTATGGGCATACCCATAAGCCGGTTGTGGATATAGATGGGGATGTGATTGCAGTCAACCCCGGGAGCCTTGCTTATCCAAGGCAGGAGGGACGAAGACCTTCTTACCTGATCATGGATCTGGACAAGGATGGAAATGCACATTTTACAATCAATTACCTATAAGTTGTGGGAAATAACCTATCTGATTCATGCAAGATGTGTTTTTCAATCTTTCAATAAAAGATTTACAATAAATATCTCCGGTCATATGATTATGACCGGAGATGTTTTTGAATTAATAAGCTGATAACTAAAGTGTGATAAAATTTAATGAGCCACCGGGGACTCGAACCCCGGACAACT
>DKUR01000071.1 GCA_002490775.1 Lachnospiraceae bacterium UBA7199 | reverse complement strand
AAATTTTTACCTTTCAGAGCTGATGGGGCGTATACTTTTTTTCAAATGCATCTCTTTTCATAGGACGGTCAAAATAATACCCCTGCACCATAGAAACGCTCATTTCCGATAAAATTTTGTACTGCTTTTGCGTTTCCACGCCTTCCACACACAAATTTACATGAATTGCCTCCGCCAGATCACCTACCATTTTTATAAAGGACTTGGCATAAGCATCTCTGTCCAGATCTTTGATAAAGCTTTGATCCACCTTGATCACATCAAAAGGAATTTCCCTGATATGGTTTAAAGAAGAATATCCTGTGCCAAAGTCATCCAGGGCAATTCTTACCCCCAGACTTTTAATGTTTGCAAGTATGTTCTTCATACGTTCCATATCGTTGATGGCCAGACTTTCTGTAACCTCAAGAGTAAGATTATGGGGATTGATTCCTGTTTCCTTCACTGTGCGTTCCACAATTTCAACAATATCATTCTGAAGAAGCTGTACCACAGAAAGATTTACGTTTACTTTATAATCAGGATAGCCGTTATCATTCCAGCCCTTGCATATTTTGCAGGCTTCCTTAAGAACATAATTACCAATTGGATTAATCAATCCTAAATATTCCGCCAAAGGAATAAACTCTGAAGGCGGTATAAATCCCAGTTCCGCGCTGTTCCAACGGATCAATGCTTCTGCCCCCGTACATGGCTGTCCCTTCTTTTGAATATCAATAATCGGCTGAAAATATACCTCAAACTCCTGATATCCCTTAGCAGTAGCATCCCTCATATTCTTTTCCATATCCAGGCGCTTGCCTGAGTTGGTACCAATATCATCAGAATAATCAACTGCCGTGTTTTTTCCTCTTTTCTTAGCCTCATACATGGCACTGTCGGCTCTTTGGATCAGTTCATGCACCGCCCCATCGGCTGCTGGAAATTCCACAACGCCCATGCTCATAGTACAATAATAATCCGAATCCTTAAGAAACCAGGGCTTTTTAAAAATATCCTTGATGGAAGCGATAATATGTTTCATCTTTTTATATCGTTCAGGCGGTATAATGATAACAAATTCATCACCGCCCACCCGGTAACAGGTATTTTCAATTCCTTCCACCCTCTGAATGCTGTGGGATATTGCCTTAAGCAGCACGTCACCATACTGACGCCCCAGCCCTTCATTGATGCGTTTAAAATCATCCAGATCAAGATAAAGCAATGCCCCTTTGCTTTTCGTCCTTCTGGCCTCGTCTACATATTTTTCCAGATCCTTCTCACAGCATATACGATTGAACAACCCGGTGAGAAGGTCAATATAAGTCTGTTGTTCGCTTTTTTTCTGATATACTTTCTTTTCGGTGACATCATACAGGGCGCATAAAGATACAAGCTTTCCATCCGCCCATTTCACCTTGGTGTGATAAAGATCATACCAGCGCTCTCTTGCAGAATGGTAAATTTCACTGATTCCGCTTTCCCTCTCAAGACCTTGTCCCAAAAATGTATTGACTGAACCTTCTCTAAGTTCTCTCTCAAAGATGTTCCGCATACTTTTATTAGCAAAAAGCAGTTCTCCAGTTTCAGGATCACTTACATAAATTGCACTTCCTGTATTATCCAGGATAGTTTCCAATGATGCAATGGAATCTTCCAATGAACAGTTCCTGGCATGCCTGGTTAAAATACTCTGCAGAACCTTAACGGAATCATTGATAAATCTGATTTCTTCCATCTGCCAGACCCCATCATTATAGGTTTTTCCAAAACAGGCATACCTTGCAGCGCCTTTTTTCACCTCTATGGGAATAACCACTACTGCCTTTAAGCCAAGTTTATCCAACTGCTCTCTTTCCTGTTTGCTTCTTATGGCATCATAGGATAAAACAAGGGTTTTTTCCACCTTTAGAAATTCACTGCATTCCTCATCCAGATTTCTTATAGGTTCCCAGTCTGCATTCTTTTCTCCCCATCCGGCAGCCAGTTCAAGTTTTTGCTCTTTCATCGGCTGGCAGTACAAGACTGCAAAGCTTAACCTTAAAAATACACCCACTGTTCCAAGCAGCTTTTGAACTACCTTTTCAGCCGCCTCCTCGCTTTCAAGAAGCTGCGTAATTTCCACCAGTGCTTCACTGCGGTGCATTCTTTCTTCCATTTCCTTTTCTGAGCAACGGCTTCGTCTGCTCTGTGCCTGGGCAGTAATTGTATTTTGCTTATACCTGACCAATTCATTGGAAGCGTCCCGCAGGATATCCACCACCTTAGCAAATTGCTTTTCACTAATCTGACTTTGAAATCCTTCAAGAGGTGCTTTTTCATAGTCTTCCGCATCCTGAAAATCTTCGATTACACCACAGATAAGCCAATTGACTACCGGTTTTTGATTTACTTTCGATGAAATCACTGCAAAACGCAGATTCGGGTAATCTGTTGTCTCTATTGCCTGATCTTCCAGCACACTTTCTGATACGCGAAGCAGCATCTCCCAAAACTGCTCCTTATTGATCAGGGCTTTTATCCTGTCAATCTCCTCCCTGTTTCCCTCAAACTCTGTCAGTGGATTTCCCCTGCTGTCCACACAGCACATAAACACGTTTGCAATATTACAAAAATGCTGCTGCCATTTTTCCAGTTCCTTCCCTTCCATCAGGCTCTGAAGCAATGGCGCTGTTTCTTCCTGCTGCCTGACAGCCATGTCTAACTTACCCACAAGCTCTATACTCCCTTCCACACCCTCTGTCAAGCCCTGCACGATCTGCTATCTTATTCGTCCACGCTATAATTTGGAGCTTCTTTTGTAATATGAATATCATGAGGATGGCTTTCCTTAAGTGAAGCGGCAGAAATTTTAATAAATCTTCCGTTTTCCTTCAATTCTTCAATGCTGCTTGTTCCACAATATCCCATACCGGAACGCAGGCCGCCCATCAACTGAAATACAGTATCTTCCACGGTTCCTTTATAAGCTACACGTCCTTCTACACCTTCCGGTACAAGCTTTTTAGCATTTTCCTGGAAATAACGGTCCTTGCTTCCATTTTCCATAGCAGCAATAGATCCCATCCCTCTGTAAACCTTATATTTACGTCCCTGATACAGTTCAAAGGTTCCGGGGCTTTCATCACAGCCAGCAAACATACTTCCCATCATACATACATTTCCGCCGGCAGCAATGGCTTTTGTCATATCGCCTGAATACTTAATGCCTCCGTCTGCAATGATCGGAATCTGATATTCTCTTGCCACAGCATAGCAGTCCATAATGGCAGTAATCTGTGGTACGCCGATGCCTGCCACCACACGGGTGGTACAGATAGAACCTGGGCCGATCCCTACTTTAACTGCATCTGCCCCTGCCGCAATCAAATCCTTTGTCGCTGCTCCTGTAGCCACATTTCCTGCAATCACCTGAAGATCAGGAAATTTTTCCTTAATCATTCTGATACAGCGGAGTACATTTTCAGAATGGCCATGTGCACTGTCAAGCACAACAACATCGACTTTTGCATCCACCAGCGCACCAACCCGGTCTAAAACATTTGCAGTGATCCCCACGCCTGCGCCGCACAAAAGCCTTCCCTGTTCATCCTTAGCCGATAAGGGATATTTAATTGTCTTTTCAATATCTTTGATTGTGATAAGACCTACCAGATTATAGTCATCATCTACGATAGGAAGCTTCTCTTTTCTTGCCTTTGCAAGAATCTGCTTTGCCTCCTCAAGAGTAATACCTGCCTTAGCAGTAATCAGTCCTTCTGAAGTCATAGACTCTTTGATTTTTTTCGATAAATCTGTTTCAAATTTTAAATCCCTGTTGGTAATAATACCTACCAGCTTTCGTCCTTCGGTAATGGGCACACCGGAAATTCTGAACTTCGCCATCAGTGCATCCGCATCCCCTAAGGTATGTTCTGGTGTTAAAGAAAAAGGATCTGTAATTACACCATTTTCAGATCTTTTTACCTTATCCACCTCTTCTGCCTGCTCTTCAATAGACATGTTCTTATGGATAATACCTATTCCACCCTGCCTTGCCATGGCAATCGCCATCCTGTGCTCTGTCACAGTATCCATCCCTGCACTCATCATAGGAATGTTCAGCTTGATCTTTTTGGTCAGCCATGTTGTTAGATCCACTTCATTAGGAACGATCTTCGAATAGGACGGTACAAGCAGTACGTCATCAAAGGTAATTCCTTCTCCAATTATCTGGCCCATTTTCTCTCCTCCTGTAATATATATTCTTTTTAGGCGTTTGTGAAACGCCACAAGCCGCATAAATACGGCATTTTTTTGTTGCTAAAAACAAATAACTCCTCACTGGATATGGTTTGAATCTGACAAGCCTGCGTTTCTGTCTCTATTAGAACAACATATCGACATTGATGAAATTATTCCGATTACTTTTCGTAATCATTTCTATGCATCAACGGGCAGAACCCGTAAATACCCTTTATGTGCCTTTCTATGGGCACTCATTATCCAGCGTATCTTCTCCATCCCTACAGACCAGCTTCTTTTAGTCTTTCTGGCATATTCAAAACCTCTCAGGGATTTCTGCGGTTTCTCCAAGGTCCCAGATGCTTCCAAAATTACCCTCTTCAAACAGAACTTTTTATCCGACCTGCAGTCTGTCTTCGATATCTTGGTTGATCTCACCGAGCCCATCTGCCAGGCAATTGACTCTGCCAAAGCCGATATGACTATCTTTGATTCCTCCGGTATTGAAGCGTTCGTTACGGAAAACAATCCCAAATATGCTAACCGTATCATCAGGCAGCTGAAGGCTTGTGCAAAAGCCCAGGGCTTTGATTCAAACTATGACCCATACAAAGCTGCTTATGGAAACATGCCATCTTATGCAACCGCAAACCCCGAAATTAAACAGCTTTATATCAACGGACATTTTTGTTATGTTTTCAAGTTTGGCATTGTAACCAACGGACTGGGCATCATTCGCCATATTTCCTTCTACAACAAAGACTTTATGAATACCCATCCCGATATCATTGTAGAGAAAAAATCCGGATTTTATCATCAATGCTGACGACATTCCCTGTTGTCCGCATGACCCTTCTCTACCTATGAAACCGGAAGGTACTGCAAAAACAAAAGCCGGTTTATTTGGTGTGCCTAAAATATGAACCTTGTTGTTTCATCCGTGAAATCCCGCTCCACAGGATTTTTCCTTGTTTGGAATTAAGATTGCGAAATCGTTTTGCAATTACCTATTTATTATAAAAATAATTTACACTTTCTAAATATTTCGTATTTGTTTTAATCCAAGGACATCCTACCACAAATCTATTTATCTGAAATTTATATGTATCATCTTTAGTTTTAATTACCATTTTACCAGCAATAGATAAATGACTTATTTCAAATTCAAGTATATCATCCCAAGGGATTTCAACATATCCTTCTGCATTTCTAAGATATATTTTTATACCCAGTTCATCAAAGTAGAAAAAATAAAATTCTGATTTCTCAAAGCTTAAATAAGTTCTCCAAGGTGTAGGAATTACTGCATTAAGCCTTGGAATATTAGTTCCATAAATTATATTCTGTGTTTTACTAATTTCATATTTTTCTATTACTTTATTCAGTTGATCAGTTATCATTTATATTTTTTCCTTCCTGTTTATCTTTGCACAAAAGCAAACAACTAATATATTCTTTTCATTTTGCCCCCGTCCGTCCGCCTTAGCGGGCGCTTAATCCGGGAAGGTAAAATTGCTTTCCCTTTAGTCTTTAAACACCTTTCTGGGTGCTACAAGCTGCATCGCCTTGATCATCTCCTCATTTGGCTCAAAAATAATCTTTTTCTGTCCATCATAATAAAATACAAATCTTTTATCAGGCTGCTTTTCCTCTCCTGAACTATAGTCAACAGCCTTTTCGCTTCTGTTTTTATAATTGTCCAGATGCCAGGATTTCACTGGTGCCACGATTTCCATCTTGTCCAGACTGAAAACCGCAACTCTTTTCCGCCGGCTCCTTGCCATAATCTTATCTATGGTAAGCTCCTTGTCCACATAAAGATACTCATACTCCAAATCTGCATTCAGGGTAATAAAATAAGCTGCCACTCCGCAGGCAATGCCGATCAAAAGCGCCGGAAGCAGCAAAAGTCCAATTAGTATAAAGAAGACTGCCAGTACCGTAAATAAAATTTTAAGAAACGTCATATACGCCGGAGTCTTTCTTTTCACAAGCCATTCTACATATGTTTCATTCATAATCATCCATTTCCTTTCCGAAATCTTCCCAAAAGGGTAAAAAGATACTTATATAATAATATTATATTTCCTGGAAACTTTCAAGGAGATTGGCAGATTTAAAATGTTTATTCTTTTTTTATTTATTTTTTATAGAACCGAAATGCCTCCGCATTGACACTGTTTTGCAAAATCGTTATGATTAGTGTATGTGCTTTGCGGTAATTTTGTAAATGCCAGTTTTGGAGGAATGCGTATATGTCAAGAAAAGGTAAAGTTCCTGGAGAATATCAGGGCGTCCGTGATGAGATCCGGCAGCAGCAGTTAAAAACGAAAGATATGTCTTTAAAAGGTAAGTTGACCTATTTCTGGGACTATTATAAAATCCATACTTTTGTATGCATCTTCGTTCTCATTCTGGCAGTGACTTTCATTCACGACATCACTACAGCAAAGGACTCTGTTTTTTGCGCCTATATGTTTCATTCCTCACAGGTTTCCAGTGAAAGCCTGTCTTCTTCCTTTGCGGAGTATGCAGAACTGGATACGGAAAATTATGACTGTCTCATTGATACCACTATGAACATCTCCTTACGCACTTACACCCAGTATGATATGGCAGCCTCTCAAAAACTGGCTGCTTTGGTACAGGCCGGCGACCTTGATGCTGCAATGATGGATTCTGATGTTTTTTATAACCATGCTTTGAGTGAAATGTTTGTGGATTTAAGAACCATTCTAAGCGATGAGGAATTAAGCAGGTACAATGACCTTTTATACTATGTTGATCATGCAGAGGTGCTGCGTGCCGACGAAGATTCCTATTATGTTGATGATACAGAGGAAATGAACAATATGGATGTTTCTGAGGAAGAAGCATTAGAAAAAATATTTGCGGAAGCAGAAAGCCACCGCCATCCGGAAAACATGGCAGAGCCTGTCCCCGTAGGTATTTATATGACCGATTCTCCTTTTGCACAAAAAACCGGCGCCTATCAGCAGTCTGTACCGATACTTGGAATCATATCCACCTCTGAACGGATAGACACCGGAAAAAAATATCTGGAATTTCTCTGGGATGAAAGCATTGATTTTTCCCAGATGCTTGAAGAAAATCTCTATTAGTTTTATGATTATAATTGCGACTCTACGAAAATATCATAAATCGCCTTGATTGCAGTTTCAAAATCATCATTGGCCACTCCAATAATGATATTAAGCTCACTGGAGCCCTGATCGATCATCTTAACATTTACATTTGCATGAGCCAGTGCAGAAAAGATACGTCCTGCAGTTCCCCTGGTGGATTTCATGCCCCGTCCTACTACTGCCACCAGTGCTAAGTCTGCTTCTATATCCACGCTGTCAGGATCTGCAAGTCTGTGGATTGCAGACACTACCTTTTGCTCCTTATCGATAAACTCATCCTGATGTACAAATACGGTCATGGTATCAATACCCGAAGGCACATGTTCAAAGGAAATTCCATTATCCTCAAAGGCCTGCAGCACCTTTCTTCCAAATCCAATTTCCGAATTCATCATTGCCTTTTCAATGTTGACTGAACAAAATCCTTTTTTTCCTGCAATCCCTGTAATTACATATCTTGATTTCTGACAGGTGCTCTCCACGATCCATGTTCCCTCATCCTCTGGCTGATTGGTATTTCTGATATTGATTGGAATGCCTTCTCTTCTTACGGGGAAAATAGCATCTTCATGTAAAACACTGGCGCCCATATAAGATAATTCGCGCAGTTCTCTATAAGTAATTGTCTCAATTCCTTCAGGATTTTGGATAATTCTGGGGTCGGCAACAAGAAAGCCTGACACATCTGTCCAATTCTCATATACATCGGCCTTTGCCGCCCTGGCAGCAATAGAGCCTGTAATGTCCGAGCCGCCCCTTGAAAAGGTTTTTATCCGTCCATCTTCATAGGAACCATAAAATCCCGGAATAACAGCGCGGTCAACTTCTGCAAGACGTTTTTTAAGAATCTCATTGGTTAACTCCGCATCAAAATCACCATTTTCTTTAAACCGGATCACCTCTGCTGCATCAATAAATTCATAGCCTAAGTATGCAGCCATAATGATACCGTTTAAATATTCTCCTCTGGAAGCAGCGTAATTTTCTCCTGCTTTCTCCTTAAAATTCTTTTCTATGATTTTAAATTCTTCCTTTAAAGAAGTAGAAAGGGAAAGCCCGTCTATAATTTCCTGATAGCGTGCTGCAATTTCTGCAAGCATTTTTCTAAAATCTTTCCCTGTTTCAGCCAAATGATAACATGCATACAGCATATCCGTCACTTTGGTATCATCAGCAAACCTCTTTCCCGGCGCAGAAGGAATCACATAACGTCTTTCGGCATCTGCGTGAATGATATCCCCCACCTTCTTAAACTGCTCTGCACTGGCTAAAGAACTTCCGCCAAACTTTACTACCTTTTTCATAAACTGTTATCTCCTCATGTAAACTCTATTTGCCTAAAAGTCTATCTATTATTGTATGCCCCAAAGGCACAAAATTACCACTTTCTGATGCTTCCTTTTCATTGTAATTCCAGCTTTCCTTTTTGGGAGAACCGCTGTCATATAACAAATAAGGCACACTGTCAGAAGTGTGGGTTCTTACCCGGATGGGCGTGGGATGATCCGGCATCACCAAAAGCCTGTAACTTACCTTATCCTGATCAAGAATCTGTGTCAGCGGCCCAATCACTCTTTGATCTAAATAGGTAATGGCCTGCACTTTCTTTTCCACACTGCCCTGATGTCCCATTTCATCCGGGGCCTCCACATGAATGTACACAAAGTCATATCCATTGTAAAGTGCCGAAACTGCTGCCTGCACCTTTCCTTCATAATTGGTATGCAGACTACCGTTAGCACCTTCTACTTTTGCAACACCCATGCCTGCGCCTACTGCAATTCCTTTTAAAAGATCCACAGCCGAAACCATCATACCCTTAAGTCCTGTCTTTTCCTCAAAGGAAGAAAGCATAGGCTTTGTTCCTGCCCCCCAGAACCAGCAGCAGTTGGCAGGATTTAATCCCTTCCTTTTCCGCTCCTTGTTGATTGGGTGGTTTACTAAAATCTCATAGCTTCTCTTCATCATATATAAAAGCGTCGGTTCTTCTGGCAGGAATTGACCTATCACCTGCCCAAGCACATCATGGGGCTGGGATAGTTCAAGTACCTTTCCCTGATTCCAAATCAGGCAGTGGCGGTAGCTGGTACCCACATAAAACTGATAAGTTTCATTTTCCAGTTCTTTCCTTACAGCCTCCAAAAGGACTGCACAATCCTCCGTACTGATCTCCCCTGAACTATGGTCAATGATCGTTTGTTCCTCAAAGGCAGCTTCATTTTCCGAAATGGTTACTATATTACAGCGAAGTGCAACATCCGTATCCTTCATAGGCACCCCTATGCTAAGTGCCTCTAAGGGAGAGCGTCCTGAATAATAAATTTTAGGATCGTATCCCAATACAGAAAGATTGGCAGTATCCGAGCCAGGCTTCATCCCCTCAGGAATGGTATGCACCATTCCTATTTCTGAAAGCTTGCTTAATCTGTCCAGAGCCGGTGTATCTGCATAGGCAAGAGGTGTTTTTCCTCCCAACTGCGCAATGGGTTCATCCGCCATTCCGTCCCCTAATACTACAATATATTTTCGATCTGACATATTTCCTCTTTTCTGCACATTTTTGCGCATAACTATAAGATTGTGAATCCCCGCAGGCACAAACCTTTATTCCTCAATTCTGATCCGGCTGAGCACTCCTACTTCTTTTGCCTTATCATTAAATTCTTTTTCTGTCATTTGATCTGTAACAAAAGCAAATTCACCGGGTACATCCGCTTCAATCACGCTGACGCTTTCAAATACCTGTAGCGCTTTTCTTTCTTTTTCTTCTTCCACCCGCACGAAAAACCTGCGGCTGGCCTGTTCAATTCCGGTAAGCTCCACATCCTGATCATCCCAGAAGCACATAATTACCTTACCGATATGTCTTGCACAATCCACCACATCTGATACCACCGCACTGGCTGTAGGGAGCTTGCCTGCGCCTCTTCCGTAATACATGGAATCCCCCAGCATATTGCCATGAACACAGACTGCATTAAATACATCATTTACCATGTAAAGGGGATGCTGTTTGCTGATCATAAAGGGAGAGACCATTGCATAAAACTTTCCGTCAACTTCCCTGCTCTGCGCAAGCAGCTTAATGGTCTTTCCCATTGCATGGGCATAAACAAAGTCGGTAGACGTAATTTTTGTAATTCCTTCTGTATAAATATCCTCATATTTCACATTTTTACCGCACATTAAAGAAGAAAGAATTGCAATCTTGCGGCAGGCATCATAGCCTTCCACATCCGCTTCAGGATTTCTTTCTGCATAGCCTTTTTCCTGTGCTTCCTTTAAGACCTCTTCAAAATCGGCACCTTCCTTTTCCATCTTGGAAAGAATATAATTGGTAGTTCCATTTAAAATGCCTGTAATTCCATCAATCCTCTCTGCTGTCAGGGAATAATTCAAAGGCCGGATGATGGGAATGCCTCCGCCAACACTGGCTTCAAACAGATAATTGCACTTATTTTCATGAGCAACCTTTATAAGCTCCGGCCCATGCACTGCTACCAGTTCCTTGTTGGAAGTGCAGACGCTTTTCCCTGCCTGGAGCGCCCTCTTTGTGAAATCATAGGCCGGCTTTAATCCTCCCATCGTTTCACAAATAATTTTAACCTCAGGATCATTTAAGATCAGCTCCACATCATGTACTACCTTATCTGCATAAGGATCTTCTGGAAAATCTCTTAAATCCAATATATATTTTATGTTGATGTCCTCACCGGATTTCTTATTAATTTCTTCCTTATTTTTTTCGATTACTTCTACGACACCGCTTCCTACTGTACCGTATCCCATTACTGCTACCTGAATCATTCTTATTTCCTCCTATCGTTTTACTCCATCGCCAGTATCTTTACGTTTTTCACACCCTTTTGACGTCCCATTGCTTCAAGCATCTCTGAAACATTCCCTGTCGTTGGAAGTGCCTGAACACTTAAGCTTAAGGATGCCACCCCATTAATGGGAATACTCTGGTGTATGGTCAGAATATTTGCTCCAAAATCGGCAATAATCTTCAGCACATCCGACAAAAGCCCCGGCTCATCCTCCATCTGAAAGGCGAGCGTAATCGTGGTCCCTTTTGAATTTTCATGAAACTGAAAAATATCGTCTTTGTACTTATAAAAAGAACTACGGCTGATGCCAACCCTGTCAGCCGCCTCGTTTACCGTATGCACTCTGCCGGTGTCGAGAAGCTTCTTGGCCTCCACCACCTTTAAAAGCACCTCCGGCACTGCCTGTTCTTTCACAACAAAATAGTTCGTTCCCATTGCCTATACCTGCATAGTATTTACATCCTAACAAACAACATGTTCCCCTCTGACGTACAAATGTTTTTAAATGTTTTTCTATTGCGGACATTTGTTTGTCGCCGAGAGATATTGTATCACAGTGCCACCTAAATGGCAAGATTTTTTTCTATGGCCACCCCATAAATACAGCCGTTATGTTACTTTTCACAGGATAGCCAGTAACGCAGCACAAGACAGGTAAATAGTTACAAAAGGAGACCTTATAAAAACGTCAGCACTTAGTGAGGTTCCTTACGAACTTAGTGCTGCTACATTTTTATAGAGCGAAAGCGCGTCGACGTTGTAATATTTACCTGCCTTGTGCGAACTACTGGCCAACTTGTGAAAAGTAACGCAGTTATCTATAAGTAGTTTTCAATCATCTGCTTCATCTCCTCTAAGGAATGAAGACCATCGTAATTATAAGTCACTGCTCTCGATTCATCATATACCTTGGAAAGTTCCCTCTGGTACTCTTCCTTACTCATCTTTACCCCGTTCCATTCGTACTGGTAAATGGGATTTCCTTCCGTATCAAACTGCACATTGCTGTTATCCTCCGCGCCATAATAGCCGGATGCAACTGGTACCAATTCTCCGCCAGATAATTGATATACCAAATCATAATAGTAATCCATATTCCCCTCAGAATTACACAAAAGATTCCCACCCGGAATATAAGAAAAATAAAGCCTGTTTGTCTGGTTCACATGCACTTTGCCTTCTGCATAGCAGACAATCCGGCACCCAGTCGCTTCATCATATCCCACTTCTACAATCTGGGGAATTTCATTATCGCTTAGCTGAATCAGTTCATATCCCTGATTTTCTTCTTCTACGGATTCATTCGTCAAATATTCAATATATGCCTGCTGCCATGCCTCCAGCTCATTTTTTTCCACTTTTCCGGCGCCAATAAAAGCTTTTGCTGATTCCACTGTGATTAGATCAAGCGCTGATGCTGCTGCCTCAGACATATCTTTCTGATAAACAAAATTTCCTTCTGCTGTTCCGCTATAATATCGGACTGCTGCATGGGTTTGTGCCGCCTGGGGGCCTGCACCAAAACAATAACTGATAATGATAATAATGTCATCATAATTGTCCATATTATAATCCGTAAAAGAAACCGCTTCCACCTGTTCAAACATCTCTAATCCTATGTTTCCCTCGCTGGCTTCTGGAAGCTGGCATAAAACCTTATCTCCCTGTTCGATTTGAAAAACCACATCTGCAAGGGGATTCTCAGAAGTCTGCGGTTTATAAGAAGCAAATGTGACCTGTCCAAGGGGACGAAGGGTTACGTCAAAGGTCTGCTCCTGAATCAGCTCTCCCTTCGGATATCCATTGTAAGCCTGTTCCTGCACAATACTGCCTTCCACATTGCCAGCATCGTTGTCCTGCTGTGATAACTGCTCATCCCCCTCAATTGATTCATGACTTCCCGTCTCTTCTAATGGAGTAATTTCAGCCTTTACGCTCTCCGAAGAATTACCAGCTAAACTGCATCCGCTAAGCACAAGGCACATTAAAATAACAGATACAAAAATTTTTCTCCTTTTCATTTTGATCATTTTCCTCCTTATACCTGCCCAAAAACTGCTGCCGCATCAGGCTAAAAATTAATATGTATTGCATCCGATGCAGCTATTTTCTCTGCAAGTTCGCTACAAGTCATTGTTTTTTCTTTTGGTTCCAGATCATACTTCTCCGAAGCAAATATTTTCACCATCATCCCAGCCGCCCCGGCGGACAAAATTTCTTCCACTTGTTCTTTTTTGTCTATTATCTTTTCTTCGTATAATCTTTGCGCCAGCTTATTTGTTGTCATTGCGGAAAAAGCATCGGGCTTCCCATAAAGAGAAACATCTTTGCGAACCTTTCCGATCAACCCCACCGCCCCCTTATCTTCCGTCAGCACAATATATTTAAACTGCTGCTTTTCAGGGAGATTTGCCAATATATGAACGCAGACCGCAAGCAGTTCTTCTCCTAAATCATCTCCTGCTTCTTTATTGCACCTGACTTTTTGAAAAAATCTTGTATACAGCCTGCTGTCCTTTGCTACATTCTTTATTACTTCATTTAACAAAATTTTATCTTCCTTCAAGGTACGCTCTATGGTACCCGTCGGTCTTTTAACATTTTTTACCGCCCAGCTTAAAAGAACATTTATCTTTTCATTTGCGGAAAAGCACATACTTAGTACCTCAAATAAATCCTCCTCATAAATCACTAATACCTTTAACCCGGCCATATACATTCTTTTAATGTAGACAATAAATTCCAGATTCAAATATCCACTGCCAGATGCCAGCTCCATCAGAATCCCTCTGGTTATAATCACGATTCCCTTCTGCAAATTAAAAAAACGAAACAAATTTTCTGTTTTCTGTATGTGCACATGTTTTCTGAAAGAACAGGCATCATAAAAAAAGCATTTATCCGCCATTAAGATTTCCTGCGCCGCATTCATTTGATCCAAGATAATGTAAGGGGCAATCTGATCAAAATTATGGGGATTGTCCAAATAACCTCCCATTCTCACTCCCCCCTGATCCTTTTATATATTGCTCTCATATTCTGCAAAGCTTTACTGACCGTTCTGGCATTTAAATATTCTTCTGCCTGATACTTTTCTCCACAAGATTTTACTAACTGCTCAAACCTTGCATAATTATCCTTTTTTGATGCGTCTAAAATACTTTCATCAAGCCATAAACGGATAAATTCTCTTCTCACATCCTCACTGCTTACATGCAGCAACTCTTCCAATACCTGCCCTGCCTCAAACAAATTCAGCTCATAGCATCTGAGCAAAGCCGCCATATAGGGAACCTCATAGTAATTCATCAACTTTGCTACTACTGATAATATAGTATCATCTTCCCTGGCTTCCCCTTTGAATTTTTGACACATCATACGATAGCTCTGTTCCGGCATAAGAAGCATTCCTGCAAAGGAATTGGCAGCAAGCTCCTCTTCATACTCGTAATAATGCTCATTCATATATAAATCCATTCCACGGTTTAACCTTTTCTCCTGATAAAAGATATGATAAACCTCATGGCAAAGAGCAAAATTAACATTGGCTTTTGGTAAAGCTGTATTTAAAAACACATAATTCAAAGCGTCCCCATTATAGCACAATGCACCAATTTCCTTATCACGAAAAGGCATTTCAATTACAATATAATTCATATTTTCTAATAATGTTCTTATGATCTGCATGGGGCTTCGCAGCTCACTTCGCTTGTCAATACCAATAAGGGCATAGAAGTCCTGTACGTTATTTTCTATGCGCCTGCAGTTTTTACTTCCATATTCAATAATTTTTTTAAGTCGTTCAACCTCCATGCACTCACTCCTTAATTGCCATCATAAAACGTTCCTTTGCACTTAAAACCTCATCTGCATTTTCGATCAATTCAACTAACTGCATTGCAAATTCTTCCTGTTCTTTATTGGGTGCGCCTGCATAAAACGCAATCTGTGGGGCCGCAGCTATTTCCATTTTAGGCATAAAAAAATAATCCGATAAAAAAAATTCTATTTTCTTCCCCAACGCATCTGCAATTTTTTCCATATCAGTTCCACTTACATCCTGAACTCCAGTCAAAATACGGGACAATTTCTTGATATCAATACCAGACTTAAGACTTACAAAAGTCTGCTTGATTTTCATTTCTGACAAATACATATTTACATTTTCAATAAATTTTGTCATGACAAATGCTCCTTTTTATTTATAAGATAACCTGCCTACACTTAAATCATATCATCTTTTTTTAATTATTCAAGTTAAAATCTCATATAAAAGGATTTTATATTGTTTTTTTGCTGTTTTTCATTTTTACTTCCGCGCTACATTTTTATAAAATCTCATTTTATTAAAAGAAGATGTCAATTGACTTATGAGGTCAAATAGCATCTTCTTTTCTTCTTTCCTATGAATGCCTATTATAAAAGCTCCTTCAAAAGCTTATTGATCATACCAGGATCGGCCTTTCCTTTCATTGCCTTCATGGTCTGTCCCACTAAAAATCCAATGGCCTTTTCCTTTCCATTCCGATAATCCTCCACTGACTGGGGATTGTTTGCAATCACTTCCTCTACGGTTTTCCGAAGTGCTCCCTCGTCATTTACCGTCTTAAGTCCCTTTTCTTCCACGTACTTTTCCGGATCTACATTTTGGTCAAACATTACCTCAAAGACTTCCTTTGCCACGGAGCTATTGATTGCCTTAGCATCCGTAAGGGAAATCAGCTTTGCAAGATTTTCCGGTGAAAAACGGATATCTTCCGGATCCATATTGTTTTCCTTAAGGAGCCTTAAGGTTTCCACCATCAGCCAGTTGGACACTTTTTTGGGCTGGCTGCCAAGAGCAACTGTCTCCTCGAAAATATCTGCCATATGCTTGCTTCCGGTAATAATCTGAATATCATACTCTGGAATGTCAAATTCTTCCTTGTAACGAAGCATCTTTTCCTCCCGAAATTCCGGCTGCTTTGCCCGAATCTGGTCAAGGAAAGCATCATCCAGCACAATCGGCACCAGATCAGGATCTGGAAAATAACGGTAATCCTGGGCATCTTCCTTGCTCCTCATAGCATAGGACTCTCCCTTATTGTCATCCCATCTTCTTGTTTCCTGAATTACTTTTTCTCCTGCCTCTAAAAGATCAATCTGGCGTTCTCTTTCTCCTTCAATCGCTCTGGCAATGGCTTTAAAGGAATTTAAATTTTTCATTTCCGTACGGGTGCCGAATTCCTCTGCTCCAACCTCTCTGATGGACAAATTCACATCCGCACGCATGGAACCCTCCTGCAGTTTACAGTCAGAAGCTCCTAAATACTGTATGGTCATCCGCAGTTTTTCCAAGTAGGCAATCACCTCCTCAGCGCTGCGCATATCCGGCTCCGATACGATCTCAATCAGAGGCACGCCCGAACGGTTAAAATCCACTAAAGAGCAGTCATCCCATTCATCATGAATCAGCTTGCCTGCATCTTCCTCCATATGAATTTCATGGATTCCAATATATTTTTTTCCTTTTTCCGTCTCAATCTCCACCTTGCCATTTCTGCAGATAGGAAGATATAACTGGGAAATCTGGTAATTTTGCGGATTGTCAGGATAAAAATAATTTTTCCTGTCAAATTTACAATACTGGGTAATGGTACAATTAGTGGCAAGTCCCACCGCCACCGCATATTCCAGTACCTGTTTGTTTAAAACAGGCAGGGAACCAGGCATACCGGTACAGACCGGACAGGTATGGGTATTAGGCTCTCCCCCAAAGGCTGTGGAGCATCCGCAGAAGATCTTGGTTTTCGTAGCAAGTTCCACATGGACTTCCAGTCCAATGACAGTTTCATATTGTTTTGCCATCTTTATCTGTCCTCCTTTCTGCCAAATACGCCTCTACTCTTTTCATATGTGTATGCTGTCTGTATTAATTTCTTTTCATTAAAACAGTCTCCAATTAACTGCAGGCCGATAGGAAGCCCTTTTGAATCTATACCGCAGGGCATGCTTAACCCCGGCAGTCCTGCAAGATTCACAGAAATTGTATAAATATCTCCCAGATACATTTTAATAGGATCAGATAAACTTTCCCCTAATTTAGGCGCTGTGGTAGGCGCCACTGGTCCTATGATTACATCATACTTTGCAAATGCCTCATCAAAAGCCTTTTTGATCAGTGCCTTCACCCTTAAAGCTTTCAAATAATATGCATCATAATAACCGGAACTTAACACAAAACTTCCCAGCATGATCCTTCTTTTTACCTCTGCTCCAAATCCCTGGGAACGGGTTTTTTTGTACATATCATGAAGACCTTCATAGCCCTCTGCCCGGTATCCATATTTGATTCCATCAAAACGCTCCAGGTTGGAGCTTGCCTCTGCTGCCGCAATGGTATAATAAGTAGGAATTGCATATTCCACCAGACTTAAATCAAATTCCTCCACTACAGCGCCTTTTTCCTTGAGTACCTCTGCTGCTTTAAGAACAGCATCCCGCACCTGGCTGTCAAGTCCCTCTCCAAAATAATCCCTTGGGATGCCGATTCTCATTCCTTTTACATCTTCCACCAAAGCAGAAGTAAAGTCTGTGTCTTCCCTGAAAACAGAAGTAGAGTCTTTCTTGTCGTGGGTAGAGATCACTTCCATAATTGCAGCACAATCTGTCACATCCTTACATAAAGGCCCAATCTGGTCCAATGAAGAGCCATAAGCAATCAGTCCATAGCGGGATACTCTGCCATAGGTAGGCTTTAGTCCCACTACGCCGCAAAAAGAAGCCGGCTGCCGGATGGAACCGCCGGTATCCGAACCAAGTGCATAAAAGCATTCTTTTGCCGCCACCGCTGCGGCACTGCCCCCTGAAGAACCTCCCGGAACATGTTCTGTATTCCAGGGATTTTTTGTCTCGCCATAGGCCGAAGTCTCTGTGGTAGAGCCCATAGCAAACTCATCCATATTTGTTTTTCCTAAAATAACTGCTCCTGCTCTCTGCAGGTTCAATACTGCCTCCGAAGAAAAGGTTGGAACAAAATTATTTAATATTTTAGAAGAACAGGTAGTCAAAAGACCTTGGGTGCACATGTTATCTTTAATGGCTACAGGAACACCTGCAAGGGCTCCGGTTAAAACACCCGCATCAATTTTTTTCTGTACTTCCTGCGCCTGGGCAAGCGCACCTTCTTCATCTACCGTCACATAACAATGATATTTTTCTTCTTTCTCGTGAATTTGTGCAAGAACAGCCTTGGTAGCTTCCAGCACTGTTACTTCCTTATTTTTAATAGCCGCTGCAAGTTGGCAAGCTGTCATATCAAGTATACTCATCTATCATCCTCTTTTCCGCGCTGCTTTTTTGCACACACCAGATTTATGGATGCTGCGCAGACGCAAACCTATATTTTCTTATTCAAAGGTACGTGGTACGGTAAACATGCCGTTCTTTTCCCCGGGTGCATTTTTTAGAATCTCATCCCGCACATCTTCATTGGTCACAATATCCTCACGAAATACATTCTTTACAGGAAACACGTGAGACATAGGCTCCACGCCCTCCGTATCCAGCTCTCCCAGCTTATCAATATAGTCCAGCATACTTCCCATATCTTTTTTCGCCTGCTCTTTTTCCTCGCCTGAAAGCTCAAGCTTGGCCAGAATTCCAACATATTCAATGGTTTCATCAGAAATGATATTAGCCATGTTTTTCCCTTTCTGCCTGTAAACAAGCACCTAAATTTTTCACTATCAATAATTTACTACTTTTATTGTCCTGTGTCCACTGTTTTCCGGTTTTGCCCACGGAAATCAATTTTCTGATGCAGGGGAAATGTATGTCCGCTATCGGAGGAGATATTTGTACGGAAATATTTTTTAAGGAGCCCTTACAACAACGTCAGTGGTTAGCGAAGTTAAGAGCTGCAAACAACTTGCAAGTTGCTTGCAGCTCTTGAGCTTACCACTGTTACGTTGTTGTAGAGTGGGAGCGCGGCGACGAAGAAATATTTCCGTACTGATATCTCTCTGACACTACATATCCTCCCCTGAATTAGAAAATTGATTTCCGTGAATTTTGCCCTCTTTTGTACATTTACATTTGATTCCTGTATTCATTTGCAGATATTCCTACCTGCTTTTTAAACACCCTGGAAAAATGCGCCATATCTAAAAATCCTACCTCATCTGCAATATCGCCAATGCGAAGGGACGGATCCTTTAAAAGCTCCTTTGCCTTATTGATCCTGACGCCGTTTAGTATCTCCGAAAAATTCTGCCCCAGATAACGGTTCAAAAGCTTGCTTAAATGCCATTGGCTTACATAAACCTGATCTGCCACATCAGAAAGTTTTAACTTTTCCTTATAATTTTCTTCAATGTACGCTACTGCGTTCTTGACAATAAAACTGCTTGCTGTACTGTCAATCACTTCCTCGTCCGCCGATGTTTCAGTATGATCAGTTTTACTGCCCGATACCCCCCCTATTTTGGATTTTTCGTCCTTTTCTGACACCTGAATCTGCCCGTTTTCTTTAGCAGAAAATGTTTCCTCCCTGCCTTCTTCCAAAGTATCAGCTCCCAATTCTCCCAGTTTCTTTGTCATTGCTTCCAAAGCCTCCATCAACTCATCCATCTTAGAAGGCTTTAACAAGAATCTTGCAACCCCTAATCGAATTGCCTTCTGGGCATAGTCAAAATCCCTGTATCCGGTCAATATTGTAACCTGTGTATCAGGGAACTCAGACTTGATTGCTGCGATCATGGTAAGTCCGTCCAAACGCGGCATTTGGATATCAGTAAAAATAATATCCGGCTTCTCATTTCTGATCAATATAAGTCCTTCCTCGCCACTGAAAGCCACTCCTGCCACCTGACACTGAAAATCTTCCCAGCGAACTGTTTTCTTCAGCCCCTCAACAATAATCGGCTCATCATCAATAATAACCACTTTGTACATAATACTTCCCCTCTTACATAAACACTAAACAACGGATGCCATGCTTTGCCAGCCATCCTTATGTTAACTCAAAAGGAAGGCCGCCTAAGCTGCCTCCCTTTGCTGTCAAATTTAACCTTTAATTGCTCCTGCTGTCATACCCTTTATTATGTATTTCTGCAGGAAAATATATACGATCAGTACCGGTACAACTACCAGTGTAACTGCTGCTGCCATCAAACCATAATTGGTTCCCTCCTGGGATGTCAATTCATTTAACAGCCTTGTGATTGCCCTCATTTCCGGTCTTCTTAAGAAGAACATCTGAGTAAACAAATCATTATAACTCCACAGGAAAGAGAAAATAGCCACTGTTGCAAAGGATGGTTTTGTAAGCGGTACAATCACCTTATAGAAAATCTGGAATACATTACATCCCTCCAGGTATGCAGCCTCTTCCAAATCTATGGGAAGCCCCCGGATAAATCCCGTTAATACTACAATTGCAAAAGCAAGATTTCCAGCAATCTGCGGTAATACCAGGGAAAGCATTGTCAGCCCCCAACTGCTGGTATTGGTAATTCCCCACTTTGCTTCCATACTAAATACTGGAATAATAGTTGCAAATACCGGAAACATCATAGCTGCCATTACCATCGACTGTAAAAACCCTTTTAATTTAAAACTGTAGCGGACTAATGCAAAGGAAGCCATACCTGCCAGAATAACCACTGCCAATGCAACTACAGTTGAAACAAAAATACTGTTTTTGTATGCACCAAATATATTTAAATTGCCAAATGCCTTCCTGTAATTTGCAAGTGTAAACAATTCTCCAATAGGCAGTGAAAAGGAATTTGCCAAAATCTTATCTTTTGCCTTAAAAGAGTTTTGTATTACCCAGATAATCGGGTAGATTGTAGTTTGTGACCAGAAAATCAAAACAATGTATATAAAAATGGAGGATATTTCAAATTTTTTCTTTTTCATTTTTTTCTTCCTCCCTTAATAATCTTTCTCTTTGAAAATAACGTTTACGATCTTGGATGTTACAATTCCAAGCACTACCAACATAATCGCAAGAGTAGAACCGTAGTCTACATTTTTAGCTTCCATTGTCTGGTAATACATATATGTACCAGTTAAGAAGGTGGTTTTCATAGGCATGCCTTTCGGGAACATGGTCCAAGGTAAATCGAATACCTTCAAGGCCCCAGTCACAGCCAGTACCACGCAAGTACAAATAACATTGTGTAACAAAGGAAGTGAAACATACCTTACTCTCTGAAATCTTGTTGCCCCGTCAATTGACGCCGACTCATAAAGCTCCTCAGAAATATTGTTTAATCCTGTAATGATTATTACAAAGTAAAACCCTACATACTGCCACATAACCGGCAGCATCATTGTAACCAGTGCAAGCCCCTCTCCTTTCCAGTCGGTAAGACTGGTCTTTCCCAATGATTCTAAAATCTGATTTAACATACCTTTGTCATAAAGGAAAATCAAGTTAAACATAAGACCTAATGCAGTTGCTGAAATTACGATGGGGAAGAAATATACAACTCTGAAAAATTTAGCTCCTGCTTTAATATTATCTACTAAAAGTGCCAATATTAACGCAATTCCTACCTGACCTACAATTGTAACAACCATCATGATCAATGTGTTTTTAAGTGATGTTAATACAACCGGATCGTGTATCAATTCTACATAGTTTGTATACCAGGGATCATTCCATCTTCCAGTGGACTGTCCTAAATTCTTAATGTGCTGAAAACTGTTTAAAATATTCATAAAGAATGGATAAAACAGGTACACCAACATAAAAAGGAATGCTGGAAACAGGAAAACAATCAAAGGTTTTTTATTCTTATATATATTTGCGCCCATAACAGCTACCTCTCTTTGATAAATCGGGCCAGAGATTTTTGACCTCCGGCCCGTTTGGTTTAAATATTACTGTGCGTCTTGATATGCTTCAAGTCCTTCAGCTACTGCATCAACTGCTGAAACTCTTCCAGTTACGATTTCAGGCATTCCATCAAATGTAGATACTCTACAATCACCCTGGAAAATATCCTGTACTGCTCCTGTTAAGGAGGTTGCACCAGACATCATAGCCATAGCTTTAATCTGTAAAGGATTGAATACAGATTCATCAACTGCAGGTGCATTCTTAAGTGCAGATGCTGTGTGCTGTGCGAAAACAGGCACTACTTCGTCAGAAGTCATGTAAGATACAAAGCTGACTGCTGCTGCTCTCTTATCAGGATCTTCCCATGCTTTGGTTGTGATATAATAACCCATTGAAAGACCGCCAATTAAATCAGTTGCTTTTCTGTCGCCCTGTCCAGGTACATAAGTTACATCAAATTTTGCAAGCTTTTCTGCATCAAGTGTAGATGCATCTTCTGCATCAGTCTGGCAAGCGCTTACGATACCGCCAACTTTCCAGGAACCATCAATTAAGAATGCTGCTTTTCCATCCATGAACATTGCAAATGTTTCGTCATCAGTTGCTGACAATGTGTTGTCCGGGAAATATCCAGCTTCATATAAAGCCTTGATATCTTCCATACCTGCTACCCATGCCTGCCCCTGCTCGCTGTCTACAGAATCAGGAACGTTTAAGTGTGTTGCCGGTGAAGTATGATTAAAGATTGCAAACTCCCACCAGTAATGAGGGATATTGCCAAGTGCACATGCGATAGGTGCATAACCTGCATCTTTGATCTTCTGGCAGTCTGCCATAAACATATCCCATGTGTAATCTGCGCCGGGCATTGAAACGCCTGCTGCATCAAGAACTTCTGTGTTAACAAACATTGCTTCCCAGAAACCATTTACAGGTACTGCATACTTCTTGCCATCTACTAAAGAATCCACGATCAGGTCATCATTCATGTTGCTTGCATAATCAGGGTATTCTGCGCGGATATCGTCAATGGAAACTACCTTGCCAGCTTCGATAAAGCTGTTAGCGTCTGCTCCGTTGAAGAAGAATAATACGTCCGGCTCGGAACCTGTCTCAAAGTCAGTGATAACTCTTGTCTTAAAGGTTTCATCTGATGTAGCGGAAGTATCTGCTACTGTGTTGCCTGTTTCTGCGCACCATGCTTCAACTGCTGATTTGAAGTTCTGTGCATTTCCGTCTTCACCTGCGAATGTAGTTGTTACATTCAGTTCAACAGGGCCTGCCGGTTCTGCTGCTTCTTCAGGTGCTGCAGCTTCTGTTTCTTCTACAGGTGCTGCTTCCTGTGTTGTCTGCTCTGCTGGCTGTTCACTACCAGTATCTTTGCTTCCGCATGCTGCTAAAGAAAATACCATAGCAGATGCTAAAACGAGTGCTAAAACTCTTTTCTTCATACCTTTTGTTCCTCCCTTTAATTTGGTTTGAGATGTATGTGTGTGTTTTTCATCTGTACCTATCATATAATATTTAGGGCGTAAGGTTAATGACTAGAGTTGTGGTTATTTGTCTTTTATTGTCTTTCTGAATTGTCTATTTTGACTATAATTGTACTGACTGTATAATTTTCATTGTTACTTTTGATGGTAAGTCCGCAGTCTGATCCACAAATCATTTTAATTCTCTTGTTAACATTGCGAATGCCTAGGCTTACGGAATGGGTTTCTTTTGTATCAGAATTCAAAAGTTTCTCTATTTTAATTTTATCCTTCTCTGTCAGTGCACCATTATTTACAATTTCAATAAAAAGCTTATCTTCCTTTGCAAATATAGATATCTTTAGTTTTCCTCTTTTGCGGAAATTCAGCCCATGCTCTATCGCGTTTTCCAAAATAGGCTGTACGATCAGCCTGGGTACACGAACATAGAGAAAACGTTCATCAATTTCCTTGGTTACTTCCAGCATTTCTCCAAAGCGCTGGGACATAATGTACAAATAAGCGTCTGCATAGCTCATTTCCTCGGACAGGGGAATCAACTGCTCGCTCTTCCGGTTCATGGTTGCCTCCAGCATAGTGGAAAGCGCTTCTATCATTGCGCTGACTCTGTAATTTCCCTCCATTCTCACTTCCCAGTTAATGATTTCCAGGGTATTATTCAGAAAATGTGGGTTGATCTGCGACTGGAGCGCCATAATGTTCGCGTCTCTCAGGGCCAGTTCCTCCAGATAAATTTTTTCGAACTGGTATTTTAACTTGTCAGACATGGCATTAAATGCTTCCCCTAAGTCAGCCAGTTCCTCGTGCTGGGCAATAGACTCCACATGATATCCGTAGTTTTCCTTTTCAATCTCCTTATACGCCATTCGAAGCGATTTAATCGGCTGATTTATGCTGCGATGAAAAAAGGCAAATATAGTAACCGTGAGAGGTACCATAAAAACAATTAAAATTCCCAGAAGATATTTGACAATGATCGTTTCATCCATAATAACACTTCTGTCAAGAGTGATTGCATAGGCAATCTTATGCCTTCCGCTTTCCAGCCTTTTATAAACATAGGAGCCCTTCGGTCCATTATAATAATCGGGTTTTTTCATAAATCTTACTTTAATGATTTCTTTACAGGGATCTTCCTCATAAATATGAAAGATGGAAACATCATCAATAAATATATCACCTTCGCTGTATCCCCAAATGCTTTTCAGGCTTCCAAACATGTTTTCTACGTTAAGTTCCATTACGATCACAGCAAAGGGCTGAAAGGCACTGTCCACAATATTCCGCACCATATAAATTCTGTCGTTGATATTCACAAAGGCAATTGCTGTATCAAGTTCTTTACTGATTCTGACAATTTCTCCTTTTACGCAATCGATAAATGTCTGTACATCAGCATAGGTATTCACTCCCTGATAGGTGACACAATCAATATCAGGATTATCAACAAAATACAAATATGTCATATTAAAATCTGTATTAAACTGGTACTGCTGCTCAAGAAACATTCTCACTTCTCTACGCAGCTTATCTTCATCCCCATTATTCAAATACTCTGCATAGCATTCTTTTACTCTTGAAATATAGGAGGCATCCTTAGAAGCCGCCATAGCTTCATTTAAACGTATCTGACAAATCTCTATTGCTTTATCTGCAGATGTGACAACAGTATCTTCAATTTGACTGTTCATTCTGTCTGATATAAAAAAGAATATAATAAAAAAAGTTATTAAAAGCGGCAAAAACCAGCATGTAACCAACATGATCACCATGCTCCACCGCAATTCTTTCCTTTTTTTAATTCTCTCCATAAACATGCCCTTTCTCATTTTCCCTACATTATAAGTATAGCAGGAAAGAACTACTGTACGCAATCCTCTCCTGCTATTTTACTTCCACTCTTTTTTATAAGCCTAAAAATTCCTCATAAATCCTACAAACTTCTGCCGCCTGGGCTGCCTCCGGCATTTCACAGAAAATACGAAGAAGTGGTTCTGTACCGGAAAATCTGGCTGTCACCCATCCACCGTTTTCAAAGTAAACCTTGCTGCCATCTAAGTAAGAGAATCTGTCTATCTTGAAAGGAAGTTCAGGCAGCTTTTTATCCTCCAACAGTATTTTTTTGATGCGGTCTTTCTTTTCCTGATTAAATTTATAATCTCTCTCTTCCATATAGATCTTACCGCATTCTGCTTCAATATCATTAAAGATTTCTGAAAGCTTCTTTCCTGTCACTGCGATCATTTCCACCAAAAGAGCTGCCGCATAAATACCATCTTTTCCTTTGATATGTCCCCGTACCGTAAGGCCGCCTGAAGATTCGCCGCCAATCACTGCATTTGTGGCATACATTTTTGCAGAAATATGTTTAAACCCTACAGGCACCTCATAACATTTTTCCCCAAACTTTTCTGCCACTTTATCCAGCATATGGGTAGTACAAATATTACGGACAACAGGCCCCTGCCAGCCCTTATATTTTACAAGATAATAATAAAGCAGCACTAAAATATCATTGGGATGTAAGAACCTTCCCGTATCATCAATTACGCCAATTCTGTCAGCATCTCCGTCTGTAGCCACACCGATATCACATTTCTTGTCAATTACATAATTTTGAAGCGTCCGAAGAGTGGATGCAGTAGGCGCCGGCAGCTTTCCTCCAAACAAAGTGTCATGTCTTTCATGTATGGTTTCCACATCACACCTTGCAGTAAGCAGGATCGTCTTTAAGGAGGTTTCGCTCACACCATACATAGGATCTAATGCCACCTTAAGGCTGGCTTCCCTGATCTTTTCCATATTTACCGCTGCAATAATATTGTCAAGATACTCATTTAATGGGTAAATTTCCTTGATCAATCCCTTTTCCAGCGCTTCTTCATATTCCATTTCTTCTGTGGGAATATCTGTAACATCCTTAATATAGTTTTCAATATCTTCTGTCTGCTTTTCGTCTGCGTCGCGTCCTCCGGCTGTAAACACTTTAATTCCATTATAGATTGCCGGGTTATGGCTTGCTGTAATCATCATTCCATAAGGAAATTCATGCTTCATCACATAAAACATTACCAGCGGCGTAGGTGCTGACTTATTAATCAGGTAAGCAGTAATTCCCTCTTTCGCAAACACCTGTCCTGCCCACTGCATGGCTTCCTTTGAAAGAAATCTTCTGTCATAGCCAAGTACTATGCCCTTATCAGCAACTCCTTCCACACGCATCTTATCAACCATTGCCTTGGCTAATATCTGAATGTTTTCTTTTGTAAATTCATCCCCAATTACTGCTCTCCAACCGCCTGTACCAAATTTGATCACTTTACTTTCCTCCGTTTCCCATAATTATTTTTACCTGATGCTCCGTACCACTTTCCATCACAGGTATCTTTTCTACCTTCTTGCCATCCAGCCATACTTCCTTAACGCCCTTCATCACCCCATCAGGATTTTCCACCTGAATCTGGAATACTGCTCCGCGCCACACTCTCTGTGCCTTAAAGCCCTTCCAATCGGCAGGAATACAAGGATTGATCTCCAAATGATTAAGCTGGGGCTTAATTCCCAATATGTAACGGGTAGCACTAAAGTATGCCCATCCGCCGGTTCCTGTCATAAAAGGATGTCTTGCCCGTCCAAATGCGGTATGATCCTTTCCCATAATAAACTGACAGTAAGAATAAGGTTCCGCCTCACGAATTTCAATTATATCATTTTGGTTATAAGGACACAATGCATTATAAAATTCCATTGCCCTGTCGCCTCTTCCCAGTTCACATTCTGCCGCCCATGCCCAAGGGTTGGGATGGGAGAAAACTGCTCCATTTTCTTTCACGCCCGGATAAACTCTTGTCACAAATCCAATATCATCATCAGGTACGGTATAGGAAGGTGCATTCAGCATAATTCCATAGGGAGTAAATAAATACTTCTTTACACTGTCCATAGCCTTCATCCCCTTTTCCTTAGAAGCTGCGCCGGATAAAACTGCCCATGCATTGGACTCTAAATGAACCTTACCCTCTTTATCTTCTGAAGTGCCGATCTTCTTACCATTCTTTGTAATGCCTCTGATAAACCATTCCTTATCCCAGAGCTGCTCATCACAAACCTTCTTTACCTTATCTGCCATAGCGGTATATTTCTGCACATCCTCTTCTTTTCCAAGATATGCGGCAACCTGCAGGAAATTTTGTAATGCCCAGTAATGAAGGAAAGATACCATAGCGCTTTCACCGCCGCCTAAGTTAAGGCAGTCATTCCAGTCAGCCCGAAGACCTTTGCAGATTCCTGTCTGTCCTACCTGCTCATTAGAAAAATCAAGAATTCTGGTCATATGTTCGTAAACAGTACCCTCTCCGCCATCTGCATAGGTGATCACCTGACCCAGAAAATCCATATCTCCCGTTTCCTTCACAAATTCAACAATGGAGGAAACCAGCCATAATGCATCATCTGAACATGCATCTTTCAAGCCATGAATCATATTGCTCTTATCAAATTCAGGAATTACGGTAGGCGATTTAAAAGGTTTTACTTCCGTGTCCGGTTCAAACCACTCCGGCTGGAACAAATGCAGGCCATAGCCTTCCGATACCAGCCCCCGCAAAAGCTCTACAATTCTCTGACGACATTTTTCAGGATTAGAGTGAGGAATTGTCATGGCATCCTGGGCTGTATCACGATAGCCAAGTCCGGTTCTTCCTCCTACCTCAATAAAAGAAGCAAACCTTGAAAACATAACATTGATTTCCGCCTGATATAAAGTCCATGTATTGATCAAAGTATTCATTCCCGGATTGGGCGTATCAATCTGGAGTTTTTCTATCTTTTTATTCCAATAAGCATGCAGCTTTTCATAAACCCCATCCACTACCTTAAAATCACTGTATTTTTCTCTGGCCTTTTTCCCGGCTTCTCTGTTTCCTTCGCCCAAGATAAATATAATTCTCTTTTCCTCACCAGGCTGAAGAACAATATCTTTTTGCAGAGAGCCGCAGTGATTATTTCCCTTTTCAAAGGAACCGCTGCATTTTCCGTTTATCACAGCCTGCGGATTATCCTCTGTATGGTAAAGACCTAAAAATTTATCCCTCAAACAGTCAAATCCATCCGGCGTCTCACTCATAGTAAAATACTGATATCCAAATTCTTCATAAAACAGATCATGCTCGATAATCCCGTCCTCATAGCTGCTTCCGGCGCAATATAGACTCATCTGAAAATTCTGGTTGTCGATCATAATATGATGGAAAGAAAACTCGCAATAAGAAAATACCTGCAGCTTTCTGGGCACCTGATCTTCATTTTTGATTTTTACATCCCATAATTCCAGATCATCTCCTATGGGAACAGAAAGTGTCTGACTTGCCTTGATTCCGTTATAATCACATTCATAAACTGTATAGGAAAGACCATGCCTGCAGGTATACTTTGCCTGATCTAACGACTTTCCTACCGGCTGCCATGAAATACTCCAATAATCTTTGCTTTCCACATCTCTAAGGTACACATAATGGCCGGGACGGTCCATAGGAACTGCGTTTCCACGAAATCTGGTAATTCTATGGTATTCCGGTGTTTTATAAAACATATAGCCGCCTGCTGTATGATTTACTACCACGCATGTATTTTCTACTCCAAGGTAATTGGTCCAGGATGTAGGCAGATCTACCCGATCAATTACATACTCTCTCCTATCGTCATCAAAATGTCCGTACTGCATCTTAAAGTACCTCCTCCTTCTTGGATACACAGATTTTATACTAAATAACAATAACTGCACTTATTATGTATTAGTTTCATTATATCTTTGACTTATTTTTTGCGGTATTGCCATTCATGTGATAATTTGCCTTTTTTTGTTCATTCTTCCGGTTATGGAAATAAATCCTGCTTCTTTTTTAGTATCTTTTTATAAAATCATAGCTCCGCAGCAGATTGATTTAGAAATCCCTCGAAATAAAGTACAATTTGTGGTAAGATAAAAAATACTGAAAGAACTCATTCCTGTGCACAAAGTACTTCGGAATGGAGTAAAAATGACTAAGGAGTAAATTATTATGAATAAAAAAGATCTTGCAACTGCTTACCACAATCAAAAATACAACTGCTGTCAATCAGTAGTCTGCTGTTTTGCCGACGAAATTGGTGCCGATAAGGAAACTTTATTTAAAGCTGGTGAAGCCTTCGGCCTTGGCATGGGCGGCATGGAAGGAACCTGCGGTGCACTGTCGGCAGGCGTTATGCTGGCAGGTTTTAAAAACAGTGATGGCAACCTGGCAGATCCTGCCACCAAAGCGGACACCTACAAGCTTTCCAGAGAAATGGTAAAGCGGTTTCAGGAAAAAACCGGAGGCACTGTTTGCAAAGATCTGAAAGGAATTGAAACAGGAAAAATGCTCTGTCCCTGTCCTGACTGCATCAGATACGGTGTAGAAGTTATTGAGGAAGTACTGGGGTTATAGTCATGATTTTTCTGCCGCATATTTTTCTTTTGACGGGGTGGATACAGGATCTTGTCTTTGAAATTTTATATAAACTGTATGGTTCCAGATGCTATAGTTTTGTCTGGAATGTAAAGGCATCTTTTATTGCTTTGCTTTTCTTTCTCTATTTTGCTGCTTTGTGTTTTTTTCACATTATGCCCTATAAAGAAAAACAACGGATGCCACGCTCCGCCAGCCATCCTTATGTTAAACAACGAATGCCAGGCTCCGCCAGCCATCCTTATGTTAGAGAAAAAATTCCACCCCGGCTTAAAATTATGAAGGGCGGCAGAATAATTCTCAGACTTTGTTTCTTCGGAATGACAGCACAGCTTTTTTTCTACCTTTTAAGACTGCCTGACTATTTTCTTCGCTACGTAAACAGTTCAGGCCTTCCTCAACTGATCACTGACGGGATTTTAACCTTTTTCTTTTTTTACTTTCTTATTTTAAATGGAAGCATCCGCATTTTATGCACCTGCCGCAGTCTGGGCATCTGGAAACGTCTGCTTTTTGCCTGCTGGTTATTTATTCCTGTTGTCCACCTTTTGCCTTTAAAATATTTAAGCAAAAGGGCAAAAATCGAATATGACGCAGAATGCTGTCGGTTTGAAAACAGAAGACAGCGGGATGGTGCCATGCTCTGTGCTACCAGATACCCCATTATCCTGCTTCATGGCATTGGCTTCCGGGATCTCCAATATTTTAATTATTGGGGGCGGATTCCCAAAGAGCTTGTCCGCAACGGTGCTACTGTATACTATGGCCATCAGGAAGCCTGGGGAACCATTGAAAATAATGCATATATTATCAGGGAAACAATAAAGGAAGTCTTAAAAGAAACAAATTGTGACAAAGTAAACATCATCGCCCATTCAAAGGGCGGCCTGGATGCCCGGTATCTGATCAGCGGCCTTCATATGGAAGATCATGTAGCTTCCCTGACTACCATGTCCACGCCCCATAGAGGATCGGAACTTTTGAATCTCCTAAATAAACTGCCTGATGGCATTTATCACCTGGTATCTTCCATGTTCGACCTCACCTACCGCCGGATGGGAGATCAACATCCCGACTGCTATCATGCCAGCAAGCAGCTTTCTTATGAATTTTGTCAGGAATTCAATGAGAAATATCCGGATTCTCCTAAAGTTTATTATCAAAGTTATGCTTCTATCGTTAAGCACACTTTAGGGGACAATCTTTTAAGCGTTCCCAATCTATTAATGTTCTTAGCCGGTGCTCCTAAAAATGATGGTCTGGTCACTACGCAGTCGGCAAAATGGGGAAACTTCAAAAAAACCTTTATCAGCACCGGAAAACGGGGCATTTCCCACGGAGACATGATTGATTTAAAGCGGGAAGATTATAAAGGATTTGATGTAATCGAGGCTTATGTGGAAATCGTATCTGAACTAAAAACAATGGGATTTTGATGCTGGCAGTTCATATTTTCTCATGTCAGCGTCTCCTTAACTCCTTCTTTCTCATTTCCGCAAGAGATTCCTTAAAGGGTGCTCTTGCAATCCCATGTTCCGTCACGATGGCTGTAATCAGATCATTGTCTGTCACGTCAAAAGCCGGATTAAATACTTTTACCCCCTCCGGCGCCATACGCTCTTTATACCACATTTGCGTCACTTCCTCTGCCGGCCGCTGTTCAATCTCGATTTCTGCACCAGTAGGGGTATTAAAATCAATGGTGGACATGGGTGCACATACATAAAAAGGTACTCCATAACGTTTCGCCACTGTTGCAACCACCAAAGTTCCAATCTTATTGGCCGTATCTCCGTTGGCCGCAACCCTGTCACATCCTACAAACACTGCATTGACCCATCCGTTTTTCATTACCATAGCTGACATATTGTCACAGATCAGTGTCACATCCACTCCGGCGCTTTTCAGTTCATAGGCAGTAAGCCTTGCCCCCTGCAAAAGCGGTCTGGTCTCATCTGCAAATACCTTAAAATGATATCCTCTTTCCTGCCCTAAATAAATGGGTGCAGTGGCTGTTCCATATTTACAGGTTGCAAGCTGTCCTGCATTACAGTGGGTAAGTATTCCATCCCCGGGCTTTACCAGCGATAATCCGTTTTCCCCAATTGCCTTGCAGACACGAATGTCTTCCTCCTTGATCTCTCTTGCTTCCCTGCCAAGGATCTCTATGATTTCAGATACTGTTTTTCCCTTTTCATGGGCCATTACACATACCTGATCCATTCTGTTTAGTGCCCAGGAAAGATTAACCGCAGTGGGTCTTGCGGAGTTAAGATAGTTCTTCTGTGCCTTAAATCTTTCGTAAAAACTTTCAAAATCCGCCTCTTCTGCTTCTGTCTGCTGCCTGGCGATTTCTTTTGCAAGCACATAAATGCCAAAAGCAGCCGCCACTCCAATGGCAGGTGCACCACGCACCTTTAGCAGATAAATGGCATCCCATATCTCCTGCGCTGTATGGAGCCTTATTATTTCTGTTTTTCCGGGTAGTCTGGTCTGGTCAATGATAATGACACTATTGTCATTATCGTCTAAATCCACTGTTTCATATTCCATAATGTTTTTATTCATTTCTAAGATTTCCTTTCTTGGAACTATGTTTTACTGGTATTGCGTAAACGTCATAAATACATATCACTCTAAAATATTAAGCATTTCTTTCATATAATTTTCCTTAGCAGTCTGCATAATACCGATACAGGTAACAATAATACTGATGATTGTCACCATAATACCAAGAACATCTACTTTCGTTTCTAACATCTTGTTTTTACCTTTCGCTTTATTATCCTGCAACGTTACTCCTTATTTTTTCTGTTATCCAACACTTCCATCACGGAAAAAACAATGCATACCAGCACTGCCAAAAGAGACACTGTCCGCTCAATTCTTGAATTAATCCGCTTTCTTCTCTTTATTTTCTGCTTTAACATTTTCTTTTCCATTTTTTTCTGCGCTTTTTCTTGTTTTGATATTCGTGTCATATTTATTCCTCATTTCTGCGCTGCTTTTTGCTCATATCAAATTTCATTTCCAGCTCGTACAACAACATCTGCATATTCTCCCCTGCAGGCCTTAAGCAGATCATCTGGTTTCAGTTCAATCTGGGAGCCGATTCTGCCACCGCTGACGTAAATCTTATCTTTACTTCTCGCTGACTCATCCAGTCTGGTCACATATTGTTTCTTCATACCCACAGCAGTGCAGCCGCCTCTGATATACCCTGTCACCTGATTAATGTCCTTTACATGGATCATGGACACTGATTTTTCTCCTACTGCTTTTGCCGCCTTCTTTAAATCCAGTTCCCTGGCAACAGGAACCACAAACACAAAATAGTTTTTGCTGTTTCCTATTGTAACTAAGGTCTTATATACCTTTTCATGAGGAAGGGAAAGCATGTCTGCAATCTGAATGCCATCTGTAAACTCATCACATTCATAAGTATGACAGATAAAGGAAATCTTTTCTTTTTCCAGAATCCGCATTGCATTCGTTTTTATTTCCTTATTTTTAGCCATTTTTACACCTGCTTACTACAACAAAAGATTCTATCGCTTATTTTTTATAATTTTTTCATTTATAATAGTTTATTTAGTTCGAAAAGCAGCTTTTGCTTCATATCCTCTAACTGGCTTTCATCCGGGCGGTTGTCATCACAATACATTTTCTCCATAGGATAACACCAGACCGGACCTTTCCCATTATTTCCGTAGCTGCCGATATCCCCGCTCACTCTTGGATAAAGGTGCCAGTGAAGATGGGTGTCACCATTTCCAAGTAATTCATAATTTATTTTTTCAGGACCAAAGGCTTCGGAAACAGCCTTAGCAACAATTGACATTTCATCAAGAAACTTTAATTTTTCTGCCCTGTCAAGATGAAATAACTCCGATTTATCTCCATGCTCTTTGTAAAGAAAAAGCGTATATCCGTAAAAATGCTGATGATCTCCAATTACAACATATCCTGTTTCCAGTTCTTTTACAAAATAAGGATTTGTACCGTTCTTTATCATTTCAATTCTATCACATACAAAACACATATCCGTTATCTCCTCAAGCAAAACTTTATAAAATTACTACCTTTTCGGAAAAGCATTCTCATTAGCGACTCCGCAACTTTGAATTTAGACATCAATATTGTCTGTAAATAATTCTGGAACGCCTTGTTCTTTCAGTGATATCCTATCTTCATCAGACAAGGGAATCTTATGAAATTTGCCATCCGTTTTGTATTTGCCATCTTCAATATCTGAGTACAAGCCACCCACAAAATCCAACCATTTCGATGCATATTTTTCCGGGTTAATAACCTTAAAAAAGTCATATCCTCCCGCTTTATAAAAAACCTGTATAGCTTCATGAAGAAAACTATTATCTGTTAGTTGTAGTTCTGCCGGAATGATAAAATCATGATTATCCCATTCTTCATAATTAACTCTTTCGGGTATTTCCAACATAGGTAATCCTCCACAACTCCTGATTGTTAATGCAATTATAATCTATTTTTAGCGGGTACGCAATTCCGAAAAGGGGGTTGAATTATAACACATTGTAATGAATCTGTGTGAACTAGTTAAGGGAAATACGGATGCAAAATTTTTTCCCCTGTAATATGCCAATCAGCACAGCCACAGGGGAAAGTACGTATCATTTCAACATATAAAGTTTCTAAAGCCCTAAAAGTTCAAAAAAGCAATCATACTTCCGCCAGCCGCAACCGCTCTATAATACTCTTTTTACACAATGTATGGTAGCAGCACACCGGAAGGATGATGGACAACAGTCCAATAACAGGAATGCTTATCACCAGCGGAAGCATATGAAATCCCCATACAAAATATGTCATATTTTTTCCTATTAAATAAACCAGTCCATAGCTGACCAAATTTCCGAAGGTCATGGCAATTCCCAGCGTCCATACTCCATACAGGATTCCTTCCATTGTAAGCATCTGCTCAAGCTGCTTTCCGGTCATTCCCACAGCCTGCATCATGGCAAATTCCTGTTTTCTTGTAAGAATGCCTGTTATCATGGCATTGATCAGATTCAGTACGCCGATCAGTCCAAGAATCAATCCAAGCAGACCGCCTATAACCGCAAACAGGTTGTTTTCCGCCGCAAATTCTTTTCTCAGAGTTTCCTTGGTGCTTAGTACAAGTTCCGGGTAGTCTGCTTCCAGCAGTTCTTCAATTTGTGCAATCACTTGCTCCTCTTTTTCCGCCTCCACATCAATACAGGCATGTAACGCACCTTCCACGTCATAAAGTTCCCTAAAATCTTTTTCACATAACAGCAGACGGATCCCTCCCAAAGTAAGGCTGCGTGTGCCAACAGAATAGGGCAGCTGCGCCAAAGCAATGATCTCCACCTCTTTGTCCGGCGACGCTTCATCGCCCTTCAGCGTTACCCGGTCTCCCACTAAAGCCCAGTTTTTTGAAAAATAATCCACCAGCAGAACCGCATATCCGCCCTGCTCAAATTTCTCCCTGTCAAAATCTCCTTCCTGCATATCCAGATACGAATACATGCCTTCCGAGATATGAAATAAATCTGCAAATATCCTGCCGCTTTCCTTTACTCCTCCAAGCAGCTCTTCTATCCCTATAGATCCCTGCATTTCTGATTGATAATAATTTATAAACCGGTCAAACATCTCATCTTCTATCGCCACCATATCTGAACCCGTCTTATCTTCCACAGTATGCACACAGTTAACCCCCGGAATTGCCTCTATGGCAGAAACTGCTTCCGGCGTCACTGCCTCATGATCCTTCCAGTTACTTGACGCATCCAGCATGGTATAATGAGTGACCTGCATATCGCCAAGCAGGTAGTCCTTCACATACTCATCAAAGGAAAACCCTTTCACCAGTGCATAAGTGGCATTTAACAGAATAAGACTTAATGATAAAGAGGCAATCACTGCTGCCGCTTTCTTTTTATTTCTTCCCATGTTAGCTGCCGCCATATGGAACATGGAAACCTTCGCCGCCTTTTTCTCCTTCTTCTTGTAGGTAATACTTTCCACATAATGCACCGCTTCTATGGGAGATACCTTTGTTGCCAAGTGGCAGGGCTTAATACAGCTTATATATACCACCGCCAGTGAAAACAGCGCCGCGCCAAGAAAAATCCAGGGGTTCAAAGCAATATTGGTAACACCATCCGTAACTGTCGCTCTATAGATCGCAGGCATCACTCCCCTGCCCACAAACCATCCTGTTAAAAGTCCAAGGGGAATTCCCAACGCTGAAAGCATAAGCGCCTGTGTGCGCACCATGCGCCGAAGCTGCCTGCCAGTGGCGCCTATGGTTTTTAAAAGTCCATAATAGCGGATATCAATGGTAACATTAATGTAAAAAATATTATAAATAATCAAGTAGCCCGACAGAATAATAAGGAACAACAGCCCAATTCCCAAAAGCAGTGTAAAGCCATCCACTCTGGCCGCACCATATGCCCAGTTAACACTGATGTCAATTTCATCCTCTGAAAACCCTGCCCGTCTGGTAAGCTCTTCCATCTGAGTCTCAATATCAAAAGAAGAATCAAACCAAATGCCTGCCTGCAGGGAGCCAGTCGGCTGAAAAAGTCCCTTTTCCTTCATACGTTGATTATAATTTTCTGATAAAAGATCAATATTTTCATCCAGCCACTCTCTGGATATCCAAAACTCCTGTGCTCTGGAAGCATCATTGGAATACCAGAATCCGCTTAAAGTAAATTCTTCCTCAAAAATAACCTCATTTCCTTCTGCATCATAACCGGAAATGGAAATATTCACCTTTTCCCCTGTCTTAAGAGGAACGCCGAGGGCTTCCAGGACCTTAGAGCTGGCGGCACACTCATTTATCTTTTCCGGCATTTTTCCTTCTTCCGGATAACTAAAACTCCATTTTGCCTGCTGAGCCTCGCTATAACGCACCTCTGTCTGAATACCGTTTAACTCAGGATTACTTCCAAACCCTGCCATAATATCATAACTGATATCCTGATAACCGCCTGCTGCCTTTACCCTTTCATATTCTTCCATAGTTAAGTATTTATAACCTCCATGCGCGCTTGTCCCGACCTGCCGCATGGTTGCCTCCTGCAGGGAACTCATCATAGAACTGCCTGCGGTGAATAGCGCAGTAAAAAGCAAAGTAGTAAGAGCAATGGCCAATACCGCAATCAGATTCTTCCACCGCTTTTCCTTCATGGTCCTTAGAGAAAGAATCCGGATGATTTTTTTATTAGATACATTTCTCATGCCCGTCCTCCCTCTGCCACGATCTTTCCATCCTCGATCCTGATGATCCTGTCGGCAAGCTGGGCGATCTCCTCGTTATGGGTGATCATCACAATAGTTTGTTCAAATTTTTTTGCTGTCACCTTTAAAAGCCCCAATACATCCTGGCTGGTACTGGTGTCCAGATTTCCGGTAGGTTCATCTGCCAGAATGATGGCCGGTTTTGCCGCAAGAGCTCTTGCAATGGCAACCCGCTGCTGCTGTCCTCCTGAAAGCTGAGAGGGTAGAGCATTTATCTTGTTTTCCAGCCCCAGCGTCTTTATGATCCTGTCAATATAATCCTGATCAATCCGATTGCCATCAAGCTGAATCGGAAACACAATATTTTCATAGACATTTAAAACCGGAACAAGGTTATAGCTTTGAAATACAAAACCAATCTTCCTGCGCCGGAAAATTGCAAGGGCCTCTTCCTTTAATGTGGAAATATCTTTGCCATCTACAAATACACTGCCTTCGGTGGGATAATCCAATCCTCCCAGCATGTGAAGCAGCGTAGATTTACCGCTTCCGCTTGTTCCTACAATTGAGACAAACTCGCCCTGATCCACCTTAAGATTTACATTATCCAAAGCTTTCACAAGGCTTTCGCCTTCACCATAATGCTTTTTCAGTCCTTTAGTTTCCAGAATAATCATTTAAAACAACCTTACCCTTTCTGTAACCTGCTGCTTTGAAATTGCAGGCACAAAGTTATATATAAATTTTCTATCTATTATTTACTATAACAGGTAAGTCTTTCTGCCTTCTTTCGGAATTCTAACACTTTTGAAAGAATTTAATTTTAAACTGATCTTTGTCAGCAGTCAGTTCGCACTTCCCGCCATTTTTGAGCTTACCAAACAAAATTTCATCCACCAAAAGGGGCTTGACTTTGCCCTGTATGACACGCTCTATTTCTCTTGCACCAAACTCTGCACTAATGCCTTTTTGCTGCACCAACTTCTTTGCTTCCATACTGACAAACAGCTCCACATTTTTCCTCATCAGCATTTTGGCAAGTTCCTTTAACTTTTTCTCAACGATCTGCCCTGCCATTTCTTCATTCATTCCATGAAATACTACAATCTGGTTTAAACGGTTGCGGAACTCCGGCTGAAAAATCTTTTTCACTTCCTCCATGATGACATCTTCCTTGATATCCTTCTGCCCAAAACCAATTCCATGCTTTCCCATCCGGCTGGCTCCTGCATTGGAAGTCATAATGACGATCACATTCCTGAAATCTGCCTTCCGCCCCTGATTGTCTGTCAGTGTAGCATAATCCATAACCTGTAAAAGTATGTTATAAATATCGGAATGTGCCTTTTCAATCTCATCCAGTAAAAGAACTGCATGAGGATACTTACGGATTTCTTCCGTAAGCAGTCCTCCTTCCTCGTATCCCACATATCCTGCCGGTGCACCGATCAGCTTGGCCACAGCATGTTTTTCTTCATATTCACTCATATCGAAGCGGATCAGCCTGATCCCCATTTCTCTGGCAAGACTTCTGGCTATTTCTGTCTTACCTACACCAGTCGGCCCCACAAAAAGCAGGCTGGCCAGCGGCTTTCCTTCTTCCAATAGTCCGGCTCTTGAAAATTTTACTGCATTGACCACCTGTGCGATTGCTTCATCCTGGCCAAACACGCAGCTTTGCAGACGCTGCTCCAGAGTTGCCAGGGACTGTGTTTCATCCTTTTCCACCACCTGCTTAGGGATATGGCAGGTCTTTGACAGGATTTCATCGATCAACTCTTTATCCACAGTCTGTATCTTTTCTTCTAGTAAATGCATCCGTCTGTAAGCGCCTGCTTCATCTATCAGGTCAATGGCTTTATCCGGCAGGAACCGTTCATTGATATACTTTGCGCTCATCTCAACTGCATATGCCAGTACCCCTTCTTCGTAACTGATACCATGAAACGCTTCGTAATTTGTTTTCAGCCCTTCCAGAATCTGAATGGCATCCTGAATGTCCGGTTCTTTGATCTCAACATTCTGAAATCTCCTCACCAGACTTTTGCTTTTTTCGAAATGCTTCTTATATTCCTCATAGGTGGTAGCCCCGATAAAACGGATATGCCCTGCTGCCAGATATGGCTTAAGCATATTGGAAATGTCAAAGGTACCGCCATTTACCGCTCCTGCCCCTACTATATTGTGGATCTCATCAATATAAATAATTGGCTTTTCCTCCCGGCTGATGCTTTCCATTACCCTTTTGAAACGTTTTTCAAAATCACCGCGATACTGGGTTCCTGCCAGGAGACTTCCTAAATCCAGCGAAAAAATCTTTGCCCCTTTTAAGGGCTTTGGAACCTTACCTTCCTCCAGAAGTCTTGCAAGACCATATGTGACCGCAGTCTTTCCAACTCCCGGTTCCCCTATATGCAGGGGATTATTTTTCTCCTTGCGGCAGAGAATCTGCATGGTTCTTTCCAGCTCTTTTTCTCTTCCAATAAGAGGATTAAATGTTTCTACTTCATCATTTAGACAGACCGCATACCGCCTCCAGAAACCTTCCTGTGCGTCTGTACTTTCTTCCTCACTGCCATCTTCCTGTGCTTCACCCTCCCACATTTGTGTATGAATTTGTCCATTTCCGCCCTGCTTTTTGGCATTTTCTTTCCCATTACCGCTTTCGTATGCAGCTTCCTCACAGGCAATTGCCATTTCCTGCAAAAGTTCTGTCATCTCTACGCCCTGTGCGCGCATATAATAAACAGCATAACTTTCTTCCAGTTCATACATGGCATGTATCACATGGGGCAGCTCCACTACAGGCTTGCCGCTGCCCTGGGCTGATGCCCATGCACAGGCCAGCATATTTCCCATTCCCGTTGAAAGTTCAGGAGTGCTTTCCGCCTCCCCGGACCTTTGCTCCATATAGGTATCCAGATATGTTCTTAACTGCCGATCCAGCTCTTTCACATTTCCGCCGCAGTTTTCAAAAGCACGTGCAAACACTTTATTCTGACAGATTACATACAGTGCAAGCTCCGGCGTCACATATTCAAAATGTGCGCTTTGAGCCATTGCAAATGTGGTATTGATCATTTCTGCCACTTCACTTGATACCTGCATAATTATGCCTCCTTTATTGTAACCCTTCAGTTTCAATGTCATTAAGGTAAGGAGTAACAGTCCTGGGAGGACGTCACGCTCCGAATAGCCGGCTGGACATAAAGTCTATGCCGAACCTTATGGAAGGCGGTTAGCAGGACTTAGTGTCCCCTATTTACCCAGCAATCATCGGACACGATGTCCGATGAAGGCGCAACTTGGTCATGGATGGCCAAATGCGCCGATTGCGTCCTCATTCCATAGCCTATGGTGGGGATACTTAGTCCTTCTTACCGCTGAACATAGGTTCGTCATAGACTTATGCCCAGCGGCTATCTGGGGCGTGACATCCTCCCACATCTGTCATTCCTTACCTTAATGACATCGGTTCAGTTCTCCTCAACTGTCATCCGGAAGGGAAAGCCCGCTTCCTTCGCCCTTGCCTGCGCCGCCTGTACTTTAGTGACCGCAATATCGTAAGGATAGGAGCCTACTGCCGCTCTGCCGCTTTCATGTACCATCAGCATCAGGCGCGTTGCCTCTGTTTCATCCTTATGAAAAATATCTATCAGTATTTCCACCACAAAATCCATTGACGTAAAATCATCATTATGCATGATCACTCTGTAATGCTTGGGCTCCCGTATATGAATCCTTGTTTTTTCTCTTGTTTCTCCCTGTATGGACATATGATCTACCTCATGTTTCTTCCTGTTATGATATGTAATTTATACCTTTTTCCACTTAAGATTTACAGACATTCCATTCGTAAAAAGCTTCACAGCACATTGTACCATAAAAAACATATTATTGCGATTCTTCCTGATGGAATGGAATCAAAAAACTGCTTGACAAATACTTTTTTATATGTTTATAATACTACCAATTTCATATTCAAGTGATTTGATTAAGAAAAGCAATGATAAGAAGAAGTAGCACAGAAGGAAACATACAGAAAGCAGCCGGTTGATGAGAGGCGCATGGGAAGCTTTGTGTGAATACATCTTTGAGCTTCGCACCAAATTCTGCAAAACTGTGGATAGTAGGCTGCGACGGTTCCCGCATCCGTTAGCGTGCTAGAGTATAAGCCATAAGGTCGTACTCGAAGAGGTGGGCAGTGTGAGCTGTCTATAAACATTAGGTGGTATCGCGAGATAATAGACTCTCGTCCTTTTGAAGGACGGGAGTTTTTTGCGTAAGGATATATCACCAAATAAAGTACACTCATTGGTTGTCTTAGTCTTCACCTGAATGGAAAGAAATCATAAATTTGCAGGAGGCGCCAAGCCTTAGAAAGGAAAAAAAATGACAACCAATGAAACAATCAAACAACAGGCTGCGCACCAGATGCGCATAATTAAACAGGGAGCAGTAAATCTGGTGGGAGAAGAAGAACTGGCGGCTAAGCTGGAAAAAAGCATTTGCACAGGCAAGCCCCTTACTGTGAAATTCGGTATGGATCCCAGCGCTGCGGATATTCACATCGGTCATGCGGTGGTACTTCGTAAGTTAAAGCAATTGCAGGACATGGGGCATACAATTGTTATTGTGATTGGCGATTTTACTGCCAAAATTGGAGATCCAACAGGCAGATCAAAGGGTAGGAAAGCCATGACAGAACATGAGGTGTTGGTGAATGCTCAGACATATCAGGAACAGATTTTTCACATATTGGACCGGGAGAAAACTCAGGTACGCTACAACGGGGAATGGTTGGAGCCGCTACAGCTTGATGAGGTGCTTCAACTGGCTTCTACCATTACAGTGGCAAGAATGCTGGAGCGGGATGATTTTGAGAACCGCTTTCGCAACAATATTCCCATTGGCCTGCATGAGTTCTTTTATCCGCTGATGCAGGCATATGATTCAGTAGCGCTGGAAGCGGATTTAGAACTTGGCGGAACAGATCAGACGTTTAACATCCTGATGGGAAGAAGTCTTCAAAAAGATAGGGGAATGGAACCACAAGCAGCATTGTTTATGCCAATTTTGGAGGGCATTGACGGTGTGGAAAAAATGAGCAAGAGTCTGGGCAATTACATCGGTATTTACGAGGATGCCAGAACTATGTTCCGTAAGGTCATGCAGATACCGGATTTTATAATAATAAAATACTTTGAATTAGCCACAGATATTCTGCCGGAGGAGTTGGATGAGATAAAAAAGCCCTGGCAGCAGGGCAGAATCCCAAGATAAGCAAGCTTCTGCTGGCTAGAACCATCACTTCTTTATACCACACCCCGGAAGAAACTGCGGCAGGAGAAAAATTCTTTGAAGAAGCATTTACCAAAAAGGAGATTCCCAAGGAGGTAGAAAGCCTTGAAATTACGGCAAATCAGAAAAATCTGTTTGACTGCCTTACACCTTTTTTGGAAAGCGGACTGACAGGCAGCAAAAGTGAACTGCGAAGACTGATCGCGCAAGGCGGCGTCCGCAAAAATGGTGTTCCCATCACCAGCATGGAAGAGGCTATTGAGGACGGTGATGTACTCCGTATTGGTAAAAAGAAATTTGTGAAACTGAAATTTATTTAATACAGAAGTGATTCCGTGTAGTGTGAATGAATGTGATTATGTTAGGTTGCTGCCGAAAAAGCCACTAGCCAAGAGGTAGAAATGGTGTGGAATTCCGCAAGTTTTAACACGGAAATTTGAATTTTTCCGAATAAAATTAGAGTTTACAGAAATACGAAAAACCAGCCCGAAACAACAAAGCTGTGAAAGGGCAAATCGAGTAGGAAGCTAGTCA
>DKUR01000014.1 GCA_002490775.1 Lachnospiraceae bacterium UBA7199 | reverse complement strand
AATTCCTCACAGGTGGGGTAAAAGTCATCAGAATCTAACAGCGGCACAGGCGGCTATTCAGAATAAATAATTACGGACAAAGGAAACAACAGAATGAAAAGTTAAATTCAGGACCTTGCAGGCTTTGTTCCCGCAAGATCCTTTTTCTTATCATAAGGATGGCTGGCAAAGTCTGACATCCTTATGATATGTCTCTAATATGGGGAACCGATTTGCTTACTGAACCTGTTTCCGATATTCTCTGGGACTTGTCTGGTAATATTTCCGAAAGGCAGATGAAAAATGTTCAGCAGAGGAATAGCCCAGCGATTCAGCAATAGCAGTGATGCTTTGGGATTTGTCGGAAAGTAAAATGGCCGCAGCAGACATTTTGGCTTCCACTTTTTTTTGTTGAAATGTTTTTCCATAATACTCATTTAGAAGGCGCTGGGTTTGTCTGGGACTGAGTTTTAATTTGTTAGCAAGGCTGTTCAAAGAAAGAGAAGCATATTCATAGAGAAAATATTCTTCAATGATAACGGATTTTGAATCTGCCAGATTGTTTTTGGAAAAAGAGGTCTTGGAAATCTGACATTGCTCGTAATTGCGGACGACATAGATCAGTAGTTGGGATAAAAGCAGTTCAACCTGATTCTGGTAGCCGGTATATCGATGTGCCAGCTCATCAAAAAGCTGCTTCATAAGCGCATGGATTCCCTGAGAATCTTGTCCAATCCAGAAAGGGGTGGAAATAAAGGCATCAAGAACAGATGAAGGTTTTTTTCGGGAGATATTTCTGATTTTCAGGTAAATGCAGTATTCCTGCATCAGATCCGGCGGCACTGGAGCCTGGGCATGTTCTATATGAGGGCCGGTGACATAAAGTGTATTCGGTGTAATGTCATAATAGATTCCTTCAGATTTCAGCTTTCCGTAGCCATAAGGAATATAATGTATTTCATAGCATCTGCTTCCGTGGCTGTGAGAAGGAATTGCATGATTAAAGTGTTCAAAGACGATATTCAGTGCCTGGATGGGAACACCGTCCATAGAAAAATGTATATCCATATCTGTGTATAGCGTTTTCATAAATAACTCAACCTTTCTCAGTCTGTAAGTCCGGGGGACAGGAAAATGCTCCATGTTGTCCGAAATTTTTTGCTTTAGCAATTATATCATAAAATCTGCAAAAACACGACATTTTATAGAATAAAATGGCAGAAATGCTACTTAAATATTTAAGGAAAAGTTTTATAATAAAAGTATAGAGTTTGCAGCACAAGTAAAGTGCGGAAAGAGAGGGAAATTATGGCAGTAAAAATGATGATGAAGGGGGCAATTCTGCCTGGCAACAGTACGGTGGAAATGAAAGAGTTTGAGGTGCCGGAACCGGGATATGGACAGGTCTTGATTCAAACCAAGGCAAGTACGATCTGTGGAAGTGATATCCGTTGTATTTACAGGGAGCATACGGGAAAAGGACCGGAAGGCTATATTCCGGGTATGGCGGCAGGACATGAACCCTGCGGTATTATTATAAAGGAAGGTGAGGGGCTGCGTCGTTTTAAAAAAGGAGACAGAGTAATCGTGTACCATATTTCAGGCTGCGGTGTTTGCAACGATTGCAGGAGAGGATACTACATATCCTGTAAAAGCAAATTCCGTCAGGCTTATGGCTGGCAGAGGAACGGAGGTATGGCTCCTTATATTCTGGCAGAGGAGAAGGATTTGATTGCATTGCCAGATGAACTTACTTATAAGGATGGGGCTCAGGTAGCATGTGGCTTTGGAACAGTATATGAGGCAATTGAAAAAATTGGTATTTGTGGCAATGATGCTGTTTTGGTTACCGGACTTGGACCGGTAGGACTGGCAGCTTTGATGCTGGCAAAGGCTATGGGTGCCGATAAGCTGATTGGCGTGGAAATGAATGATTACCGGATTGAACTGGCAAAGAAGCTGGGACTGGTGGATTATGTGTTTAAGCCTGGCGAAAATACATTAGAAGAGATTCTGAAAGTGACCGGAGGAAAAGGCGTAGAGAGAGCAATTGACGCTTCGGCAAATGATGCAGGAAGGCAGTTGGCAATCCGGGCAACCAGAGAATGGGGAAAGATTGCTTTTGTAGGAGAAGGCGGGACCTGCACCTTTAATCCCAGTCCTGACATTATTCATGGACAGAAGACAATTTATGGTTCCTGGGTAACGTCATTGTGGAGGATGGAGGAATTAGTAGAACGCCTGGTTCGCTGGAATATTCATCCGGAAGATTTGATTACCCATGAATTCCCTATTGAGAAAGCAGATGAAGCGTACCGTTTGATGGCTGGTGGGCAATGCGGCAAAGTCGCTGTGGTTTTTAATGATTAATGTGTGAAAGCACTGTGGTTTCGAATAAGTGAAAATCAGTGTGGAAATGAGGAAAGCATGGAGAATAAAATTGACCAAAATAAAATTCCCCGGAGAATATTAAGCAGTGGAGAAGAGATTCCCTGCATGGGACTTGGGACCTTTGGCTCAGATAAATATGGTGCGGAAAAAGTTTCAGAGGCGGTTTATGGTGCAATTAAATATGGCTATCGCCTGATTGACTGTGCATCTGTTTATCAGAATGAGGAGGAAATCGGAAAAGTTCTGCATAGGATTTTTTCCGAAAAGGTAGTGGAGAGAAAAGAACTGTTTGTTACCTCTAAAGTATGGAATGATATGCATGGGGAAGGGGAAGTATTAGAATCCTGTGGGAAGAGTCTGTCAGATTTAGGACTTGAATATCTTGATTTATATTTTGTCCACTGGCCCTTTCCAAACTATCATGCACCTGGGTGCGATGGGGATGCCAGAAATCCCGATTCGAGACCTTTTTCGGTGGATGAGTTTATGACAGCATGGCATCAGTGTGAGGAGTTGGTGGACAAAGGGCTGGTGCGCTATATTGGCATGAGTAATATGACCATTCCAAAGCTGGAAGCGGTACTGCCTCTTTGCAGAATAAAACCAGCAGCATTGGAGATGGAGCTGCATCCTTCTTTTCAGCAGCCAGAGTTATTTGAGTACGCCAAAGCACATGACATTCTGCCCATTGGCTATTGTCCTATCGGCTCTCCTTCAAGGCCGGAAAGAGACAGAACGGCGGAAGATGTAGTGGATACACAGCTGCCGGCAGTTGCAGAGGCAGCAAAAAACCATCAGGTACATCCAGCAGTAATCTGCTTGAAATGGGCGGTACAAAGAGGCCAGATTCCAATTCCTTTTTCAGTGAAACCAGATCAGTACATTTCTAATTTAAAGTGTGCTGTGGAAGATCCCCTCACAAAAGAGGAAATGGAAGCAATTGCAAAGGAAGATAAAAACTGTCGTCTGGTGAAAGGACAGGTATTTTTGTGGGAAGGCGCAAAAGGATGGGAAGATCTCTGGGATTTAAATGGTGAGATTGTAACAAAATAATCAGTTAATTTGCATTTGGCGGCATGTCCTGCTGCTGTGTATCCGTTGGAGTCTCTAAGGAAGCAGTGGTTATTTAATCGTTGTATCCTTAGAGACAAGAGGATGAAGATAAGCATATTGCAGTGCTTTGTTTTCTGAAGTGATCATGGTGGTCAGGACGATGTCGCCGCTTTCAAGGTACCAGACATTTCCGTAATTTCCGGGATGATTGGCGCCATAGCTGCTTTCTCCATAAATGCCATTGACAGAAGTGTTGATAGTGTCATAAAGCTCCAGCAATTCTTTTTCGCTTTCACAGCCATAGGCCCAGGCAACGCACATCAACTGATTTTCCCCATCAAACATATACTTGATGGTTCCATTATAGCCTTCATATTCCTTGGGAAATGTATAGCAGGTTCCGCCATAGACAGAGTCGTAGGTGGAATAAGCAGTTCCTTCTGCATGAAGAACGTCGTCTATAGTATCTTCCCAAAAAACTTCCGCAAAGGGACATATGGATGCAGTTTCTTCTTTCTTACGGCCGCAGGCACTTGTGGATATTAATATAAGAAGAAAGACAATAAAAAAAGATAAAAAACGTTTTGGTTTCATAACCCCTCCCCTGATTATCAGTTAAAATTGTTTTTTCGTAAATTGTTTTGGTGTGATCCCCTTGTATTTGCTGAATGTTTTAATAAAGTAGCTTTCATCATTGAATCCACAGGAAATGGCGGCTTCCTTGACAGAAATATTTTTAGTGGAAAGCATTTCACAGGCACATTCAATCCTGTAGTAATTCAGGTAATCAATCGGTGTTCTTTCCATCATACTGCGGAAGTAGCGGCAGAAGTATTTGGAATTCATGCCTGCAATTTTTGACAGCATATCGAGGCTGATATTTTGGTTGTAGTTTTCGGAAATGTAAGTGAGAACCTCTTTTATGGAATCCAGGCGCCTGGACTCCGTCATATCATAAATGTTTTCCTGATAAAGATGCTCTTCTAAAACAGTGCCGAGAAGCTGATAAAGGTAACCCTGCGTCATAAATTCATAACCGGTATGTTTGCATGACAAAGCCTGGGTAAGGTTATCCACGATAGGCAGAATAGAGGAATTGTTTTTGGAAAGCAGCGTATTGATTATGATTTTATGATTCATTATATCATGTATGGATTTTGAACAAACATGGTTATTTTTCATGAGAATCTGAAGATCAAAAACAATACAGTCATAAATGCAGGTATTGTCCTCTGGATTTCCCCCATGAAGCATCCCGTCAGTAATAAAAACAACATCTCCTTCATGGTAGCTTCTGGTATTGCTGTCAAGTGTCAGGTGAAAGGCACCGGATATGATGCGGAGAATTTCATAGTGGTGATGCCAGTGATATGGCATGTGATACCGGGGGCTGTGAAAATTAACATGATAAAAAGCGATCGGGAAATTAAAAGTTCCCTGCTCCCGGTGTTCTTTGTAATCAAGATATTTCATTAAAACTACTCCTATATATGAACTGATAATAAACAAGTGAATATTTTACTATTTTTTTATAGTATATCACTTTTGTTTTTATTTGTCATTCTATATAATAAAAAGTAACGGTAAGGCAAGAAGTTTTGTTACATATTTACAAGACCAATGCTATAGAAACGAGAATTATTATTTATTATGTATAAGGAGGTTATCAAATGGCAAAAAACAGGTTAGTGGGAGATTATCCGGTAATTGGCATCAGACCTACGATTGATGGACGCAGGGGAGCTCTTAAAGTCAGAGAATCATTAGAGGATCAGACGATGAATATGGCAAAGTCCGCAGCCAAATTATTTGAAGAAAATTTAAAGTATTCAAATGGCGAGCCGGTGAAAGTGGTGATTGCTGATACCACCATTGGACGTGTAGGTGAGGCAGCAGCCTGCGCAGCAAAATTTAAAAAAGAAGGTGTGGATATTACCGTAACGGTAACGCCTTGCTGGTGCTATGGTTCTGAAACAATGGATATGGATCCCATGACAATTAAGGCTGTATGGGGATTTAATGGAACAGAGCGTCCCGGTGCAGTATACTTGGCATCTGTGCTGGCAACTCATGCTCAGAAAGGACTTCCGGCTTTTGGAATTTATGGACATGAGGTGCAGGAAGCTGATGACACTTCTATTCCGGAAGACGTAAAGGAAAAGCTGCTTCGTTTTGGACGTGCGGCTGTTGCAGCAGCTACCATGCGTGGAAAGTCATATTTGCAGATCGGTTCCGTGACAATGGGTATAGGCGGTTCTATTATTGATCCTGCCTTTATAGAAGAATATCTTGGTATGCGTGTGGAATCTGTAGATGAAGTGGAAATTATCCGTCGAATGACAGAAGAAATATATGACAAGGCAGAATATGAAAAAGCATTAAAATGGACAAAAGAAAAATGCAGGGAAGGATATGATAAAAATCCTGACTTTGTAAAAGATTCCGATGAAGAAAAAGAAAAATCATGGGAATTTGTAGTGAAGATGATGGTGATCATTAAGGATTTAATGAATGGGAACCCGAATCTTCCAGAAGGACGTGAAGAAGAAATGGTGGGGCATAATGCGATTGCAGCAGGGTTCCAGGGACAGCGTCAATGGACAGATTTTTACCCGAACTGTGATTTCCCGGAAGCATTGCTTAACACTTCCTTTGACTGGAATGGAGCAAGGGAGCCTTATATCCTTGCAACAGAAAATGATGTTTTAAATGGACTTGGAATGCTGTTTATGAAGCTGCTTACCAACCGGGCACAGATTTTTGCAGATGTGCGTACCTATTGGAGCGGTGATGCGGTTAAGAGAGTGACCGGATATGACATTGAAGGACATGCAAAGGATGCAGACGGTTTTATTCACCTGATCAACTCAGGCGCAGCATGTCTGGATGCCTGCGGCGAGGCAAAAGACGCAGATGGCAATGGTGTGATGAAGCCTTGGTATGAGGTGACCGAGGAAGATCAGGAAGCAATCTTAAAGGCTACCGAATGGTGTGCAGCAGATAATGGATATTTCAGGGGAGGCGGATTTTCTTCCAGATTTGAGACCAAAGCAGAAATGCCTGTTACTATGATCCGCTTGAATCTTGTAAAGAATCTTGGCCCTGTTCTTCAGATTGCAGAAGGATGGACAGTACATCTTCCGGAAGATGTTTCTGATACACTCTGGAAACGTACGGACTATACATGGCCCTGCACTTGGTTTGCACCCAGATGTACGGGAGAAGGATATTTTAAGACTGCTTATGATGTAATGAATAATTGGGGCGCTAATCATGGAGCTATCAGTTATGGGCACATTGGAGCTGATATTATAACCCTTGCTTCTATTTTGAGAATTCCGGTATGTATGCATAATGTTCCGAAAGAAAAGATTTTCCGTCCGTCAGCATGGAATGCTTTTGGTATGGACAGAGAAGGTCAGGATTACAGAGCATGTGGCGCATACGGTCCCATGTATAAGACAATCAAATAATATTTTTACACAGGCCCTATAAGAACGGTGGAATTACGAGCCTAAAAAGCTCCATCATAGGAAAGCCTGAAAAAGCTTTCCTGTGATGGAATTTCGTAAATTCCATAGCAGAATTGTAATGACCTGTATTTTTGATATGCTTAATAAAAGCTGTATCTGGAATTGGGAGGAAAGAAATTGGAAAAAATAAAACATAATCCAATTGTGGAAAAACTTGGTTTTAACAGAATCATATTGTGCGGCGTATTGATTTTAATGTACGTATTTTTTACAGTATTTGGCGATAATTTTGCAGGGCTTCCAAGAATTTTAAGCGCACTTAACTATGCTTATTTTCTGGGTTTTTTATCGCTGGGAGTAACATTTGTTATTGCTACGGGAGGAATTGATTTTTCAATTGGACCGGTGATGTTCTGCTCGGCGCTGGTGTCCGGCTACTGCCTGACATCCTATGGCGTGCCGGTGGCTTTAAGCCTTGTAATCAGTATCCTTGTTGGAACTCTTTTTGGTATATTTAACGGCTATCTTGTGGCATATTGGTCGGTACCTCCTTTTATTGTTTCTATGGCAAGCATGAATATTGCAAAGGGTGTGGCAAGCGTATTTACCAAAACCCAGTCGGTAAGCTGGCCCCAGGGGACATCAGAACAAGGATGGTTCCGTAACTTGGTTAAGGTGGGAAATTTTCCGGTAGGTCTTGTGATATTCCTTGTCTTTGCGGTTATTTGTTCCATAATATTGAACAAAACTAGGGCAGGACGTTACATATTAAGCCTTGGAAGCAATAAAGAAGCAGTGAGACTTTCCGGTGTAAATGTTAAAAAGTGGGAAATGCTGGCATATGTGATTTGCGGCATTCTTGTGGGCATTGCCGCTATTTTCTTTGTGGCAGCATATACAACGGTTCAGCCCGGTTATGGCGATTCGTACAATAATGAGGCGATTGCCGGTTGTGTGATGGGAGGTACTTCCATGACGGGCGGCCTTGCATCTATTGGCGGTACGGTGATCGGCGTGTTTATCATCGCTCTTTTGCAGGAAGGTATTCTGGCACTTCATTTTTCAAAGGATTACCAGCTTATTATTACAGGTATCATTGTTATTGTGGCAGTTTATGCAGACGTTGTTGCAAGACGCAGAAGGAATTAGAGAGTGAGTAGAGCCAGACGTACAGAAAGGTGAAGGTAAAAATATGGGCGAAGTAATCTTGACAATGAAAGAAATTGATAAGTTTTTCCCCGGAGTACACGCTTTGGACCACGTTAGTTTTGAAGTGAGAAAAGGCGAGGTTCACGCTCTGATGGGAGAAAATGGCGCGGGAAAATCCACGCTGATGAAAGTGCTTACAGGTATTTACAAGAAAGATTCAGGGACGATCATCTACGAGGGAAAAGAGGTCGAGTTCCATAATACAAGGGAAGCGCAGAGTGCCGGCGTTGTTATTGTGCATCAGGAATTAAATATGCTGGGGCATTTGACGGTTGCACAAAATATTTTTATAGGCAGAGAGTTTAAGAAGGGCATTGCCATTGATGATAAAAAAATGAATGAGGAAGCAAAAAAGCTTTTTGACCGACTTCATATTGACATTGATCCTACAGAGACCATGAGTAATTTGACAGTTGGAAAACAGCAGATGTGTGAGATTGCAAAGGCAATTTCCCATGATGCAAAGGTGATTGTTTTCGATGAGCCCTCTGCAGCACTTACAGAGACGGAAATAGAAGAGCTGTTTAAAATTATCAGGGATTTAAGAAAGCAGCAAATGGGGATTGTATATATTTCTCATCGTATGGATGAGATCAAGGTGATTACGGATCGTGTGACAGTCATGCGTGACGGCACCTATGTAGGAACCTTGATTACAGAGGAGTGTACCAAGGACGATATCATTAACATGATGGTAGGCCGTGTGATTTATGAAGATCCTAAGCAGAAAAGCATGGTTGCCAAGGATGCTCCCGTAGTCCTTAAGGTGGAACATTTAAATGCAGGCAGAATGGTGCAGGATGTAAGTTTTGAACTTCATAAGGGCGAGATCCTTGGATTTTCCGGTCTTATGGGAGCAGGACGTACAGAAACTGCAAGAGCGATTTTTGGGGCCGATCCCAAGGAAAGCGGAGATATTTATATCAATGGGGAAAAGGTAACCATCAATTCCCCTGAAGATGCGGTAAAATGCGGTATCGGCTACCTGTCAGAAGATCGGAAGCGTTATGGCATCGTAGTGCAGAAGACAGTTGCAGAGAATTCTACTATGGCGACACTGGAAAAATATGTGAAAGGCCTGTTTATTGATAAGAAGGCTGAGAGGGAGGTTTCTCAGGAGTATGTAGACTCTCTTGATACCAAGACACCCAGCATTAATCAATTGGTGGTAAATCTTTCCGGCGGTAATCAGCAAAAGGTGGTTATTGCAAAATGGCTGGTAAGAAACTGCGATATTCTGATATTTGATGAGCCTACAAGGGGTATTGACGTAGGCGCAAAGAACGAGATCTATAAGTTGATGAATAAACTGGCAGAGGATGGGAAATCGATTATCATGATTTCTTCCGAAATGACTGAGATATTGAGAATGAGTGACCGTATTGTGGTTATGTGTGAAGGCAAGAAGACCGGGGAAATCGGCATTGAAGAGGCTTCTCAGGAAGCAATCATGAACATGGCAACGCGGGAGATAAGTTAGGAGGAAGAAAACATGAGTAAAAACAGTGTACCGAATACACAAAATAAATCGGTAATTTCAAGACTGGGCGGCCAGAAGTTTATTGTGCTTTTGGTAGTTGTGGGTTTGATTATATTCTTCAGTGCTGTCAGTCCTGATTTTAGAAAATATTCAACAGCAATGAGTATTTTGGATTATTCCTATTACATTGCACTTATGGCAATTGGTGTTACTTTCCCGCTGATTACCGGGGGAGTTGATCTTTCAATTGGTACGGGGCTTATCTGTTATTCCTTAACGGGCGGCTTTTTGATCGTTCAGAAGGGATGGCCGGTGTGGGCCGGCATGCTGATGGCCCTGCTGCTTAGTATTGTAATCGGCCTGTTAAATGGCGTACTTGTTTCCATTATGAATCTGCCGCCATTTCTGGCAACCCTTTGTACCTGTATGATTACCAGAGGGCTTGGTTCCATTTTCTCAAACAGATTGGGAATTTCCTGGCCCACCAGTGGAACGCCTGGAAGCTGGTTTAGAAATATCTTTAAGATTACGGTAAATGGTACGAAGATTCCCCTTGGCTTTTTATGGGTACTGCTGCTTGTTGCAGTTATGGCATTTGTGCTGAATCATACAAAGATCGGGCGTTATACCATTGCCATTGGAAGTAACAAGGAAGCAACAATTCTTTCAGGTATCAATGTGAAGTTTTATCACATTATGGCATACGTAATTTCCGGGCTTTTTGCAGGATTGGCTGCAATTGCCTATTCGGCAGTATTTTCTACGGTACAGCCGGGAACCGGAGCCGGATTTGAGCTGGAGGCAATCGGCGGAGCTATTATCGGCGGTGTTTCTGCAAGCGGCGGCGTAGGCAGTGTGGGCGGCTCTTTGATCGGTGTGTTTGTTATTTGTCTGTTAAAGACAGGACTTCCTTACATAGGATTACAGGCAAACTGGCAGCAGATTATCACAGGTCTGGTTTTAATCGGGGCAGTTTTGGTTGATATCATGAAAAAGAAAAAAGAAAAAATCTGATCAGATTTTAAGTTACTGATATGAAACTGTATAATGCAGTTACATATAAATTATTTATCATCTTCATAAAGGAGGAAAAAAATGAAAAAGAAAGTATTAACAACCCTGTTGTGTGTAAGCTTGGCAGCAACACTTCTTGCCGGATGCGGTGGTAAGTCTGATACACCTGCAAGTGCAGATACAGCACCAGCAACAGAAGATGCAGCACCAGCAACGGAAGATGCAGCACCTGCTACAGATGCTTCAGTAGCAACAGGCGGTGATTACAAATTTGAGATCATCGTTAAGAGTTATCAGTCATCTTATTGGCAGGCAGCCGTAACAGGCGTAAACCAGAAAGCAGAAGAACTGGGCGTAACTGTAAACTGTACAGGACCTAATGCTGAGAGTGATATTGCAGATCAGGTTAACATGCTGAATAATGCAATTAATAATCAGCCTAATGGTATTGGCCTTGCAGCATGTGATCAGGAAGCTTGTCTTGACTCCCTGCAGACTGCAATGGATAAGGGGATTCCGGTAGTATGTTTTGACTCTGGTATTCCCAGCGCTCCTGAAGGCTCCGTATATGCTACTATTGCAACAGATAACTATGCAGCAGGCGCAACAGCAGCAGAAAATCTCTATCCTGCATTAAAGGACAAAATTGCCAGCGCTACTGCACCTGTAAGAATTGGTGAAGTAAATCAGGAAGCTACTTCCGAATCTATTACAAGCCGCGGTCTTGGATTCATTGACAAGATCATCGAGCTTGCAAAGGCTGATGGAAAAGCAGTTGCTGTTATTGGTAACGAATACTATGTAAACAACTGTAGTGAAAAAGGTGATGAAGCAAGTGCTGATATCATCATCGAAGTTGCAGTACCTGCACAGACAACAGTTGAATTGTGCGCAACAGAAGCATCTGTTATCCTGAATAAGGCTGATACAATTGGTATGTTCGGTTCTAACCAGGTTGCAGCAGAAGGTATTCTGACAGCTAACGAGAACCTTGATGTACTGGGAACAGATCCTGCAACTTCTATCTTAGCAGCAGGCTTTGATGCAGGTTCCGTAATCAAGGGCGCTATCACAAGCGGTAAGATGTTTGGTGCTGTTACACAGTCTCCTCTGGCAATGGGCCAGACAACTGTAGAAGTACTTACCAAGATTGCAAATGGCGAGTCTGTATCAGACGTTCCTACACAGGGTTACTGGTATGATTCTACAAACATGAAGGACGCTTCCATCGCTCCTAACCTGTATGATTAATCAGTAGTGTAATGTAAGTTGAGTTGTTGAAAGGGGACAGGGAAATATCCCTGTCCCCTTTTTATCAAATAAGGAAATTTTATAAAAATTATATGCGCAAAGAACAGGAACAGGAGGACTAAAAATGTTAAAGGGTATTCCTAAAATTCTATCACCAGAATTATTAAAGGTATTGGCTGAAATGGGGCATAGTGACAGGCTTGTAATTTCCGATGGCAATTTTCCTGCGGAATCTATGGGGAAAAATGCAATTGTTATCCGTTGTGACGGGCATGGGGTTCCAGAGCTTTTGGATGCGATTTTAAAGGTATTTCCGTTAGATACTTATGTGGAGCATCCTGTAAATCTGATGCAGGTTATGCCGGGAGATAATGTGGAAACTCCGATATGGGACACATACAAAAAAATTATTCAAGAACATGATGAACGTGGGGAAGCAGTAGTGGGAAATATTGAACGCTTTGCCTTTTATGAAGAGGCTAAAACGGCTTATGCGATTATTGCCACAGGGGAATCAGCTCTTTATGCAAACATAATGCTTCAAAAAGGGGTTGTGGTAGACTGACTGCAGAAATGAGGAAAGTATGTTAAATCAAGTGGAAACCATGTTTGACAATATGTTGATCATGATGAAAAAATTGAAAAAAGCATCCTATGAAAAATACATGAAAGAGTTTCGGCAGCAGCACGGACATTTTTTTGAAGAGATGGCAGAATATGTGGATGCAGGGGAGAATAAGGAAGCAGCAGCAAAGGACGTTGCGGCTGCCTTTACGGATGCTGTGAAAGAAAAATTTTCCGTTAATGGAAAAATCAGATCCCGTACCCAGGCGGATTTAAATTTTTTTATGATTTACTATGTTTTTCCGGCAGTTTTGCTTACTGAAAGTGAGAATAAAGATCTTATCGCTAAAAGTATCAGGGATGAATGGGCGGTAAAGTTTAAAGACAGCAATATAGGTTATACGGATTACGATAAAATTTATGGGGGATTCAGGGAAAAGATACTTGGTATTTTTTGAGAAGGAGGGAAGGCAATGGAAAAATATTTTCTTGCAGTCGATATTGGAGCATCCAGTGGAAGGCATATCTTAGGAAGTCTTGAAGATGGAAAAATCCGGTTGGAAGAAGTGTATCGTTTCTGGAATGGCATGGACGAGGAAGAAGGCGTTTTGTATTGGAACGTTGAAAGGCTGTTTGACGAAATTATAGCTGGGATGAAAAAATGTCATGAGCTGGGAAAAGTTCCTGAAAGCGTAGGAATTGATACTTGGGGAGTAGACTTTTTACTGCTTGATAAAGAAGATAAGATTCTTGGGAAAGCAGTAGGGTACAGGGATCACAGAACAGAGGGAATGGATGAAGAGGTTTATAAAATAATCAGTGAGAATGATTTGTATGAAAGAACCGGTATTCAAAAAGCAATTTATAATACAATATATCAATTGATGGCCGTTAAAAAAAATAATCCTGAGCACATGGAAAATGCATCGGCAATGTTGATGATGCCGGATTATTTTCATTATAAGCTTTGCGGAAAGAAGGTTCAGGAATATTCAGAGGCAACTACCAGCCAATTGATAAATCCTAAAACCCGGGATTGGGATTATGAATTGATTGAAAAGCTGGGGTATAATAAGGATATGTTTCAGAAAATCTACATGCCGGGCAGCAGAATAGGCTCCCTGACAGATGAGGTGAAGAAGCTTGTGGGATATGACTGCCATGTGGTACTGCCTTCTACTCATGATACGGAATCCGCAGTCACAGCAATTCCATCTAATGATGAGAACGTATGCTTTATCAGCTCAGGTACTTGGTCGCTGATGGGAGTTGAGCGAGCGGAAGCAGATTGTTCACCGGAAAGCAGGAAGGCTAACTTTACAAATGAAGGCGGTTATCAGGGGCGGATTAACTACTTAACCGATATTATGGGGCTTTGGATGATTCAGTCAGTTAGGAATAAACTGGCCCCCGATATGTCTTATGGTGATTTGTGCGAACAGGCTTCCAAAGAAACAATAGAGACAATTGTAGACTGTCAGGATAAAAGCTTTTTATCTCCTGATGATATGGTTGCTGCTATTCAGGATTATTGCAAAAAAACTTCACAAACAGTACCGGAGACGTTGCCCCAATTAGCGTGCGTGGTTTATAATAGTCTTGCAAGATGTTATATGGAAAAGCTTAAAGAGATCGAAAAATTAACCGGGGTAAAATATGACAGAATTCATATTATTGGAGGCGGTTCCAACGCCGTATACTTAAATGAATTAACTGCTAAGTTTACGGGCGTGCCGGTACATGCAGGGCCGGGAGAAGCCACAGCAATTGGTAATATTTTGACACAAATGCTTGAGGCTGGTGAATTTGAAAATCTGACTCAGGCCAGAGAGTGTGTGGCAAGGTCTTTTGAGATTCAGATTTATCAATAGTTTGGAGAGAGCATGATGAGAAAACACCGAAGTACGATGACTATATGTTTTACGAACAATAAGGGAGGAAGTGGAAAGTCGACTTCCTGTGCTAATCTTGGGTATGAATTGTCGGCAGCAGGGAGAAAGGTTCTTCTGATAGACGGGGATATGCAGTTGAACTTATCCTTGACATTTTTCGACGAGGAAAAAGTGCTTAAGATGGCGGGAGGTGAAAAAAATCTTTATCATGCTATCTGTAATAAAAAAGATTTGAAGGATTATATTGTTCCTACTGTTTATGAGAATCTGGATTTGATTCCATCCTCTACGCTTATGAGTCAGGTGGAATATGAGCTTTTTACCATGATGCAGAGAGAATTTATTTTAAAAAAATGTCTGCATACCATCAAAGAAGAAAAGGAATATGATTATATTTTGATTGATGCGCCTCCCACGCTTGGAACATGGGTGATTAACATTTTATGTGCATCCGATTATGTTATTGTGCCGGTGGAAGCATCTCCCTGGGGGCTTTTTGGGCTGGCAAATATGTTTGATTTTCTAAACGAGCTTCAGGATATGACGGATGCACAGATTATGGGTGTGCTCATTACGAAAGTGGATGAGCGGAAAAATTATTTCAGGCAGACAAAAGAAATTCTAAAAGGTTATAAGGAATTTCATGTTTTTGATTCCTGTATTCATGTGGATTCATCAATAGAATGGGCGCAGGATGCTTCAAAACCTGTGGCTGTTTACAAAAAGTCAACGAGAAGCGCGGCAGAATTTAAAATGCTTGCTAAGGAGGTATTATTATGGCAGTAGGAAGAGGAAGTATGGAAAGAGCAGCAAAAGCAGTGGTTGAGAAAAAACCGGCAGAACAGAAAAAAACAACAGCTGAGAAAAAGCCAGCAGAACAGAAAAAAACAGTAACTGAGAAAAGGCCGGTAAATCAACTTGTTGTAAAAGAGCAGGATGATATAATTACTTATCAAAAAAGCGCAGGAATGTTGGATAGAGCTGCAGAGCCCAACGAAAGATTTGGTGTGGGAGATGCTATGCCATTTTATTATTTTTAATGAATAGTGCTGCTTTTATGAATGACGTATCATGCATAACAAATAATGCGGGCCAGGGAAAATGCGGAAAACATTCTATGGTTCGCATTATTTCATATGAGAGTGGCTCGTGAAAGATGGCATACACATTTTTGATAGTCCCAATATTTTCATAAAAAACTCTATGTTTTCGTTGAGTATCAGCTCTGGTGGAAACTGACATTGCTTCAGCAGTGGGAAAATATATTTCATATCTCCAACATGTTCTTTTCCATGACTGTCGCTGGAAAGAAGAATGGGAAGCTTAAGTTTTTTACAGAGGGAAAGTATTTCCAATGAGTTTTTAAATCCTTCTGTTCTGTAGGCATCCGGTTTAAGGGAAGCATTGTTGATTTCAGGGTATACCTGATATTTGATGCAGGCGGATAGGAGCTGCTTATAATCAACAGGAAAACAGCCATCGTCGGGATGCCCTAAAAAGCGTACGCCGGGATGTTTCATGGCATTTATATATGCGTTTGTGCACACCTTTTTATTAAGCGTGTGGTCTGTCTTAAATGAAGGGTGATGCATGCTGACAAATGCATAATCTAAAGAAGAAATAAGAGAATCTTCCAGATCAACATCCCCTTTTTCGTTTAAAATGTTTAGTTCGACTCCATATAACAGGGTGATGCCAAAGCGGCAGCGGTCTGCCAGTAAAAGGTTCCTGAAGTAGGAACTGCTTCCGGCGCCCTTTGTTGCCGGACCGTGGTCGGAGATGCCGAGAATCTTAAGGGAACGAATGCTGGCTGCCCGGGCCATATCCGTAATGGTGTCCCGGCTGCCATGTCCGCTTGAAATGCAGTGGGTATGAATATCCAGTAAAACGGGATGGTTTTGCATAAGAATCCTCCATATTTTCCAGGGCTGTAAGCTTGTATTTTTATCTAAAAAACCAGATTTATTTTATTATCTCATAAAAACAATAAAAAAACAACAAAAACCACAAAAAAACAGGATAAAAAGAAAAAGACAACCCTAAAAACATGCAAAAACGGAACAGAAAATGTGTTGTTTTGTGTTGACTTTGCAAGGACGATAGGTTATAATTAATTTAGTAAAAATGTAAAAGAAAGTTTAGGACTATTGGCAGGAGAGACTTTGAAGGGAGCATGGTTATAAATGGAAGAGATGCAGAGAATCATACAGGAATTGGTACCCGGTAAGCAGATCACTCTTGCCCATGTAATTGCAAACCCGGATCATATTTTATATGAGAAGCTGGGGCTGAATCCTGCTGTAGAATATTCTAAATCAGCCATTGGCGTATTAACGGTAAGCCCGGCAGAGACAGCTATAATTATTGCAGATATTGCTTTAAAGGCTTCCGGTGTGGAGCTGGGGTTTGTGGACAGGTTTTCCGGTTCCGTGATCATTACGGGAACAGTGTCACAGGTGGAAGCGGCGATACAGGCTATTCTTACATATACGGAGGAAACTTTGGGCTATACGGTTTGCGGGATAACGAAAACATGAAGAAATTAATTTTAATAGGACGGAGCGAGTCGGGCAAAACAACACTGACGCAGGCGCTTAAGGGGGAAACGATTACCTATAAAAAAACACAGTATGTAAATTACTTTGATGTAATTATTGATACACCGGGGGAATACGCCCAAACAGCAAAGTTAGGACGGGCATTAGCGCTTTACTCTTATGAGGCAGATGTGGTGGGACTGCTTCTTGCGGCAAACGAGCCTTATTCTCTGTATCCACCCAATATTACCTGCATGGTAAACCGGGATGTAATTGGTATTGTTACTAAAATTGACAGAGCAGATGCGGAGCCGGCGCAGGCAGAAAAATGGCTCCGGCTTACAGGGTGTAAAAAGATTTTTTTTGTTAATTCTATTGCCAGTGAAGGTGTGGCCGATATTCTTGAATATTTGAGTGAACCGGGAGATGTACTGCCTTGGGAAGTTGGTAAATATTAAAATTATTATAAATAAAAAAGAAAAGGAGAAAAAAATGGCATTAAATGAGTATGAAATCAAAAAACAGATTTGTGACATCGGCAAACGAATCTATGACCGCAACATGGTTGCGGCAAATGACGGAAATATTTCCGTTAAGTTAAGTGACAATGAATTTCTTTGTACACCTACAGGCGTATCAAAGGGGTTTATGACTCCCGATTATATCTGTAAGGTTAATGCAAAGGGAGAGGTAATTCAGGCAAATAAAGGATTTCGTCCTTCTTCGGAGATAAAGATGCATATGCGTGTTTATCAGAAGAGACCTGATGTTGGAGCAGTGGTACATGCCCATCCTACTTTTGCCACAAGCTTTGCAATCGCAGGTATTCCATTGACACAGCCTATTATGCCTGAAGCTGTAATTGCCCTTGGCTGTGTACCTATTGCACCTTATGGAACACCTTCTACTATGGAGATTCCCGATGCGGTAGAACCTTATTTAGAGCATTTTGATGCAGTGCTTCTTGAAAGCCACGGTGCACTTACATGGTCTACAGACCTTTTGGCAGCTTATATGAAAATGGAATCTGTTGAATTTTATGCAGAACTGCTTTATAAAGCAAGACAGCTTGGCGGACCAAAGGAATTCAGTCCTGAAAATGTTCAGAAATTGTATGAACTTAGAAGAAAAATGGGACTTCCGGGACGTCATCCGGCTGACTTATGCCTGAATAAAGGAAAGGAAAATTGTCATAACTGTGGTTCCTGCTCTTCAAAGAATGCAGATGACAGTCAGGAACTGGTAGCCGCAATTACAAAGAAAGTTTTGGAGCAGCTTGGGAAATAATTCATGGAAAATGAATATATTGAAAAAATAGTAAAGAATTTGGTTGATAAGGCAATTGTCAAGGAAGCTATGTCGCTAAAGCTGGCAGTGGCACTGATTGAAATGGTGGAAGAAAAAGCCCTGGAAATGGATATGCGGGTGGTGATTGCCGTGTCGGATGCCTCTGGCAGGCCGGTGGCGGTTCACTGTATGGACGGTGCTTATCATGGAAGTTTTGATGTGGCGCTTAACAAAACATATACTTCCACTGCGTTTCAGATGTCAACCAAGGAATTATCCCGATTATGCCAGCCAGGCCAGGATTTATACGGTCTTCAATTTTCAAATGAAGGCAAGGTGATGATATTGGGAGGCGGCGAGCCGCTTATGGTAGGGGAAACTATGATAGGAGCACTGGGAGTGTCGGGCGGCACGGCAGCCCAGGATACAGAATTGGCCGCTTATGGAAGGGCCAGGTTAAAGGAGGTAATAGCGTGTCTGTAGACGAGAGCATGATTCATGACATTGTGCAAAAGGTCATGGCAAATATGCAGATAGCCAGCCCGGCAACGGGAATGCATGGTGTGTTTCAGGACATGAATGATGCCATTAAGGCATCCATTGAAGCACAAAAGGTTGTCCGCAATATGACTCTGGATCAGAGAGAAAAAATTATTTCTGTAATTAGAAGAAAAACACATGAAAATGCAGAAATCATTGCAAATATGGGCGTTAATGAAACAGGAATGGGTAATGTGGGAGACAAGATATTAAAGCATAAGCTTACGGCTGACAAAACGCCCGGAACAGAAGATCTGCACACCATTGCATGGTCTGGTGACAGAGGGCTTACATTGGTGGAGATGGGGCCTTTTGGAGTAATAGGAGCGATTACACCGGCGACGAATCCATCAGAAACAGTTATCTGTAATTCTATTGGAATGATTGCAGGTGGAAATACGGTAGTATTCAATCCCCACCCAAATGCAAAGAAAACAACGATATACACAATTAACATGATCAACGAGGCTTCACTTGAAGCGGGAGGGCCGGATAACATTGCTGTTACAGTGGAAGTGCCCACTATGGAAACAAGTGCAATTATGATGAAACATCCTGCAATTCCTCTTCTTGTTGCAACCGGAGGTCCGGGTGTGGTAACAGCAGTTCTTTCCTCAGGGAAAAGGGCAATTGGTGCCGGTGCCGGGAATCCCCCTGCTTTAGTTGATGAGACAGCAGACGTGCGTAAGGCAGCAAAGGATATTGTAAACGGATGTACTTTTGATAATAATCTTCCCTGCATTGCGGAGAAGGAAATCGTGGCTTTAGATGGAATTGCTGATGAACTGATGAATTACTTGATTTCAGAAAATGGCTGTTATCTTGCAAGTAAAGAAATTCAGGATAAACTTACCGCAACAGTGATTACCCCTAAGGGAGCCCTCAACAGGAAGTGTGTAGGACGTGATGCAAGAACGCTTCTTTCCATGGTCGGTGTGGAAGTAGGACCGGAAATCAGATGCATTGTGTTTGAAGGCCCTAAGGAGCATCCGCTTATTGCAACAGAGTTGATGATGCCGATTCTCGGCGTGGTGAGAGTAAAGAGTTTTGAAGAAGGAGTGGAGACAGCAGTCTGGCTTGAACATGGAAACCGCCATTCCGCTCATATTCATTCCAAAAACGTGGATAACATTACTACATATGCAAAAGCAATTGACACGGCAATCCTTGTAAAAAATGGGCCCAGTTATGCGGCACTGGGATATGGCGGCGAAGGGTATTGTACCTTCACGATTGCGTCCAGAACCGGTGAAGGCCTGACAAGCGCACAGACATTTACAAAGAGAAGACGCTGTACTATGTCAGACAGCCTTTGTATCCGGTAATAAAAGTTGAATAGAAATGATTAAAGGAGAAATTAGATGGCAGTAAATGAGAAAGAGCTTGAGCTGATTGTCAAGCAGATTTTAGATCAGATGTCAGGAAGCGGCGCATCTGTTCCGGCAGCCAAAGAAAGCAGTGGCGGGAGAAGTATCCCCAAAACAGCTCATGTGGCAATGTTGACTGCTCTTGAGAAATTCGAAGTAAAAGAATTTCCCATGCCAGAGGTGGGCGATGATGATATTCTGGTTAAAGTAGAGGGATGCGGCGTCTGTGGAACGGATGCACATGAGTTTAAGAGAGATCCTTTTAGCCTGATTCCGGTGGCCTTGGGACATGAAGGAACAGGCGAGATTGTAAAAATGGGAAAAAATGTGAAAAAGGATAGTGCCGGTAAAGATCTTCATCTGGGGGATAAGGTGGTAACCTGCATGATTTTCAAAGACAATCCTGAAATTACTATGTTTGACTTAAATAAGCAGAATGTAGGTGAGGCAGATGTATATGGGCTTCTTCCCGATGATGACATACATTTAAATGGCTGGTTTGCCGATTACATACTGGTTCGGGGTGGTTCGACTATTTTTAATGTAAGTGATCTGGATCTGGATTCCAGAATTTTAATTGAACCTTGTGCTGTTTTAGTTCATGCGGTGGAGAGAGCAAAAACTACGGGTATCCTGCGTTTTAACAGCCGTGTAGTTGTACAGGGATGTGGTCCGATTGGATTGATCTGTATTGCAGTACTCCGCACTCTTGGAATTGAAAACATTACGGCAGTTGATGGAAATCAAATGAGATTGGATTTTGCAAAGAGACTTGGAGCAAGCCATACGGTCAGCTTTAAGGATTTTCAGGGAATCGAGGCGCTGACAGGTGCAGTAAAAGATTCCTTTGACGGACATCTGGCAGATTTTGCATTCCAATGTACCGGAAATCCGGCAGCACACGCTAATATTTATAAATTTATCCGTAATGGCGGCGGGCTTTGTGAATTGGGCTTTTTTGTAAATGGCGGCGATGCAACCATCAATCCTCATTTTGATTTGTGTTCTAAGGAAATTACTTTAGTGGGTTCCTGGGTATATACATTAAGAGATTATGCAACTACATTTGATTTCTTAAAGAGAGCAAAAGGAATCGGGCTTCCCCTTTCCGAACTCATTACTCACAGATATCCCCTTGAGCAGATTAATGAGGCTCTAAAAACAAATCTTGCAATGACTGGACTTAAAATAGCAATTGTAAACAAGTAGTTGCCGGAAAGGAATAATTCATGGGAGAAATGACATCGCATGAAGCGGTAGGACTTATAGAGGTATATGGCCTTGTGTGTGCCTTTCTTGCCGCTGACGCAGGCTGTAAGGCGGCCAATGTCCGTCTGGAGGTATTTGATAAAAACAAACCGGCCAATGCGGATTCTCTTCCGGTGCCGCTTTTGGTCACAGTCAAATTCAGAGGCAGTGTTGCGGATGTGGAAGAAGCAATGAGGGCTGCTGAAAAGGTTGCCCTGGCAAATACGGGAGTTGTGTGTAAGCACATAATTCCAAGACCTGCGCAGGATACAGAAAAAATGCTGAAAATCAGCGCACTTGATAAAAATTAATCAGATAAAAAAGGAGGACAAAAAATGTCACAGGAAGCATTGGGAATGGTAGAGACAAGAGGACTTACTGCAGCAATTGAGGCAGCAGATGCAATGACAAAAGCAGCGGAGGTTGTTTTGATTGGAACGGAAAAGATTGGTTCCGGTCTGGTAACTGTAATGGTACGCGGCGATGTAGGTGCTGTTAATGCAGCAGTTGAGGCAGGAACAAATGCAGCAAGCAAATTGGGTGAGCTGGTTGCCACACATGTAATACCCAGACCACACAGTGATGTGGAGAAGATTCTTCCCAAATTTAAAGAATAAAAATAGGAGAAGGGCATGAGCAATGCATATGGATTCATAGAGATTACCGGAGTTGTGGCGGCTATGGACGCATTGGACATTATGTGTAAAGCAGCAAATGTGACTTTAGCCACATGGGAGCGTAAGCTTGGAGGAAGGCTGGTAACTCTGGTGGTGGAAGGGGATGTATCGGCAGTACAACAGGCCATTGAAGCCGGAAGCACCAAGGCTTTGAAAAAGCCTGCAGCAGCCGGTGTGATTCCAAACCCTCATCCGGAGATTGTCAAAATGGTAGAATTGTCGGCCAGCCGCTTTAAAGGAAAGCAGGAGCCATCTTCGGAAGCAAAAATGCTGGGTGAGGATCCACCGGATTTCGTGCCGAAAGAAAAACCTGCCCACAAAAGCAGTAAAAGCAATAATAACAAGAAATAAAAGAAAGTGAAAACAGGAGGAAAATATTATGGCATCATTAGAAGCATTGGGAATGGTAGAAACCAGAGGTCTTGTTGCAGCAATTGAGGCAGCAGATGCAATGTGCAAGGCAGCAAATGTAACATTGATTGGAACAGAAAAAATCGGTTCCGGATTGGTAACCGTAATGGTACGTGGAGACGTTGGAGCAGTAAAATCTTCTGTGGAGGCAGGTGCAAGCAGAGCAGGCGAACTTGGAGAACTGATTGCAACCCATGTAATTCCCAGACCTCATGGTGATGTGGAAATGATTTTACCGAAGGTATTGCCGGAGGCAAAATAATATGGATGGATTCGGCAACATAGAACAGATAACGAGAATGGTGCTTCAAACGATTGAGAGCGCAAAAGAAAGACAAAATCGAATGACAGTTCCGGTTGGCGTATCCGCGAGGCATATTCATCTGACACAGGAAGACGTGGAAAAGCTTTTTGGTGCAGGCTACCAGCTTACGAAAAAAAAGGAACTGATGGGCGGGCAGTTTGCAGCAAATGAGCAGTGTACACTGGTGGGATTAAAACTCCGTGCAATTGAAAATGTGCGTATTTTAGGACCTGTAAGGAGCAAATCACAGGTAGAAATTTCTGCAACAGATGCAAGAACCCTTGGAGTGAACGCACCTTTACGTCAATCAGGCGATACCGCAGGATCGGCACCAGTTGCACTTGTAGGTCCCAAAGGGGTTGTCTATTTAAAGGAAGGCTGTATTGTAGCAGCGAGGCATATACATATGACGCCGGGGCAGGCTGATGCAGTTTCTCTCAAAGATGGGGATTATGTTTCTGTCCGTATGGGAAACGAGAGAGGTGCAGTGCTTGACAATGTGAAAATACGGGTGGACGAAACCTTTTCACTGGAAATGCATATTGACACAGATGAAGCCAATGCCTGCCAGGTAAAGCAAGGAGATTTTGCGACGATTATTCAGACAATATAAAGAGGCTGACATTATGATAATTGGAAAAGTAGTAGGAAGTTTATTTTCCACCAGAAAAAGTGAAAAGCTGGTTGGAAACAAATTTATGATTGTAGAGCCGGTGGAGACAATGAGGGCTTTTAATCAGCAGATTGTTGCAATTGACATTATAGGAGCAGGGATTGGGGAGTATGTGCTTGTGGCGCAGGGCTCCGCAGCAAGGATCGGATGTGATATGGAAGATGCTCCTGTTGATGCGGCAATTGTTGGAATTATTGATGAGGGACAGGATTGGAGTAAATAAATCGTCATGCTGATAAATGAACTGAAAGAAATCGCAAGAGAATATGGTGTGGTGGGAGCCGGCGGCGCCGGCTTTCCTTCCTACGCCAAAATGACAGAAAAAGCAGATACAGTAATTTTAAATTGTGTAGAATGTGAACCTCTTTTAAAACTGCACAGACAGCTCCTTGCTGCTCATGCGGAAGAAATTATTCAGATGCTGGATGAAGTGAGGGAAACACTTGGTGCAAAGGAAGCAGTCATTGGGGTTAAAGATACACATATAAACACGATTCGAATCATTAATGAGGTCATTAAAGATTATCCCAGGATAAGAGTCTGTGCGGTACGTGCCACTTATCCTATGGGGGATGAAGTGATTCTTATTTATGAGGCTACAGGCCGTGTGATTAAACCGGGAGGAATCCCTATTGATGAAAATGTGGTAGTGTATAATACGGAAACTATGTATAATTTGTACCGTGCGGTACATATGCAGATACCAGTTACAAACAAGCTTGTATCCATTGTTGGAGAAATCGACCATCCCCTTACCGTGAGGATTCCTTTGGGGACAACAGTAAAGGAAGCAATTTCACTTGCCGGGAAGGTGACTGCTAAGCATCCGGCTTATGTCATGGGCGGACCAATGATGGGAAAACTGGGAACGGAAAATACTGTTATAACGAAGACAACAAATGCCATTATCATTTTACCGGAAGATCATAAACTGGTAAGGCGTATGAATAAAAATTTAAGCATAGAAAAAAAGCGTGCGGCTTCTTCCTGCTGTCAGTGCAGAACCTGTACGGAAATGTGCCCAAGGCATGCCCTTGGACATCCCATTGAACCTCACCGGGTGATGAGGGCGCTGGCAAATCATGATACCAGTGATTTGTCTGTTTATACAAATACTGCATATTGCAGCAGCTGCGGACTATGTGAAAATTATGCATGTCCACAAGGACTTTCACCCAGAAGTGTGATTGCAGAATTTAAAAATGGCCTTCGGACGGCGGGAATACGGAATGAAAATCCGCAGGTAAAGGATGTGGTTCCCGACAGAGAATTGAAAAAGGTTCCTGTCAAGAGACTGAAGGCAAAGCTGGGGTTGTATTCCTATGATGTCCCAGCCCCCTTTATTGATACAACGCCCACCACAAAATATGTGAAGATTCAAATGAGTCAGCATATTGGTGCACCGGCAGTCCCCTTTGTAAAGATGGGTGAACAGGTGAAAAAAGGACAGAAGATTGCAAATGCAGCAGAGGGGTTAAGTGTAGCAATTCATTGTTCTATTGACGGTATAGTAGAAAAAGTAAACGAAAAAGAAGTAATCGTAAGGGAGAAGGGATAAAAAGATGGCCAAAGCAATTGGTATGGTGGAAATAACAACGGTATCTACAGGGTTTGCAGCAGCAGATGAAATGGCAAAGGCAGCAGATGTGGAAATCCTGCAGGCAGAAGTTACCTGTCCGGGTAAGTTTGTAATACTTGTAACAGGGGAATTGAGCGCGGTAAAGGCATCTGTGGACAGAGCGGAAGGCAGATATGCGGACAAGGTGATAGATACTTTTGTCTTGGGAAATCCTCATGAGTCTATTTTTCCGGCGATCTATGGGACAGCGGAGCCAGCAGATGTGAATGCAATAGGAATTTTAGAGACCTATGATGTTGCTGCTTTGATAGTGGCAGCGGATTTGGCAGCCAAGACAGCAATCGTAGAGTTAATTGAGCTCCGCCTTGCAAAGGGGATGTGTGGTAAGAGCTATATGATTCTTACAGGAAGTGTTTCTGCGGTACAGGCAGCCATTGACAAGGCGAAGGGGGAAACTGGAGACCGTGGCATGTTCCTTGACAGCACGGTGATCGCAAGGCCCTCTGACAAGTTGAAAAAATACATATTTTAAATTGACATACATTGTGGAGGCAGAAAATGTTAGCGGCTGAGAGAAGAAATTTGATTTTGGAGAAGGTCCATGAGAATAAAAAAGTAATCGTGAACGAGCTCAGCAGAGAATTTGATGTCTCTGAGGAAACGATCAGGCGGGATTTAGATAAGCTTGAGGAAGACGGGCACGTGATTAAAAGCTATGGCGGTGCAGTTTTGAATGAGAAGAGCAGCATAGACCTGCCCTTTAATATCAGGTGGAAAGATAATCCCCAGGGAAAACAGAAAATAGCGGAATTGATCAGTAAAGAAATTGAGGATGGCGACCATATTATCCTTGATGCTTCTACAACAGCGGTATTTATAGCCAAAAATATTAAGCAAAAAAGACATTTGACAGTGATAACCAATTCGATAGAAATTTTATTTGAGCTATCGGATGTGTCGGGGTGGGATATTATTGCCACAGGCGGCCTTTTAAAGTCAGGAGCCATGTCTTTATTTGGAAAAAAGGCAGCAGATAGTATTAGTTCCTATAATGCTGATAAAGCCTTTTTTTCCTGCAAAGGAATTGATTTGGAAAAGGGTGCAACGGATAGAAATGATGATAATGTGGGTGTGAAACAAAGTATTTTAGCTTCGGCAAGAAAGGTTTATTTAGCAGTGGATTCCACCAAATTTGGAAAAGTAGCTTTTTCCAGAATATGCAGTTTGTCCAAGGCAGATGTTATTGTGACGGATAAAAAGCCGGATGTGCAGTGGATGGAAGCATTTGAACAATTGGGAATTAAATGTATTTATGCGGAATAATACATCTGTAACGATAGATAGGAGGTCAAATATGAATACGTACGATGCTACACCTGTGAATAAGACAGAGAGGATAGGCAGACTGGTTGCCCATTTATATGCAAAGATGCCGGAAATTGAGGCGGCCAGAGCTGAACTAATTACAGAATCCTATAAGCAGACCGAAGGGCAGCCTATAATGATGCGCAGGGCTTTAGCTTTTGCCCATATATTGGAAAATATTCCCATTATTATTCGGCCCGAAGAGCTGATCGTGGGCAGTTCTACGATAGCGCCCCGAGGCTGTCAGACTTATCCGGAATTTTCCTATGAATGGCTGGAAGCTGAGTTTGAGACGGTAGAACACAGGGCAGCAGATCCATTTTATATTTCCGATGAGACAAAGAAAAGGCTGAAAGAAGCTAACCGCTATTGGAAAGGAAAAACCACCAGTGAGCTGGCTTCCAGCTATATGGCGCCGGAAACACTCAGGGCAATGGAACACAATTTTTTTACACCGGGTAACTATTTTTACAATGGGGTAGGCCATATTACCGTACAGTATAACAAGGTTTTGGCTGTTGGCTTTGACGGAATTAAAAAGGAAGCCGAAGAGGAACTTTCAAAATGCTGCTTCGGGGATGAAAATTATGCTTCTAAAAGCGTCTTTTTAAAGGCGGTAATTATTTCCTGTAATGCGGTAATTGCATATGCCGGAAGATATGCGGTACTAGCAGCAGAGATGGCAAAAACGGAAAAGGATGAAAAACGGAAAAAGGAGCTTCTTGCTATTTCTGAAAATTGTAAGAAGGTGCCGGAAAATGGTGCGGAAAGTTTTTATGAGGCATGTCAGTCTTTTTGGTTTGTGCAGCAGCTTTTGCAGTTAGAGTCCAGCGGACACTCTATTTCTCCCGGAAGATTTGACCAGTATATGTATCCTTATTATGAGAAGGATATAAAAAATGGAAAGCTTACCCGTGAGTTTGCCCAGGAACTGCTTGACTGTATCTGGGTAAAATTAAATGATTTAAATAAATGCAGGGACGAAGTCAGTGCAGAAGGATTTGCAGGTTATTCCCTGTTCCAGAATTTAATTGTAGGCGGTCAGACTGTGGATGGAAAGGATGCTACCAATGATCTGTCCTTCATGTGTATTTCTGCTGCAAGGCATGTATTCCTGCCACAGCCTTCCCTTTCCATCAGAGTGTGGAACCGTTCGCCTAAAGATCTTTTAATGTATGCGGCGGAACTGACAAGAACCGGAATAGGACTTCCGGCTTATTACAATGACGAGGTGATTATTCCTGCTTTGATTAACAGAGGGCTTACCTTAGAAGATGCCAGAGATTACAATATCATTGGCTGTGTGGAGCCGCAGAAGTCAGGAAAAACAGAAGGATGGCACGATGCAGCATTCTTTAATATGTGCCGGCCGCTGGAAATGGTATTTTCCAATGGTTATGACAGAGGCGTTCCTGCCAGTATCCAGACCGGCAATGTGGAAGATTTCAAGAGTTTTGATGAATTTTATGATGCTTACAAGAAGCAGATGAATTATAATATCTCCCTGCTTGTAAATGCAGATAATGCGATTGACATGGCACATATGACGCTCTGCCCGCTTCCTTTTGAGTCATGCATGGTAGATGACTGTATAAAGAGAGGAAAAAGCCTGCAGGAGGGTGGTGCGGTTTATAACTTTACCGGTCCCCAGGGGTTTGGAATTGCCAATGTTGCTGATTCCTTATATACAGTCAAGAAACTGGTTTATGAGGAGAAAAAGATAACAATTAAGGAATTGAAAAAAGCGTTGGAAATGAATTTTGGACAGGGCTTTGATGCGGTTACTGCAAAGGAAGTTGCTTTGCAGGTGGCAGGTTCTTTAAAGGAACAGGGGAAGGAAGTAACACCTGATATCATTGCAATGACGATTCAAAATGTTTTGTCTATGGAACTGCCGGCAGCAGAGAAGGCACGTTATCAGGAAATTCGTGATATGATTGATGAACTGCCTAAGTTTGGTAATGATGTTGATGAGGTGGATCTTCTGGCGAGAGATGCGGCGTATACCTATACACGTCCTCTTGAAACCTATAAAAATCCCAGAGGCGGTATTTTCCAGGCTGGTCTTTATCCGGTATCTGCCAATGTGCCCCTTGGCGCACAGACAGGTGCAACTCCTGATGGCAGGCTTGCGCATACGCCAGTGGCAGATGGCGTTTCGCCTACTTCAGGAAAGGATGTTAATGGTCCAACTGCGGCATGTAATTCTGTTGCAAAATTAGATCATGGCATTGCCAGCAATGGCACATTATTTAATATGAAGATGCATCCTACGGCGATGGCCGGAGAAAAGGGACTGGAGAGCTTTGTATCTTTAGTATGCGGCTACTTTGACCAGAAGGGAATGCATATGCAGTTTAATGTAGTAGACAAACAAACACTTTTAGATGCCCAAAAGAATCCAGAAAAGTATAGTGGACTGGTGGTGAGAGTGGCAGGATATTCAGCATTGTTTACCACTTTATCTAAATCTCTGCAGGATGATATTATCCGCAGAACGGAGCAGGCGGAAAATCGTTAGGATAAGTAGTGAGTAGGTGGATATGAAGAATTATTTAGATGTTTCAGGAAGAATTTTCGACATACAAAGATATTCCATCCATGATGGCGTGGGTATACGTACCATTGTGTTTTTAAAGGGCTGTGCCCTTCGGTGCCGCTGGTGCTGCAACCCGGAATCTCAGAACTTTGCCATAGAAACTATGATGGTAAATGGAAAGCCCAAAACCATAGGCAGAGATGTAACAGTGAGAGAAGTGATGGAGACAGTGCAAAGAGATATGCCCTATTATGGGCGTTCTGGCGGCGGGCTTACCTTGTCAGGTGGTGAAAGTCTTTTACAGCCGGAGTTTGCCACAGCCCTTTTGCATGCAGCCAAAGATATGGGAATCACCACCGCAATGGAAAGTATGGGATATGCAAAGTTTGAAGTGATTAAAGGACTTTTGCCTTATCTGGACACCTATCTTATGGATATTAAGCATATGAATGCGGAAAAACATAAGGAATTTACAGGAAAAGAAAATACTATGATGGTAGAAAATGCAAGAAAGATTGCAGAGAGCCGCATGTGTGAACTAATCATCCGTGTTCCGGTGATCCCAAGTTTTAACGATACGGAGAAGGAGATTCTTGAAATTGCAGCTTATGCAGATTCCCTGCCGGGTGTTTCTAAGATCCATATTCTGCCTTATCATAAGTATGGCGAAGGAAAATACGAAGGGCTGAATCGTCCTTATCTGCTTAAAGATTTTCCAATGCTGCCGGCAGGGAAAATGGAACAGTTGAAAGCGTTGGTGGAAAATAATACCGCACTCTCATGTCAGATTGGCGGTTGATGATTTTTGCTTTCAATAGGAATTTCAATTTGCACAATATAATCTTCAATTCGATCAATGACGATTTCGTTGATGCCCTTTTCATAAGAAAAGCCGGATAAGGCCAAGTTGTGGGCATGGGCAAATTCTAAGATTTCCTGATACCTTTGGGAGAGTTTGTCCCATGTTCCCTTGTGAAAAGCTTTTAAATATTTTCCTTTGGGCTGTGTATGCAGCCCTTTTTTTTGTTTTAAAAAAGGGATTTCAATAAATAGCTTTGTGTAATCATTAAAATTGCCTGTAAGCAGACTGGAAACTGGAATCATGGAACCGTAGGAAGCGTCATGAAGACGTCCTAACTGATATCGGCTGGTTTCGGCTGTGATTAATTCCACTTCTTTTTCAAAAGAGATGTTTTTGTCAATATCCACTGTTACCAGACAGTGTTCTTCTTTTTCAATTATGACGATTTCCGATAAATTCATGGTAAGTAAGGTATCCATATCCTGACGACGACTGCACAAGGTTTTTCTGACTGCCTGCAGGTGCGTGATCTGCAGGTCTAAATTTTCAATTTTTTCATCCAAAAGACGTTCTAAGTTTTCGGCGGAACGGTTTTGCATAAAATCCTGTATTTCCGCTATAGATACGTCCAATTCCCGCAGCAGCAATATGGTTTCCAGAATGGAACTCTGATGGTAGCTGTAACAGCGGTAACCATTTTCCGGATTGATGGCGGCAGGCTTGAAAAGCCCAATCTCATCATACCACATCAGGGTTTTTTTGTTGATGCTATGCAGGGCAGCGAACTGGCCGATGGTGATCAGCTTATCTTTTTTATCCATTGTTCCACCTTTCTATTGACTGGAAAAAATTTATTTATTTTCCTATTGACCGTACAGTTACTGTACGGATTATGATACTACATATAGAAAACAAAAACAAGGTGAGAGGAGAAAAACTTTGGAAAATCAAAATGGATATTTAAAACCTGTTACGCTGAAAAATATTTTAAAATTTGCTATTCCTACCATTGCAATGACAGTATTTATGTCTTTTTATACAATGGTTGACGGTCTGTTTGTGTCAAATTTAATTGGAACCAATGCATTATCAGCAATTAATCTGACTGCACCTATGATTCAGCTTGTCACTGCCATTTCAACCATGCTTGCTGCCGGGGGCAGCGCAGTAATCATGAAAAAAATGGGAGAACAGAAAAAGGAGGAGGCAAATGAAGATTTTACTTTCCTGATTCTGGTAAATATCATAGTAGGGATTGTTATGTGTGGGATAGGGTATATGGCGATGGATCAGATTTTTGCAGGGATGAATCTGACAGCGGATGTGGAGGACTATTGCATATCTTACTTAAGTCATTATCTGCTGTTTACAGTTCCTATTCTACTGATGAATAATTTTACTTTGTATATGATTGCCAGTGAGAAAGCATCTCTTTCCCTGATCTGTTCTGTGGCAGGCGGTATTTTGAACATGGTGCTTGATTATGTATTTATTGCAGGATTTCACATGGGTATTAGTGGCGCAGCAATTGCCACAGGCATGGGATATTCTGTTACAGCAGTTGTAGGATTTCTGGTATTTGGCCAGAAGAAAAATCTTTTACATTTTAAATGGCCGGTATTCCGGTTTAAGGTTCTAATAAATGCAGCCACAAATGGCTGCTCAGAAATGGCGACTGCATTGGTCACCGGAATTATTACCATGATGTTTAACTGGACAATGCTTAAGTATGTGGGAGAGGATGGTGTTGCAGCAGTTACAATTATTATGTATGTGCTGATGTTTGCCAGTTCTTTGTACACAGGCTATTCCTATGGAGTCGCACCTATGATTAGTTTTTATTATGGGGAACAAAATCATGAGAAACTAAAAAAACTGGTTCACATCAGTTTAAAAGTAATCGGTGTAATTTCAATCGTTATGGCAGCAGCATCCTTTATTTTTACCAGGCCAATGGTATCTGTATTTGCACGTCCAGATAATCCGGTGTTTAACCTTGCGGTGACAGGAAACAGAATCTGTACCATAGCGCTTCTTTTTATTGGCTATAATATTTTTGCCAGTGGGATGTTCACTGCCTTGTCCAATGGTATCATTTCAGCGGTACTGGCATTTTCCAGGTCATTTGTATTTATGTTGATTACCATGATTGTGCTGCCTTTGATTTTAGGTGTGAACGGTATCTGGCTGGCAACACCTGCAGCAGAGGTTATGGCGCTTGGCTTGTCTGCCTTTATGTTTCTTAAATATAGAAACAGGTATAAATTTTTATAGCTTTAACTAGAAATTGAAGTAATGATTAAAGCTGATTATCCGGCTGCCTGTAAAGCTTCCATCCCATTAAAACGATCCATACATAAGCCAGTGTTTTGGGGATCATTAACATGCCTATCATTGGAAAAATGCTGCTGAACAAGACAACAGGCAGATAGAATCCAAAGGATAGGGCAACTGCAAGAGGCATGAAACGGAATACGTGGTCATCTGCTTTTCTGGATTCCTGTGCAAAAATGACAATAATGATAATTCCCATAATTGCAAAAGGTATATTGCGGAGTATTCCAAATAAAAGAGGCTGGTGGTACATAAGCCACTGATTTTGTGGAAGGAAACAAAGAAGGATACGCAAAACAGATAACAGCCACATAATCCCTGTAAGGCGGTTCCGTCCTATGATCTGATACCGTTCACGCCAGATATAGTATAGAATTAAGTAAAATATGGTCATGGTAATAGAAGTAATAAATTTTCCAATCCCCAGCATTGCTGCATTTGCTTCCAGACCTGTTGTCCAAAGGGCGTAGAAACGCGGAATTAAGTGGAAGGAATCTCCCGCTCCCAATAGTACAGCCATCAATCCGGCCTTTTTGACCAGAGGAGAGGTTCCTTTTAACAGCATGGTAAGTCCTGCAATAAGGGCAAAACTAAGGTACAAAATGTCAAAAACGGTTTCTGCGATTGCCTGCGGCATAAAAACATCTCCTTTTTAATTTAATAAATAATTTTTTTGATTATAGTGATAAAGAAAGTAATATCAGATACATTTTCCTTTAGTAAAATTATTATGTTCGTCATGATAAAATGGGCAAATTGTTCTTTTGTAAAGGTATCATTCCAAATATTCTTGCGTATATTCTTATCCTGTTCCATAAGCCGGATCAGGGAAATTTCCAAACTTGAATGCATGGAGGACATGCGCATCTGTCCTGCTGGCTGCGCATGTCCGAGGCTGTCCATAAGCTTTCCCGCAGATTGGGATATTTGTTCTTTGAGGAAAGCAAAAATTTCCAGAAGCTGTTCATAAAAAGAACTTTTTGAAATTATAGTGTCCATTTCAAGAAGCGTCTGTTTCCAATATTCTTCTGTCAAGGCAAGAAGAATAGCATCTTTGCTTGGAAAGTAATTATATACTGTTCCTGATGCTACGCCGGCTTTTTCTGCCAGGGAACGGATATTGACTGCGGAAATCCCTTCAGTATCTGCAATTTCACGGGCGCTGTTAAGCAGCGTGCTTTGCAGAGTATCATCTTTCTTCCTCATTAACTTTCTCCTTCAATCATGAACATGTTCATTTATAATTATATACATATCATGGCAGATTGTCAATCTAAATTGAACGTGTTCATTTAAAAATTAGCAACAGTCCAGCCATGCCCATTCATAAGTTGTCGGTTTATACATCTTGCATAAATCAGATAGATTGTTTCCGACAACTTATTTCATGCCGGGCGTCCGCCCTATGAAAATGATTTGACAGGAGGAAATACTTTTGATATGATACAAAACAGGTAACAGGGAGTAGCTTGCATACTTTGGTGTGTAACATATTTACGTCAGTACAGGAGATCATTCCTCGGAATATGTTGTAAGAAGCGAGACTTTTACTGCAATATTTTGCAGGAAAGGTCTTTTTTTGTTTTACGGAAAATACAAGACGTTTTCTGCAGGCATAGAAAAGGAGAAATGTATGGGACTGAAAATTGATGAAATCAGCAATATTTATGCATCATTGTTAAATGCAGGAAGGATGGAAAGAAAGCCGGAAATTGCAGTTGAAAATACAGCGGGCGAACGGGACAGTTATATTTTTGCTGTCAGTAGTGATGATTTACTCCAAACTACTGGAAATTATGATGACCAGGGGCAGATGGATGATGATTTTTCTGTAAATCTGTCAAAGGAAAATGCTGAACTGATGCCGGCGGCAGAGTTCAGCAGGGAATATACGGATCAATTAATGAAAACGGTGGCAGGATCTGAAGCGGCAGGCGGCGAAGTATCCCAGAGAGAATAAAAGTCAGCGGCAGGCTGTGCCGGAAAAGAATACTGCCGCGGCTAATTTTTTAATAATGTTTCATACTGAAAGTGATTCATGGATTTTTTTAAAAGCAGTCCGGCAGCTAATGCACATAAGATACCTATGACAAGCAGGAGCCATGTGCTGATGAAAAGAATGCCCGTAAACTGGCCGATAAGTAAAAGCAGTACTGGTATCAGCAGGAAAACTGCGCCTTGCTGTGCATCCTCTATGCTTTGTGCTCTGGCTGACATTTGAACGATTAATGTGATAGCGATCAGCGAGATAGTAGGAGCAATTAAAAACAGTATGAAAAACCATTTTGCATCAGGGAATGTAAAGCTGCCGGTTATGGCATAAGACAGTGTTTCTATTACAATCAGCATCGAAGTAAAGGAAATGGCTGAAACGAGCATGCTGATCAGAAAAGATGCAATTACTTTGGCGCGGAAGATCTGCTTTAGGGAAAGCGGACAGTATAGAAGTGTTTCTAACGTCCGTTTTTCTTTTTCCCCAACAAAAGAAGCTGCCGACATAACGGAAGAGGCCATAATTGGGATAATCAAAAAGAATACAGGAAGCAGGATATTCAACATAAACCAGATGATACTTTTCAGAGAACTGCCGCTTTGTACAGGTATAGGAAACATTTCTAAAAGAGCAAGCAGTTCTTTGCCCTCTTCGGGTACAAAATAAATTGACAGAATAAAAACAAAAGGCAGGAAAATGGTCAATACAATAGGAACAACAAGTAAAGTTGTAAACATACGTTTATTACAAGTTATACTTTGCATATCTTTTTTTATGATTGCAGCCATCTGCGTATTCATTTGAGACTCTCCTTTCTGGTGGTAAGATGAAAATAAATATCTTCTAAAGAAGGCAGAACAGTGGAAATATGATAGATATTTCCGCCGGATTCTATAATTCTGCGGGCGGTTTTGGGAATCTCTTCTTCCGATTGGATGGGGATTTCCAATATACCTTCCGGAGTTTGATAGCAGGATAATTCATGGGGGATTTCAGTTGCCTTTATTTTCATGGTTGCGCCGGAGCAGACTTTAGAGCGTAGCTGTGTTAGTGTTCCTTCTGCCAATAAATTGCCTTTTTCCATCAGTCCATACCGGGTGCAGATTTCTTGTGCATACCGGAGCTGGTGGGTGCAGAGAAAGACGGTAATACCATTTTCTTTGGAAAGAAGGCGGATCATATCGTGGACATTTTGTGCGCTTTCAGGATCAAGCCCTGAGGTTGGTTCATCTAAAAACAGAATTTTAGGTTGGTGGATGAGCGCCCGTGCAAAAGAGAGCCGCTGTCTCATACCGGTGGAATAAGCAGAAAGCTTTTGGTCTTTTGCATCATATAATTCTAACTGTTTTAAAAGTTCTAGTCCGCGTTTTTTGCTTTCGGAGGGAGTAAGTCCGTATATAGAGCCATAAAATATCAGGTTCTGAATGCCTGTCAAAGCATCATACATCTGGGCATGTTCAGTGACGACACCACACAGGGCATGTACTTTTTCAGGATTTTTTGCCGGATCAAGGGAAAATACGGTACAACTGCCCTGGGTGGGAGTCAGCATTCCGCCCAGAAGCTTTATTGTAGTGGTTTTACCAGCACCATTGGGGCCGAGAAAACCAAATACTTCACCTGAGGATAAAGTGATATTAACGGAATCCACAGCTTTTTTGCCGCCGGGATAAATTTTAGATAATTCTGTTAATGTTATAACGTTCATAATTGGTATTCTCCATTCCTATTTATTTTTTGGACAATTTCCTGAAATCTTATTTGGTCGGAAAGACTGGAAAATATTGGGGTTTCTGTAAGTGCCGCCGCAATTTCTTTTCGTACAAGTAAATCTTGTCTTGGAAGCTGATTACCCAGAGTCAGATTTTCCTTCAGCCAGTCATCAAGGAGAGTAAAATAAGAGTCTCCCTGCAGCCGAAGGGGATAGATATTAGAAATTGCCAGATGGCAGTATCGTTCAAGCATGTTAAGCGCTTTTTCCTTATTTTCATGGTTAATATATCCCTGAGCCAGAGAAAAATATGTGGTCAGTAAAAATGCAGGATGCAGAGTTTCTAATTGAAAACTGTCGGTAATGGACAGTATGCGATGACAGGTTTCTTCAAAGGAAGGCTCGTCCTGAGCGCACAATTTTGTATAAGAAAGCAGAAAATTGATTAATATCAACATGCTTTGATAGATTTCCGCCTGAAGAATCTGTTTTGCTTTTTGACAATTTCCTGTCATTTGATAAGCCTCAGCCAGTAAAGGTTCTGCTGGCATTTTCAAAGGGATAGAATCAGATAAAAGCTCTATCACTTCTTCTCCCCGTCCCAGCCGCAGCAGACAAAAGGCTTCCATATTGAGAGCCTGTTCTTTTAAAGAGGCATTCTCACTTTCTTCTTTTACCCGTACAAACAACTGCATTGCTTCTTCCAGAACGGAAGATATTTTTTTGGGAGTTTTGGCAAAGGAGCAATGATTAAGATATAAAGCGCCTATTTGAAACAGCAGAGGAAAACAGGAATAATATTTTTTTGCGACTGTCCGGCAATATGCCATTACCTGCTCAAAAGGCTTTGTGGAAAAATCACAGGAAATTTGTTGATACAGTCTGCGGATTTCTTCCACTGTCATTTGTGGTTCATAGCCCATTAATTCATCGATGCTGATATTGAAAAAAGCAGCCAGACGGGGAAGAAGAGTAATGTCAGGATAGGTGGCGGCAGTTTCCCATTTGGAAACACAGGCTTTGGAGACACCCATATGTGCGGCTAATTCATCCTGAGTGATATTTTTTTTGCGGCGGTTTTCCAGAAGGATGCGGCCGATATTGATTTCTTTCATAAAAAATATTGCTCCTTTCCGGGAAATAGATTGGGAATCCTTATGTGGTTATTATAGGCATATGGTAAGAAAAATACAATGGACGGTCAGGCAACTAAAGTTAAAAAAGTTGCTTTATAAGCAACTCGGGAAGGCTCATGGGAAGCAGAAGGCGTCTTTCTTATTGGAATCCCCCTTACTTATCGTGTCATTGTAAAGTGATTTGTTGTATGTTATAATTTCATCATTAGTCAGATATTTCAATTGAGGAGATAATTATGAAGAAAAAACAAATACTGTTGGCAGCTTTTATGCTGCTGGCTTTACTGGCCGGATGCGCAGGGAAAGAAAAAGAAGATGAAGTGCAGGAGGCAGAAAGCGCAGAAAGTACGGATACAGCGGCAGAAGAACAAGCGCAGCAGATCATTTTTACCGGACAGGACATAGAAGGAAATCAAATTTCATCGGATATTTTTTCACAGTCAAAGATTACTATGGTTAATGTTTGGGCGACCTACTGTAATCCCTGTTTAAGTGAGATGCCTGAGCTTGGGGAACTGGCAGGGGCTTATGAGAAGGAAGAGTTTCAGATAATTGGAATTATCAGTGATGTGATGGATAATGCAGACCAGAAAACCATTGATATGGCAAAAGACCTGATTACACAGACCAAGGCGGAATATCCTCATTTGCTTTTAAATGAGTCTGTTTATTTTGCTCTTTTAACCAATGTTACTGTAGTGCCAACCACCTTTTTTGTTGATGAAAATGGTGTGGTTTTAGAAACAGTGCTGGGAGCTATGGACCGTTCCGGATGGGAGGCAAAAATCAATGAGCTTTTGGAGAAGGAATAGAAAATATTGGTGGATCGCTGGTGTAACGTTGGGAATTCTTTGTCTATGCATGGGTGCTGTGGATGGGCAGTTTTCCATTATTTGGAAGAAGGCAGTGATGATCTGCATGGAATGTATTGGAATAGGATAAAATGAAAAAATTGAGGCTTGGCGTACAACTTCTTTTTACAATAATTACAAATGGTTATATGTATGGCTTTCTTAATGGGAAAATATATCAGGGCAGTCTTAAGTATGTTTGCATGCCTGGACTGAATTGCTATTCCTGCCCAGGCGCAATAGCTTCCTGTCCCATTGGTGCACTTCAGGCGCTGCTCAATCAAAGGGGATTTCAGCTTCCCTTCGGTGTGCTTGGCTTTTTATTTTTGTTTGGGAGCCTGTTAGGACGGTTTGTATGCGGATGGCTGTGCCCTTTTGGATTGGTGCAGGATCTTCTGCATAAAATTCCTGTTTTTAAAAAAAGAAAAAGGCTGCCTTTCCATCATGTACTGAAATATGGAAAGTATGTAGTCCTTATTTTGTTTGTAGGAATTGGCTCTGCGTTCTTGTTTGGCGGTTTTGCCAAGGTTCCGGCATTTTGTAAATATATATGCCCTTCAGGGACATTGTTTGGAGCATTGCCGCTTCTTACAGCAAACGAATCTCTGCGCAGTCAGATTGGCGGGTTGTTTTTCTGGAAAGCATCGTTAATGCTTTTTATTTTGTTTCTTTCTGTGAAATGTTACCGGCCATTTTGTCAGTATTTATGCCCTCTGGGTGCTATTTACGGATTATTTAACCGTTTCAGTCTTGTACAGATCCATTGGGAAAAAGATAAGTGCGTTTCTTGCGGGGCGTGTGAAAGAGCATGTCCGGTGGCACTGTCAAAAATGGAGATATCACATTCGGCGGAATGTATCCGCTGCGGCAGATGCGTGGAGGCTTGTCCTGAAAAGTGCCTTCATTTTTCATCCGCATCCGCAGCTTTGAAGAGCGCAAAAGATATATAGAGGAAAATATATAATAGAAAAATGGAGTTATTATGAAAAAGAATACCCGGAAAAAAACTGTTTATCGCAGGAGAGAATTTGAAGGCGGCATTGATAAAAAGGTTTTGGCAATGCTAGGATGTATTGGCGTTGTTATCCTGGCAGGCCTTATAGCGGCACTGTCTTTATTTATTAAAAATTCTAAGGCAGAAAGGGAAGTTTTTGAAGAACAAGCTGTGCGTATGGAGCAGATACAGGAAACTTCTGTACAGGAAGAAGCAGCAGATGTAGAAGAGACAGAGCTTCTGCCAGAGGATACAGAAAGTGAAGCGGCTTCTTCTCCTTCTTCAGGGGCAAAACAGGAAGAGGTTTCAGTGGGCGCACTGGATGATGAGCAGGATCCCCAGGCCTCGGGGGCAGCAGGCAATGAGCAAAGCGGCGCCCAGGTAACTGTGGCAGGGCTTAGTGAAGATGAAACCACAGGAATCACTATGGGGATTGATGTATCCAAATACCAGGGTACGATTGACTGGAAAAAGGTGAAGGAATCAGGAGTTGAATTTGCAATGATCAGGGTAGGATACCGGGCCAAGTCCACAGGTGAGATTTTTGAAGATCCTACTGCAAGATACAACATGCAGGAAGCGCAGGCCGCAGGGATAAAGCTTGGAGCATATTTCTTTTCCTCTGCAGTTACGCAGGAAGAGGCAAGGGCGGAAGCGGCATTTACCATAGATATTATTGCAAAATACAAAATTACTTATCCGGTAGCCTATAATTGTGAGGATTTTCAGTCCAGCAGCAGCAGGCAGTATGGCCTTGCGATTGAAGCAAGAACTGATTTGGCCTGTGCATTTTTAGATGAAATAGCTCAGGCAGGCTATACACCTATGTTTTATGCATCAAAGGGGGAACTGGAAGGAAGCGCCCTGTGGGATACACAGAAGCTTTCCTCAAAATATAAAATGTGGGTGGCTCAGTATCCGGATCAGCCTTATCCCCAGACAGCTTCCAGCTCTTATTCAGGCACACATGATATGTGGCAGTACACCAGTCAGGGAACGGTAGCCGGAATTTTGCCAAAAACCGATGTAAATATTGCGTATTTTGGTTATACGAAGGAGGCAGAAGCCAAGGATGAAACGCCGGCGGAGATCGTGGAGGCGAATCCCGAGGTGGGTATTATATTTACAGAGGTAAATGAGACTGTGACTGCCAAACAGGAAACCAATTTAAGAACAGAGCCAAGTACTTTAAATGACGCTTCTATCGTTGGCAGACTGGTGCATGGCGATACAGCAGTCAGAACAGGAATTGGGCATAATGGCTGGTCCAGGGTGATCTACAACGGACAGACATTATATGCTGTCACCAACTATCTTACTACGGATATGGAGGACACAGGACAGCAGGCGCCGCCTCAGGGACCGGTCTATACACCAGTCAATGAACAGGTGACTGCCAAGATAGAAACCAATTTAAGGACAGAGCCAAGTACGTTAAGTGCAGATACGGTAGTAGGGCTGCTCCATAACGGAGAAGTGCTTACCCGCACAGCAGTCGGAGACAATGGATGGTCCCAGCTTGACTATAACGGACAAACCGTCTACGCGGTGAGCAGCTACCTGACCGTAACAGATGGCTGATGCGGTGTGCTTTCTTTTAAGAAAAGCATGACTGCATCTTTTCCGCAATCATAATATCCATGCAATGCTGGTGTGGGATTCCGCCGCTATTGCAGTTAAAAATGATTTCTTCTGTTTTATGCAGTTTCCAATCATGATAGAGCATAAAAAGTTCTCCAGAATCCCAGCAAAAACAATTGGCATCTTTATCCGGCGCTGCTTCCACAAAGGGTTTGTCTACAAATACATTGATTGCATGTATGCCGCTTTCGTTTGTGTATGCTTTTAGATTTGCAGTAATTTCTTTTCTGATTTCTGGCTTAATAAAGTGAAATACCCCGCTGCTGAAAATAATGTCATAGGATTCGGCTGCCCGAAAGTCGGTTATATCAGCTTTAAAAAAGTCTACATAAGTACTGCATTTTTCGGCTAGCTTTTTTCCCTTTTCTATTCCTGCTTCAGATAGATCGAAAGCTGTTACAATATAACCGTTTCGAGCAAGGAAAACAGCGTCTTTCCCTTCTCCACAGCCAATATCCAACACTTTTAATGGTTTAACTGGTGGACGCAGTTTCATTATTTCATAACATAAATTGTTGGGGGTTATTCCCCAATAATAATCCGCTGTGTCATATCGTTTATCATAATCGGAAACCGCAAAAGACTTATATCCCAAAAGGGAATCAATACTTGTGTTCAGCACACTTGCAATCATAGGAAGCATTTCCATTTCCGGATAATTTGTTCCGTTTTCCCATTTTGATACTGCCTGAAAAGAAACATTTAACTTATCCGCCAAAGTTTGCTGCGTATAACCTAAAGCCTTTCTTTTATTCATAATTACTGATCCAATATTCATATGAGCATCTCCCTGTTTCTTTTGATTCCATTTTACAGTAGAAAATTAAAAAAACAATAACTGTGTCGGTTAGTTTGTCATATAAATTCAACCAGTAGTTGAAAACAAAATATGAATAGCAGCCAAAATAACAGAACTTGAGTTTCTGCAAAATATAATTCCAAAATGAATACAGCTTCCAAAAGCACCAATCTGTCGCATTTTTTGATATTGCAGAATGACAGTTTAGGAAGCAGAGGCACTTTAATAAGCCCCGCCGGAACCGGACTTTGGGAGACATATTCTTTTATCTGTACAGACAGCCAGTTTAAGACAGAGCTGACGGTACTTCGGACGTTTCGTCCGAAACCAGAGCCTGATGCCTTCTTTTGCAAAGATAAGTATGCCGGAGATACCTTTTGCCCGCCGGTAATAGCAGAAGAAAACTTTTTGCTTTACCGGA
>DKUR01000063.1 GCA_002490775.1 Lachnospiraceae bacterium UBA7199 | reverse complement strand
ATTTGTGGTAAGGGTGTTCATTTCGGAAATAACGTAAGCCATTCTCATAGAAGATCTAACAGAATCTGGAATTCAAACATCAAAAAGGTTAAATGTAAAATAAACGGAGCATCCAAAAGAATGCACGTTTGTACCAACTGCTTAAAATCCGGCAGAGTTGAAAGAGCATAATAAGTTTTTAAAAGGCTGGCTTTGAAAGCCAGCTTTTTTACAACAAATGTCCACTTTGTGCGGCATTTGTTTTTTATGCCCTTTTTCCCATCTCATAATCCTGCTTTAGTTCTTCATAAATTTTGTTGATAACAAGTACCATTTCATGATCTCCCGCAATATTGTCAGGATGGAACATTTTAATCAGATCCTTATAGCGTTTTTTTAATGCCAGATGGCTGTTTACACCTTGAAACAGCATTTCAGCCACATCAATATTTTTCTCCTGCCTGCTATAATTTATATGAACATTTTTTTCTGCCTCAAGCATAAGCTTGTCCCGCTCCACTTTTTTGCGCTCTAAATCAAGCTGTGCAAACCCGCTTTTTAAAATATCCATTTTTTTCTCAAAAAAAGCTTCCTCCTGTTTCAGCCTTTTACGTTCCATCTGAATTCGGACGTTTTCCTTAAACAGCCATTCCTTCAATTCATTTAAAGCTTTTTCATCTGCGTCTGTCTTTGCCAGAGTTTTTTCAATCTCCTGTGCATCAAGCACTTTTTCCGTATCCTCCATATCACTAACCAATTCCCTTTCCACACAATAACTACTGCAGGTAACAATTATAGCCTATTAAAAGCAAAAGAGCTATGATAATAAGAGCAATAAGATAATGATGTGCAAGAAAAAGCATAAGCAGCATTCCAACTGCAATCCAAAAAGCGATAAAACCAATCAGTTTTTTCATGCGTATCCACCTACTTATGCCTCTTACTTTATCTTATGCAGTTACCTTAAAATTATTTCCCATCATCTGCTTCTTCCGGAAAAGCAATATCTACTGCCGCATCATCATCCATCATTTCATCTTTTGGCGCTGTAAACTTTTCTACAAGATCAGGTATCATATCCAAAACCTTTGTAACCGTATCCTGGTTTTTAATATTCACAAGCTTGGTGCTTCCATTCTTGATCACCAGTACGGCACTTGGGGTAAGCTTTCCTGAAAATCCGCCCGCACCGCCTGTCTTTTTATCTGCTGCACTGGCACCAGCCCCCACACCAAAGGTAACATCCACCAAAGGTAAAATAATCGTATCTCCTATCTGGGTTGCTTCACCTACAACTGTTTTTGTGGATAAAACAGTGTTCATTCCCTTCATAAGAGATTCAATTACTCCTGTAAAATTATTTTCTGCCATTTATGACGCCTCCCTTTTTAATAATTTGATCAAATGACGTAAATCTTTGTTAAAATAAACAATCCATGCTGTTTTTACAAGCCTGAAAAATGTAATTTTTCCTTTGATAAAAAGATCGCCTTCTAGGATCTGCTGCTCAAAATCTGGAATTATTTCTATATGATTACCAAGCAGCGGATATAAAATACCATAAGCCGCCAAAACCTGCCCTGTACTTGCGGGATCTCCTGTGCCTATTTTAATGTTTCCCACAAATTTCTTTGGGAGAATACTTTTAAGCAGGCCAAATACCTGCGGTGAACATACTGACCATGCCATATGGAAGGTATCACTTTTTAAAATATCAATATAATACTGGATATTGCTTACAATATGTTTTATCTTATCACATATTTTTATGATTGTGTACTTAATATTTTTAAGTATAGATAAGAGTTTCCTGAAAAAATCCTTTTTGCCTGGTTCATCTTTTTCTTTTCTTCTGTAAGCTTCCTTTTTTTCTTCCGGCAGGGAATCGCTTGTTTCTTCGGCCATTGACTGTGTTTCCGGCTCCTGGCTTTTCTTTTTTGTTTTTTCTTTTTGTGCTTCTTCTTTTTGTATCTTTTCTTTTTGTTTTTTCTCTTTTTCTTTTGGAGGCTGATCAGACCTGAACACTGTAATAAAAAGCAATTTTACTTTTATATATGCTTCTTCAGGGTAGAAAAACACTGCACTTACTATGTGCAGCAGCCATGTGACACTTAACTTTGCCGTCACAGGTGCTTCTTCCGATTCTTTCCGGTGGAGCGTGATCCGGTACCGGACCGGTACAAACAGCACCAGAACAATCAGCAGCAGCAAAATTCCCAGCATGGCAAGCAAAAACAGGCCTAAAATTTTTAAAATAGTTAACAAAATAGAAATCATTAGGTTACTCCATAATCACGCCTTCTGGCTTAAAGGTTCAATATTTTACTTTACGTTTTAAGTATTCCTTTAAATTACAGGTTCCTGTCGCGTCCACACATTCCTGAGTTATTTTAACGATTATAGCAACTGCCTCATCATAATTGGACGCTATTCCCACAATAATAGGCGGATGATACCTGTAATACCGCTGCTTCAGGTATGCAGCATGAAATATTTCCAACTGATCGGCTCCTGTTGCTATAGTCACTACATATACTTGTGTTCCGGCATGATGCTTTAACTTCCATTTTACTTTTGCAGGATCAGTAACAGTATCGCCAATATATAAATATTTATAAAATTTCATTATACGTTCCTTTCCCTACACCGATAGTTTCATCATATCATATTTCATTGAAATTCCAAAGCAAAATATTGACAAATCTGGTAAAATACTTATACTTAAAGCTGTAAAGTTATTGCACAAATATATGTATCATACTAACTATTACAACATGTATTTAACGGAGAAGACTATGAAAGATATCGCCAGAATGGCTTTAGAACCCGGAATGGAAATCGGAGCCGACATATACAACTATAAAGATGAACTAATCATTCCTGCCGGCACCAAAGTTGATGCTAATGTGATCAATAAATTAGCCCGTCATTCCATTATGTGTGTATCCGTAAAGGAGAACATTGATTATGCCGTAACCCATTTTGAAAAAATTCGTTTCAGCAAAGGGTTTGCTTCTTTCCAAAATGCTTATTTAAATGCACTGCCCGATTACAAAAAAATGATGCATCAGTTGGTATTTGAAAAATCTCCTCTTGATATGGATAAACTGATGCAGGTTTATCAGATTATCTACAGCAGTTTAGAACGCCATGAGCTTCTTTTAGATTATTTGTATAACATGCTTCCCACGGAAGATGACCTGACTTATGCCCATTGTCTGAATTCTGCACTAATTGCAGGTTTATTTGCCTTCTGGATGTCTTTATCACCAGAAGAAACTACTCTTTTGATCCAGTGTGCATTTTTCTATGACATTGGCAAATTAAAGCTGCCTAATGAGCTGATCTGGAAAACAGATAAACTGACCGATGTGGAATTTGAAAAAATCAAAACCCATACCATCACAGGATTCCAACTGCTTCAGGAACTCAATGTGGATTCCCATATTTTAAAAGCAACTTTGATGCATCATGAACGTTATGACGGTTCCGGGTACCCTTCTAAACTTCATGATACCCAGATAGATATTTATGCAAGATACATCTCGATTATTGATGTTTATGAGGCCATGACCTCTGCAAGAACCTACAGACAGTCTAAAACACCTTTTGAAGTAATTGAAATATTTGAAAAGGATGCTTTTAAATACGACATAGAAATTCTGCGCCCTATTTTGTCCCGCATTGCCAATCATATGGTGGGATTAAATGTCCGCTTAAGCGATGATCAGATTGCCGAAGTCATATTGATCAATCAAAATAAACTAGGGCGTCCTGTGGTGCGTACCACCAGCGGTACGCTCATCCACTTAGCACACAGAAAAGATATTTCCATTGCAAGTATATATTAACCTTCAAAATATGCATCAAAAATTCTTTTAGCGATGGGAACCGCGTAATCACCACCGGCTCCCGCGCCTTCAATAATAATCGTTACACAAATCTGGGGGTTTTCTGCCGGTGCAAAACCGGTAAACCAAGCGTGACTATCTCCTTTTACTGTTCCATACTCTGCTGAGCCGGTTTTTCCTGCTGCAGTATAGGAAAGCCCGCTTAATCTTGAGGCAGTCCCTTCTTCCACCACATCACGCATCAAGCCACTTAAAATTTCTGCCTCCTGCTCCTCCATCAACTTTCCATAAACAGCAGGAGAAAAAGTTTTTATCCTTGTTCCCGCACTATTTTGCACATAATCTACCACATAAGGTTTCATTGCCGTTCCATCATTGGCAATGGCACAGGTAAGCATATTCAACCAGAGGGGAGTAATGCCTGTAGTTCCCTGTCCAATGGAAATCTGCATCATATCTCCTTCACTGGTTTGCTCTGAAACCTCTACTCTGCTCGTCCCTGTAGTAAAAGGCAGATCAAGGCTTTGATTAAACAGCAGTTCCTCCAAAGTATCCTGAAACAATTGTCTGTCAAGGGAAAGTCCAATATTGGCAAAGGACGAATTACAGGATTTGGCAAAGGATCTATTAAAGTTTACTGTTCCATGAACGCTTCCATGATAACACTGAATCCGTTCCTCTCCTCTTGTAATAGCGCCTGTACAATTGTAACTGTAATTTTGATAAGTGTCTTTATTTTCTTTTATATATTCTAATGCAGTCACAATCTTGAAGGTTGAACCAGGCGGATATAATCCCTGCGTAACGCGGTTCAGCAATATGCTGCTTTCCTTATCCGCTATCAGTTCATCCCATATATCTAAAATTTCTTCAGGATTAAAATCAGGCTTTGAAACCATAGCCAGAATTTTTCCGCTCTCCGGCTCCGATACAATAATTGCCCCCTGATAAATTCCCAAAGCTGTTGATGCCACCTGCTGTAGTTCAACGTTTAGCGTAGTATAAACGTCATCTCCCGGGTATTTTGCTCCGCTTATATCCAGTGCAGCTTTCTCGGAAAGTGGTGCATTTGAATTGATCAAATAGTAATTTGCCTGAGATTCAATTCCCATTCTCCCGTTAACTGCATATCCAACCACATGTGCAAATAAATTCTGATAAGGATACTCTCTTGTTTCTTTTCCCTCTTCATCTGTGATTGTCTGAGCAAGAATAATTCCGTCCCCGGAATAAATCCTGCCGCGGACATTTTGTGCAAGCAGTGCCTGCTGTCTGCCATTATAGCTGTTGTTAATAAGCTCCTGATGATTTGTCACAGAATAATAAGTTATATAGCCTGCCATACATAAAAATAACACTACAAATCCCCAGGTAATGATTCTTATCTCACGATTTTTCTTTTTATTCTTCTTATTTTCATTCCTCTTTTTCAATTTCATCTCCTGACAAATCTTCCATCTCGTCTATGACTGGTTTCCTTTTTCTTCTAACTTTTCTTTCGCCTCTTTTTCGCAGTTCTTCTTCCTCCTGCTTCACAATATGCAGACCTTCAATAACTGCAAACATAATCAAAGTGGTAAGAACAGAGCTGCCTCCGTAACTGACCAGCGGCAGTGTTACTCCTGTAAGCGGAATAAATTTTGAGCCGCCGCCAATTGTCAAAAAAACCTGAAAAATATAAGTAACACCAAGGCCAAAGGCTGTAAGCTGATAAAATTTGTCTGAAATCCCTGCTGAAATATTCATGAACATAACAAAACAACTGACGCAGATCAAAATAAGACACACTGCAACTAAAATACCAAGCTCTTCAGCAATTGCAGAAAAAATAAAGTCAGCTTCCACAAAAGGGATATCATCAGGTCTTCCCTTGTATAGTCCAAGCCCAAACCAGCCTCCGCTTGAAATTGCAAAGAGGGATTGCGTAATCTGATAGCCGGCAGAATCAATTACACTCCAGGGATCCTTCCATGCCTGCACCCGCACCTGCACATGGGTAAATACCCGATATGCAATGTAAGCAGCACCAGAACCGCCAAAAAGCCCTGCAATCACATAAAGAAAATTTCTGGTTGCCACAAACACCATCAACACATAAACTACAAAGAAAATAAGCGCGCTTCCTAAATCCTTTGAAATAACCAAAATAATCACATGCGCCGCTGCTACCACCGCAGTAGTAAACACTTCAAAAAACCCTGATGCCTCATATAAAGCACTTGCCACAAAAAACACAAACAAAATCTTTACAAATTCAGAGGGCTGAAAAGTAAGTCCTGCTATGGAATAAGAAAGTTTACTTCCATATGTGGTCTGTCCTAAAATCATTACCACTGATAAAGCAGCAATTCCTACTGCCGCATAAATCCATTTCAAATTTTTTAAAAATTTAAATTTATGAACAAAAAATGGAATGATCAGTGCAATAACCAGAGATCCAGTTACGATAATAAACTGCTTTACTGCTTTTTCAATGCCAAATCTTGTTAAAATAACAAATCCAATAATAAGGAGCATACACATGTTATTGATAATCAAGCGGTTTGTTTTCGGATAAAGCATATGATATAAAACAATTGCCGCATAAAGGATGATCTGTTGAAATGCATAAAAGAACAGATAGGTAATATCACTTGTTTCAAAACAAATAACAAGGAAGCAGCTAAAATGAAACAAAAACATAAAAAGATTCTGCCTGATATAAATTCCTTTTCTTTGTGCCTCCTCCTCAAACCGGAATACGGCAAAACATTCATAAGTGTAAAAAATCAGCAGCAATGCAATCACATATTTAGAAAATTCGCTGACATATAACTCCATCTATTCAACTCCTCTTTTTAAATGCCCCGTCGTATATTCTTTATAAAAAGGAGCTTTAAAGCACTTAAATAGTTCTTTAAAATATTTAATGATCTGTGAGGTTTCCGTTTCATTCTCTATGGTAAAATCCAGCCTGAAATTTCCATTCAGCCAGTCTTTATTTTCAAAAAGCTTATGCAGAGACAAAGGAACACTATTGTAAATAATGTTATAGCAGCTAAGGCAGTCCGTATAAACTGGAAATTGTTTTCCATAGCGGTCTTTCAATGTAACGATCTGAGGGATTTTGCTGCATTTTCCGCTGGTTTTATTCAAACAGTTTGCAGTGATCATCATAGGCAGCCTTCCATATACAATTGCAGAAGAAAGAAAGTTCTTCTGGCGGCAATGCTGTAATAATTCCTTCCATTCATGCAAATTACATTCAACTGGAAGATAAAATTCTTCCGCCCGTTCTTCCCAGAAGGCAACTGCCTCATGGTTCCACAAATAAAGATTTGCATCAAGTATAATTTTTCCAACAAATTCCTGCTTTGTTAAAAAGTGATAGCTTTCCAGATTTCTGACTAAAACCCCCTCAAACAACAGACTATCCGCAAAAACTCTTTTGATTCTCTCAAGGCAGGAGATATTTCTTTCTCTGACAATATAGGGTGTAATTAAATATAGTTTCGTCCGAAAGTTATTTTTATCCTTGTATTTTTTTAATTCCTTACATATCTCTTCACATAGCAAGCTATAATCCAGGTAAATGCGCTCTACAGATTCATTTAAGGCTGCCCATAGCTGCGCCTTTGTATTTACTGCTGCATGAAGCTGCTGTGCAAATTGTTTTTCATAATCCTTTGGAATAGTTGCTGCACCATCCTCTATTTCCTTTTTAAACAGTAATGCATCGTTTTCTGTGGGGGGATTATGAAATCCATTTTGCCGGATCATCTCATTTTCAAAAGCTTCTACCGTCTTTCTTCTAAGTTCATTAAGCGTACTGACAGGCAGAAAAATGTCATCATCTGTTTCCAATTCCACTTGTGTGATCTTAACAAGACTGTTTCCGCTCTTTTTGATCTGATCCCTTATTTTTTCCTTTGATAAAGGCTGTTTCAGTGCCTTCTGCACAGCATCTCCTCTACAGGAGACATGTACCTCTCCCTTGCTTAACTTAAGCCGGGAAGGCTCCCCTTCCTTCAGGCAGATCTTTGCAATTACTTCATGACAAAGCTTACTGTCAACATATTTCTGGTGTATTGCTTCTAAAAGCTTTTCGTCAGATCCCGAATAGGCTGGTGAGGTAAAAGAGATCATTTCTCTTCCATTATGACGTTGATAATAGCCACTTCCTATCTGGCTGCGGATATATAGGCTTTTTAAATGCTCCATATCCGCCTGCTCTATTTGGAAATCCTCTTTCTGCTCATAATAAAGATCTATATATTTCCGATAGATAGCTGTCACACCTGCCGCATAAGCAGGCTTTTTCATTCTTCCCTCAATTTTAAAAGAATCAATTCCGGCCTCAATTAACTCTGGAAGCATAGAAATGGTACACATGTCCCTCATACTTAAGGGATAGACCGATGTACTGCTGCTTATATCTATTGTATTTATTTCATAGGGGAGCCGGCAAGGCTGCGCACATCTGCCTCTATTACCGCTGCGTCCGCCAAGAATACTACTAAACAGGCACTGTCCTGAATAGCAATAACACATAGCGCCATGAATAAAAGCTTCAATTTCCAGCCCTGTATTTTGCTTTATACTTTTTATTTCGGTAAGTGATAATTCCCTTGCAGGTACAATTCTTGATGCCCCTTCTTTTTTGATAAACAAGGCACCTTCGCTTCCTGTCAGGGCCATCTGTGTGCTGGCATGAATAGAAAGTTTGGGAAAATGCCTCCTTATAAAGCGTAATGCACCTAAATCCTGAACAATAACGCCATCCAGCCCACACTCATAAAAAGGCAACAAAAAATTGTACAGTCCATCCAGCTCTTTTTCTTTTATCAATGTATTGACTGTAAGATAAATCTTTCTGCCAAATACATGCGCCAGATGTATTCCTGTACAAATCTCATCCTGTGTAAAATTATCTGCATATGCCCGTGCACCATAAAGTGCTCCGCCCAAATAAACAGCGTCAGCACCTGCATTTACAGCCCCTTTTAAAGCATCAAAATTTCCTGCGGGAGCTAACAATTCCACCTTTTTCATGTCAGCCATTGTTTTTTAATTCGGTTTCAAGTCTGATAATTTTTTTTGCGTTTTCATTCAATTCAGATTGAAGCGCCTTTAAATTTTTCTCTGTATTTTCCAATTTGATCTGAGATGCAATCAGTTCATGCTTTAAATTGTACAATTCCTTTTCTTTCCCTTGAATTTCTTCTTCCAGCAGCCCGATCTGCTTTTTGGCTTTAAAATAATCATCTGCAATATTAAGTTGAAGAAGAACATTTTGTGTGTCAAGCGGCTGCCTTTTAAACGACTGAACTTTTCCATATTCCGTCATTTTGTTGTTAATATAAGAAGCTACCTTCTGCAGATATTCTTCACTTTCATATCCACTCAGCGTAAATACTTTTCCGCCGATAATTACTTCCGTATCCGTCTTAACTGACATCAGGCCACCCCTTTACATACAAAATATATGGTTTCTCTTTGGACAACTATACAAGTTCTATTATAATCAGATTATTCGGGAATTTCAAGTCCCAAATGATGATAGGCCAGATCTGTCGCCACTCTTCCTCTAGGGGTACGGTTAATAAATCCATTCTTTAAAAGATATGGTTCATACACATCTTCTATTGTCCCTGCATCCTCACCAATTGCCGCTGCAAGAGTATCCAGTCCCACCGGCCCGCCATTAAACTTCTGAATCATATTGAGCAATATATTCCGATCAATATGATCAAGCCCCATTTTGTCAACATCCATCAGGTCCAGCGCAGTCATGGCGACCTGCTCTGTAATTATTCCATCATGCTTGACCTGCGCATAATCCCTTACCCGCTTTAATATTCTATTAGCCAGTCTTGGCGTTCCTCTGCTTCTTTTGGCCATTTCCATTGCCCCCGCTGCCTCAACCGGCGCATTTAAAATTCGGGCTGAATGCATAATGATGGTTTGCAGTTCCTCCACCGTATAGAATTCAAGTCTGTGGATAATTCCAAACCGATCCCGGAGGGGTGCTGTTAAAAGGCCGGCTCTGGTGGTTGCTCCTACCAGCGTAAAGTGGGGAAGGTCAAGACGAATGGAGCGGGCTGTAGGTCCTTTTCCTATCATAATGTCAATTACAAAGTCTTCCATTGCAGGATAAAGGACTTCCTCCACCTGGCGGTTCAGCCGGTGAATCTCATCCACAAACAAAATATCCCCCTCCTGCAGATTATTAAGAATCGCTGCCATTTCCCCGGGCTTTTCTATTGCCGGCCCGCTGGTAACCTTCATATTAACCCCCATTTCATTTGCAATAATTCCTGCAAGGGTGGTTTTTCCAAGCCCGGGCGGCCCGTAAAAAAGAACATGATCCAAGGAATCCTTTCTTTGCCTGGCTGCTTCTATATATATTTTAAGGCTGTCCTTTATCTTTGATTGACCAATATAGTCATCTAATTTTTGAGGACGCAATGTTCCTTCCATTTTGACGTCTTCTTCTTGCAAATTGGTCTCTATCATTCTTTTAACCATAGATATTGTGCTCCATACTATTTAAAACATATTCTTAAGTGCAAGTTTCAAAATTGACTCCACACTCATACCCTCTTCAAATGAAACCATATTTACTGCACGCATGGCGTCAGAAGCAGAATATCCCAACGCTGTAAGTGCCTCCACTGCCTCATTTTTTGCCTGTTTATCTACAGATTTTTCAGTTTGATCCGCTATTTCCCTGGAAACAAATGTATCTTCTATAGAAACTTTATCTTTTAAATCTAAAATAACCCTCTCAGCCGTCTTTTTCCCGATCCCCGGTGCTTTTGCAATTGCTGCTGCATCCCCTGCAATAATTGCAAATCTTAAATCGTCCGCGCTCATCACGGATAAAATTGCAAGTCCTCCTTTAGGTCCGATTCCATTTACCGTAATCAGCTTCTTAAATATTTCCAAGTCATCCCTTGTCAAAAAACCATACAAGTGAAACAAATCTTCTCTGACGCAGGTATAAGTGTAAAGTTTAACCTCTTCATTAATTCCGGGAAGAAGCGCCGCTGTTTCACTTGAAATTTTAACATTACAACCGATTCCGCCTATATCTACAACAACATTTTCTTCTGTAATTTCATCGATTCTGCCTTTCACAAATGCAATCATTCTAAGAAGCTCCTTTCTTCACAATATTTTGAATATAGGGTAAAACAAATGAAGCGGCAGCTCCAATAATAAGCCCTACCACCAGCCCTGCAATAATAAGAATGGGCACATAATATAAAACTCCATATGTTTTTACTACAAACGCCGCAACAATAAGCTGCCCTACATTATGCATCACTCCTCCAGAGGCGCTGATTACAGGCAGATGGAACCAGCCGCTTTTTTTCATCAAAATCATTATAATACAGCTAAGCCATGCTCCTGCCAGCGAATATAGGATCATAAACAAATTTCCAAATAAAAGGCTGCTTAATAGTGCCTTTAAAGTGGAAATAAGCAGCGCCTCTTTCCAGTCAAATAAATAAAGGCTGAGAATTACAGCAAGATTAGCCAGTCCAAGCTTTATGCCCGGAATTCCACTTTGAAAGGAAATAAGTGTCTCTATGTAGGATAGAATCAATGCAAAGGCAAGTAAAAGCCCCAAAAAAGCAGTTTTGCTTATATGGGCCCGTTCTCTTTCATCTGATGATTTTTGTTTTTGCTTCTCAGTAAGTGACTGCATCCAGTGCACCTTCCTCTTTGGATTCTATTTGTACTACCAGCTTATGAGGCAGGCAGATAATACTCTCACCACTCTTTGAAATACTGCGTGCTTTTACACATAGACCATCAGGACAATCTGCATCAGAAATAGACGCCTCCCCGCCGCTGATAAACAAAAGGTTATAATTTTCATTTTCCCAGGGAATAAAAACTGTCTGATCTTCCAAAAGAGAATAAGCCCCTATTTCCTGCCCATCCTGTATTACTTTCACGAGAGCAGGTCCTTTTTTCCTAAAAAAGGAAGGAACCAGCCATAGCAAAAAGGCCGCCATTAAAATAATTATTATAACAATCATATCTTTTTTTAACTTGTTCATAAAATCATTCTAACATAGCCGAACATACGTTTCAAGCACTTTTATCAAGGAATATCTGGACTTTCCAGATTCATTATGTTACGATTTGGCTGAAACATTTAGATGATTTTGAAAGGAGTTTATCATGAGACTAATATTTATTCGTCACGGTGAACCTGATTATGTAAATGATACATTAACTGAAAAAGGCTGGCGGGAAGCGGAACTTTTGGCTGAAAGAATCAGTAAATGGAATGTAACAGAATTTTACTGTTCTCCTTTAGGACGTGCCAAAGATACCGCATCATGCACTTTAAAGAAAATGAACCGAACAGCCATAACATTGGACTGGATTAAAGAATTTTTCTACCCTGTAAATGATCCTATAACCGGCAGGCATGGTGTTCCTTGGGATTTTGTTCCTTCCTGCTGGAGTGATGATCCGCTGATGCTGGATATCAATCAGTGGGTAAATGCCCGAATTCCTAGTCAAAATCCTATGATTGCTTCCTCCTATCAGTCGGTATGCCAAAATATGGATGAACTGCTGGCATCCTATGGCTATCTGCGAAAAAATCACTATTATCAGATGCCTGACGCTGAAGAACGCTTTATTACAAGTACTGTTTCCCCTTCTGATTTTAATCCCTTTGGAAATGTACCGGATACAGGAACGCCATGTCTTGTATTTTTCTGTCATCTTGGCATTACCTGCGTGATTCTTTCCCATTTACTTAATATACCCTTTCAATTACTCGTACATGGTATCTTTTTACCAACTACTTCCATCACTGTTCTGACCAGTGAAGAACGCTGGGGAAAAGAAGCTTATTTTAGAGCCCAGGCAATCGGCGATGTGCATCATCTCCTTAAAGGAGGAGAACCTCTTTCTACCGCAGGTTCCTTTTCAACTGTTTTTGAAGGATAGAAAAAACAGGGGCTTAAATTTATATGGTTAAGTCCCTGCCTTTTCCTAATGGTTAACATAAGTAAATTATGTTAACCACATACAAATCCGTCTTTATTCTACGCCATTCATTGGCTCTGTTTCTGCATCCTGCTCTGGAATTGTCAGATACTTAAGTTCACCCTTCACATCAACTACCTGATAATTTTCCACAAGGCCATTGATATAATCTGCAGCCTTTTGACTAGCAATTGTATTTGAGATTGCTGTATTATCAGCTTCGTCAAAATATCTTTCTGCAAACTCAACCACATAACATACCTGGGCATTATCGTCTCTGATCACTGTGAGATCACCCTGCGAACGCCCCTCTTCAAAAAGCCATGCTGCTACAGCACTGGAAGTAATTCCAGAATAATTTCTGCCTTCACTCAGGCAATGCTCTGTCTGCGTATCTTCATAATCAGCCTTGACATCCTCAGAAGCATTTTCAATACAAAGTTGTTCAAAATCTGCACCATTCTCACGTTCTTTCAGCATTGCATCCGCCTTTTTCTCGGCCTCATCCATTGCTGCACTAACTGCATCTTCTGCGGCGCCTTCTTCTACTTCTGCCTGAAAAGCAAAGCTTCTATAATTAACCCTGTCATAGCTTTGCTTATTTTCTTCATAATAAGCTTTAATCTCATCTTCAGCAGGAGCATTTTGGGTTATCAATTCATTATAATAGGCGCCTGCCAACAAGCTTTCCTTGATAAAGGTTTCAATATTCTTTTCAGTAGCATAATCGCCAAAATTATCTTTATAGTACTGTTTTACACTTAATCCGGACGACTCTGCCCCCTGTTCTATATTACTAACAAAATCTGCATAATCTTCTGTTGCATCATAGGTAAAACCTGTTTTTTTTGCATCATCAACCATAGCTTTATTCTGCTTGATCTGCTCTACGGTCATCTCATCAAACATATCTTTCCAAGTCATACCGCTTCCCATATATTCCTGCTTGTCAAAGTCTACCGATGTATCCACTCCAAAATAAGGTAAAATGGACGCATAGCTGGTCAGATAATTATTGACGGTAGTCTGGTAATAGTAATCATATTCCACCTGAGACAATTCATGCTCTCCGATTTTAACATAGGTTCCATTTACTGCATTGTTTTTACTGATAATAGAAACAGCCACTGAAATTATAATAACTGCTACAAGCCCGATCCCAATAACCCCAGTGACAGCTTTCGTTATTTTTTCTTCCCTCTGTTCTTTTAGTTTCTGCTGTTTTCTTGCCTCCATTTTGCGGTCATATTTCGTCTGAACCTTCTGGGGTGTATTTACTTCAGGCGTATCTTTCTTAGACATTTGGAAAATTCCTCCTCAAATTAAATCATTCATTTTTATGTTTCACACTTTCACAAAGCACATCATATCAGGCAAATGTGTCTATCCTGTGAACGAAACTGTTACTTTTGGTTAATGTAGTTTATCAGGCCTTCTGCTGCAATGATCTTCTGCATAAATTCAGGAAATGCCTGTCCTTTAAACTCTGTTCCTTTTGTCAGATTTTTAATTATACCAGTGTCAAAATCTACAGAAACCTCATCCCCATTCTCAATCCCTTTAGAAGCTTCAGGACATTCAATGATAGGAAGGCCGATATTAATTGCATTCCGGTAAAAAATTCTTGCGAAGGTTTCGGCAATCACACAACTGACTCCGGCCGCTTTGATTGCAATAGGTGCATGCTCTCTGGAGGAGCCGCAGCCAAAATTTTTATCTGCCACAATCATATCACCCTGTTTCACATTTTTAATGAAATCCTTGTCAATATCTTCCATGCAATGAGCTGCAAGCTCTGCAGGATCTGATGAATTCAAATATCTGGCAGGAATGATCACATCAGTGTCAACATTATCTCCGTATTTAAATACATTTCCTTTTGCTGCTTTCATATTTTTTCCTTTCTATATTCAGACTTCTTCTTAAATTTACATAAACTCACAAGGGCTGGAAATCTTGCCAGTGACAGCACTTGCAGCCGCTATGGCAGGGCTTGCAAGAAAAATTGCAGAATTTACATGTCCCATACGCCCTACAAAATTACGGTTTGTTGTAGAAACACATTTTTCCCCTTCTGCAAGGATGCCCATATATCCACCGAGACATGGTCCGCAGGTAGGGGTGCTTACAACAGCGCCAGCCTCCACAAAAATTTTTAAAAGTCCTTCCTCCATAGCCTGAAGATAAACAGCCTGTGTTGCAGGAATAATGATACAGCGCATTCCCTTAGCAACATGCCTGCCCTTTAAAACCTCAGCAGCAATCCTCATATCTTCAATCCGTCCATTAGTACAGGAACCGATCACTACCTGGTCTATCTTAATTTCTTCTGTAATTTGATCTATCGTTTTTGTATTCTCAGGAAGATGGGGAAAAGCAATGGTTGGACGAAGTGTACTTAAGTCAATGGTATACTCCTCATCATAAACTGCGTCCTCATCTGCCTCATAAATCGTATAAGATTTTTTGGAATGTTCCTTCATATAGGAAATTGCAAGGTCATCTACAGGAAAAATCCCATTTTTTCCACCAGCCTCAATCGCCATGTTAGCAATCGTAAAACGGTCGTCCATTGTCAGATTTTTAACGCCCTCACCTGTAAATTCCATAGATTTATAAAGGGCCCCGTCAACACCGATCATTCCAATGATATGTAAAATAACATCTTTACCGCTCACCCATTTTGCAGGCTTTCCAACCAAGTGAAACTTAATCGCCCCAGGCACTTTAAACCATGCCTTTCCGGTAGCCATTCCGGCAGCCATATCCGTACTTCCCACGCCTGTTGAAAAAGCTCCCAAGGCCCCATAAGTACATGTATGGGAATCTGCGCCAATGATCACATCACCTGCCACCGTAAGCCCTTTTTCAGGCAAAAGCGCATGTTCAATTCCCATCTCGCCCACTTCAAAATAATTGGTAATTTCATTTCTGTATGCAAATTCCCTCACACATTTGCAATGCTCTGCCGATTTTATATCTTTATTGGGAACAAAATGATCCGGAACAAGCGCGATCTTATCTTTATCAAAAACACCTTTTACCTTCATTTTATCCATTTCTTTAATTGCCACAGGACTTGTAATATCGTTTCCCAAAACAAGATCTAAATCGGCCTCTATAAGCTGCCCTGCTTCCACTTTATCAAGTCCGGCATGTGCCGCAAGTATTTTCTGAGTCATCGTCATTCCCATGCTCATTACCTCCCCATATTTCATTTCATATTCATTCACCAAGTTTGATTTTAACACAGAATTCATAATTTGAGAAATAAATTTTTGTTTCTATCTATCCTGCTATTTTAAAACAGGAAGTATTTCATAAAAAATGTTTTCTTTCATAAATGCTTCTCTATCTTTTATTGGCTGATTGTACGCAAGAATCAGTTTTGCATAAGCTGCTTCCGTAGAAATATTGACAAGCGGTATCACACCTTGGCGTAAAAGCTCTGTGCTGGTAGCATAGAAATCTTTTGCTGGTTTAAAAGAACATGCATAAACTTCAATCCTTTTGTCCCTACACTTTTTCAGGAACTTTTCCACCGGACATTGTTTGCATCCTCCACATACAGTTGCGGAATGATAGGTGGCAAACAGCACTGCGCCAACTTCGGAATCCAGAGAAATACAATTATAATCAAGCCCGGGATAGGAATGAATCAACAATATTTTTTTTGTATAGCGAAATTTTTCTTTTCTCCATTTTGCTGCCGGTGTCTGCATTTCCTGCAATGTAGGATTTTGCCTATGAATCATTTCCAAAAATCCGTTTTCTGTTACTTTGCCAAAATCCACTCTTCCAAAACTGGAAAATTGATCTGAATAAGTATCTGCTTCTTTTAATCTTGTTGCCAAATAAACAATGTTTTCCTGTTTATCGTTTTGATAAACAACAAAAACACCTGCCCTCTTTTCTTTCATAAAACATACTGCATGATAAAAATTGGCAAACCCATTGCTTCTTTCATCCTGCAGGGCATAATTGCTGGCAATTAACACAATGGGAATGTTTGTGTGGCTGTAACATAACCCCATCATAGCTGCTGTATAAGAAAGGGTATCAGAACCATGCGTAATGATAATTCCCTGATATTGACTAAATTCTACCTGATCAAGGCAGTTACATAAAACCTCCCAATAAGAAGGTTCCAGGTTTTCACTTAAAATATTGAGAGGTTGTATCACTTCAAATTCAACATCATTTCCATTCTTTTCCTGATACATTTCTATTAATTTGACAGATGCCCCTTCTTTCACATTAATCACATTTTCCGAAATAAGGCTGCCAATTGTGCCTCCGGTTAAAATCACAAGAATTTTCACAGTTTATCCTTTCTTAAACATGGTATATCTTTTTATCCCACTGTACAAAAAGCCGGGGACATAATTGCCCCGACTTTTTATACATAAGAATGGCTCGCGAAGCGTGTCATTCGTTATCTTTTCTGATTGATAAGTCTTTCAATCAGCTTAGTTGTTGATCAGCTTGTCACTTTCATTATTCCAGCTATACAGTTTACGGATTTCCTTGCCAACCTGTTCTGCCGGATGCTCTGCAGCCAGTTTTCTCATAGCCTTAAAGTGTGCCTGTCCGCCTGCCGGAGACATATCAAGCAGGAATTCCTTTGCAAAAGAACCATCCTGAATATCCTTTAAAATTTTTTTCATGGTCTTTTTGGTTTCTTCTGTAATAATCTTAGGCCCTGTCACATAATCACCATATTCTGCTGTATTGGAGATGGAATATCTCATTCCTTCAAAGCCTGACTGGTAGATCAAATCAACAATCAGCTTCATCTCATGAATACATTCAAAATATGCATTTCTGGGATCATATCCAGCTTCCGTAAGTGTTTCAAAGCCTGCCTGCATTAATGCACATACACCACCACAAAGAACCGCCTGTTCTCCAAAAAGATCTGTTTCTGCTTCTGTTCTGAAGGTGGTTTCAAGTACACCTGCCCTTGCTCCACCGATTGCAAGTGCATATGCCAAAGCTTTGTCAAGTGCTTTTCCTGTCGCATCCTGATGAACAGCTACAAGGCAGGGAACCCCCTTGCCAGCCTGATATTCGCTTCTTACTGTATGGCCCGGCCCTTTGGGCGCAATCATAGTAACATCTACATTCTTAGGAGGCACGATCTGATTAAAGTGAATATTAAAGCCATGTGCAAACATAAGCATATTGCCCTCTTCAAGGTTAGGCTCAATGTCTTTTTTATACATAGCAGCCTGCAGTTCATCATTAATAAGAATCATAATAATATCTGCCTTTTTAGCCGCTTCAGCCGCTGTATATACTTCAAATCCCTGTGCCTCGGCCTTTGCCCAGGACTTTGAGCCTTCATAAAGACCAATAATAACATGACATCCTGATTCCTTTGCATTTAATGCATGTGCATGTCCCTGACTGCCATAGCCGATCACTGCAATTGTTTTTCCTTCCAGTAAGGACAGGTTGCAATCTTCCTGATAATAAATATTTGCCATTTTTGACTCCTTTCCATATGAGGTTCTTCCTCAGGAGGTTCTGCCTCCATTATGTATACCCACTGTTTTTACAGATAAGTAACGTTTTCTGTTCCTCTTCCTAAACCGGCAATACCGGTTCTAGCAAGCTCTAAAATTTCATAGTCGCCTAAAAGACTGATAAAAGCATTTATTTTATCCTGTGTTCCGGTAAGCTCTACAATAAGACTGTCCTGGGCTACATCAATAATATTAGCCCTGAAAATATCGGCAATGGAGATAACTCCCTGTCTTAATTCCTTACTGGTTTTTACCTTGATCAGCGCAAGTTCGCGGTAAACGCTGTTTTCCGGTTCTAGTGCTTTTACATCCTTTACATCCACCAGTTTGGCTACCTGCTTTTCAATTTGATCTAAAATCTCATCATCACCAGATGCTACAATGGTGATTCTCGTAAACCGCGTATCTGCGGTAACCCCTGCTGTAATACTTTCAATATTATAGCCTCTTCTTGAAAAAAGACCTGAAATCCGGCTTAATACGCCGGAGGTATTATCCACTATAAGCTGAAATACTTTTTTGCGCAAATTATAAACCTCCTGTTTTTTTGGAGGTTTTAACCTCCCTTGTCATTTAAGGAGGTTTTACCTCCCATAACGTTGAAATTTATTTTAACAATTTACCGCGGAAAAGTCAACCTTCTGTCTCATTACATTTTTGGAGCGCCAGTGTCCCGGTACGTGCCACTTCCACAATACTGACAGATTTAAACATGCTGATAAGGATCTGTATCCTCTCAGGAATATCACACATTTGAATCAGCATCATATTTTTAGACATGTCTACAATCTGGGCATTCATGATCTCACAAATCTCCATAATGTCTCTGCGGTTGCTCTTATTATATTTCACTTTCATCAAAAGCAGTTCCCTGCTGATACTGCTTATTTCATCAAAAGTTTTCACCTTAATCACATCCAGCTTCTTGTTAAGCTGTTTTTCAATCTGCTCTATGGTACGCTTATCTCCACTGCTGACAATGGTCATGCAGGATACTGCCGAATCATCCGTCTCCCCAACTGCAAGAGAATCAATATTAAAGCAGCGTCTGGAAAAAAGCCCCGCCACCTTGCAGAGTACACCGGAACGGTTTTCCACTAATACCGAATATATTCTTTTCATATGCCTTCTCCTTACTTTACCAGATCCATAGGATCAATCACACATTCTAAAAGTACCGATTCATCCTTATTTAAAAATTCATCCAGAATTTCGTCCACTTTTTCCATATTCATAAGGCGTAAAAATTTCATGTCATATGCCGATGAAAGCTTTTCCAGATCAGGGCTTCCAGACAAATCTACTACTGAATAATTGTCCTTATAAGTATAATGCTGATACTCTCTAACCATTCCAAGGTAATTATTTTTTAGAACAATAATTTTAACCGGAATATCATGCTGGCGCATGGTTGCAAGCTCCATCATAGACATCTGAAAAGAACCATCTCCACAGACAGCAATCACCTGCCTGCGTTTATCAGCCAGCTTGGCTCCCATAGCCGCCGGAATGGAATACCCCATAGTTCCCATCCCGCCAGAAGTAAGGAACTTTCCTCTTTTGACAATATGGTACCCACAGGACCAGATTTGGTTTTGTCCTACATCCGCAACATAAATGCCATCCTCTTCCATTTTTTCAGAAAGAAGTGTAATAAATCCTGCCGGATCTACATAATCAGGGTTGGGATTTCTTTTAGGCACCATATCCATCTTATATTTGTTTAATGTGTCGATCCATTCTTCATGCTCACAGGTAAATTCCTGCAAAAGCAAATCTTCAAAAATATGTTTTGCATCACCTACTAAAGGGATTGTAGGGCCAACATTCTTACCGATTTCCGCCGGATCAACATCAATATGAATCAATACTTTATTATTGGTGATTAGATCAGGCTGACTGACTGCCCGGTCCGCAACTCTTGCTCCCACCATAATAAGCAGATCGGATTCATTCATAGCCCGATTTGCATAAGGCTTTCCATTATTTCCCACCATACCAAAATATAAAGGATGTCTTGTAGGCATAACCCCAATTCCCATCATGGTGGAAACCACAGGTATACTGTATTTCTGGGCAAAAGCAAGCAGTTCCTTTTCCCCGTTAGATAAAAGAACGCCTCCCCCTGCGCATATAATGGGACGCTTTGATTTTTCAAGCTCTGCCGCCACTTTTTTGATCTGTACAATATTTCCTTTGACTGTAGGCTTATAGGTGCGCATGGAAACTGATTCCGGGTATGTAAATTTCCTGATCTCTGCATTTTGTATGTCAATAGGAATATCAATTAAAACAGGGCCTCTTCTTCCGGTGTTTGCAATGTGAAATGCCTCTTTAAAAATACGCGGAATATCATTTACATTCTTCACTAAATAACTATACTTTACAAATGATTCTACCGCACCTGTAATATCTGCTTCCTGAAACACATCACTCCCCAGCAATTCGGAATTTACCTGGCCAGTGATACATACAAGGGGTATACTGTCTGCAAAGGCAGTTGCAATCCCCGTGATCACATTTGTTGCTCCCGGTCCTGAAGTAACGGCACATACCCCTACCTTACCAGATACTCTTGCCAGACCGCTTGCTGCATGTGCTGCATTCTGCTCAGTTCTTATCAAGATCGTTTGGATCGTTGAATTTAATATGCTGTTGTAAAAGGGACAGATTGCCACCCCGGGATATCCAAAAACATATTCTACGCCTTCCTCTTCCAAACATTTTACTATTGCATCTGCTCCTATCATTTTATACTTAAACTCCTTCTTGATTCTATTGTCCTGTCTTTTATATACAATTAAAATTTATTAAAAAACTTAGCCAGCGGTTCAATCACAGTTCCCAAATCCTTAATTGCACTGTTTAATCCTTCAAAATCCACTGCTTCTATCTTTTTCATTACGACTTCTATAGATTCTGCATTTTCCATAATAAATGTATCCATATTATCACCCATTTCTGTTATGGAATTGCTCATTTCCGTAATACTTTCAAGCGCTGTATCAGCGAGAATTATTGTTTCAGATGCCTGTTCCATAATATCGTTTGCTTTGGCAGCACTATTTAGAACTACAGGTACCAAAATGAACAAACATATTACAAGCGCTCCCGCTGTTACAATAGATGCCAGCGTTCTTACTCTGGCATAAAACAATTGCTTCTTAGAATATTTGATCAATTCATCCATTTTTCTATGCTCCTTTTATTTCTTCTGTATCTATTCTTCTATTTGAAGCAGTCTTTTCGCTACCTTTACTGCCTCCGCCGCATCCCTTGAATATCCATCGGCCCCGATTTCAGCGGCATATTCTGAAGTAATAACAGCTCCGCCTATCATGATTTTCGACTTGATTTGTTTTTCCCTTGCATAATCCACTACCCGCTTCATCTCCTGCATTGTAGTAGTCATAAGTGCTGACAACGCAATGATCTGCGCATTATGCTTCACTGCCTGTTCAATAATAACTTCTTTGGGAACATCCTTTCCAAGGTCGATCACCTGAAATCCATAATTTTTTAACATTAAAGCAACCAGATTTTTCCCAATATCATGAATATCGCCTGCCACTGTAGCAATTACGATCACAGGCATTTTCTCTTTATTTGTTCCTGTAGTAAGGAAGGGTTCCAAATATTCAATTGATAGTTTCATTGCTTCTGCACTGGCAATCAACTGGGGAAGAAAATATTTTCCCTTATCAAACAGCTCTCCTACCTCACCGATTGCCGGAAGCAGCATATCATTTAAAATGTGACCTGCAGCCTGACCTGATTCTTCTGTCGAACCGTCTGGCATCTTAAGCTCTTCCAGCATAGCTTTAGTATGTTCTTTGATCTGCTTTCGGTTTCCTTTCATCACATCCTGATAAATCTGGTTATCTGATTCTTCAATTTTATTAGAAGCAGTATCCAAAGCCTGCGGCTCTCCAGTATTTCCTTTGTCGGCAACATAAGCTGAAGCAGAGGGATGTGAAACACCTGTCAAAACAGGCATTTTCTCTTTATAAATTGCAATCCGGTCAATATAGCGTATATCTGCTTCTTTTTTATTCATCAAAAGATCCGCAGCAAATGCCGTATTTACCAATAAATCCTGGGAAGGATTTGCAATTGCCATTGTAAGTCCCTCTTGAATTGCCATTGTAAGAAAAGCAGCGTTTACAAAACCCCGCTCTGGCAGGCCAAAAGAAATGTTTGATAAACCGCAGATAGTTGCAAATCCCTTTTTCCTGCAATAGCGAAGTGTTTCAAGTACCTCTTTTGCCGCATTTGGATTTGCGCCTACTGTAGCAGCCAGCCCATCTACTACAATATCCTCTCTGGTCATGCCATTGTCAAGCGCCATGTCACTGATTTCATCAATAATTTGTATCTTTTCTTCCAGATTTTCCGGCAGTCCCTTGTCGGAAAGTGGAAGCAAAATAAACATAGCTCCATATTTCTTTGCAATAGGAAGAAGCTTTTGCAGTTTTTCTTTTTCCCCTGATATAGAATTGATAAGGGCTCTTCCCGGATACCTGCGAAGAGCAGCTTCAATTACATCTACATGACTGGAATCAATGGATAAAGACAGATTGGATGCCATAGTCACTTCATCCAGCGCTTTCAGCATCATTTCCTTTTCATCAATGCCGCTCATCCCCATATTAATGTCCAGCAAAGCAGCACCGCAAGCTTCCTGCTCTTCCGCAAAGGAAAGCACCATATCCAGGCTTCCCTCCCGAAGCTGTGCCTGTAATTTCTTCTTTCCGGTGGGATTAATTCTTTCACCTACAATAATAAATGGTGAATCCAGCCCAAATTCCAAAGTTTTTCTTTCGCTGGAAAGATAACGCATGCCGGATTTTTTATTTCTTACGGGCTTCATTCCCTTTGTTGCGCTTACCATCTTTTCTATATATTGAGGCGTAGTTCCGCAGCATCCACCTAAAATACCTGCTCCTGCATGAACTAGTTTTATCATTTCCTCAGCAAACTTTTCCGCCTCCATACTATACACAGTCTCGCCTTTGCTGTTAAGACTTGGCATTCCGGCATTTGGTTTTGCTATTACAGGCACACTGGCTGCCTCAGAAATGCTTTGAATCAGTTCAACCATTTTATCAGGGCCTGTAGAACAATTTGCACCTATGGCGCAGGCACCTAAGCTTTCAAGCGTCACTGCTGCAGTCACCCCATCAGTACCATAAAGAGTCCTGCCATCTGCCTCAAAGGTAAGCGTCGCCATAACCGGAAGCTCACAAACCTCCTTAGCTGCAATAAGCGCGGCTCTGGTCTCCTGAAGGCTCATCATAGTTTCCACAATCAAAAGATCAGCTCCTGCCGCAGCAATAAATTGAATTTGTTCTTTATAAATATTGATCAAATCCTCAAAGTCCATATCTCCCATTGGAACAAGCTGACGCCCCGTCATTGTAAGGTCACCTGCTACAAGGGCTTGTTTTCCTGCCGCTTGTCTGGAAAGCGCCACCAGCTTGTAATTGATCTCTTCTATTTGATTTTCAAGACCATATTCCTGTAGTTTAATACGGTTTGCTGTAAAAGTAGGCGCATAAATAATATTGCTCCCCGCTTCCACGAACTCTCTTTGAAGTCCAATAAAAATATCAGGGTGTTCCAAAATCCATTTCTCAGGGCATACACCAGCCCCCATTCCGCGTTTTATCAGATTAGAACCTGTGGCACCATCTAAATAAACTAATTTATTTTCAGTAAATTTCTTAAATTCCTCGATTTTCAAGTCCACCTCCAGGCAGCAATTCATGCTACTTTTTCAATGTTATCATAATTTTTGCAAAACTACAATTGTTGACTTCATTTGTCAACTATGATACTTTATTTTTAGTGTAACATGATTATATGATTGGGGGAATTACCTTGAATGCAAAGCATAAAATTTTACTATTGTTGACTTTTTGGGCAGCATTTTTCTTAACCGGTTGTGGCAAAGATGCTGAACTTGAAAATTACAAAGCAAATATGAACCAATTTTTTGAAAATATAAGAGTAATTGACTCTTCCATCAATGCACTTGATCCAAATTCAGAAACTGCTGTTTCTGATCTTTTAAGTTTATTGGATTCCATGAATACTTCCTTTGAGCAAATGGCTTCTTTAAACGTTCCTTCCGGCTTTCCCGGTGTAGATGAACTTGCAGATGAAGCCAGCGAATATATGTCGGAAGCAGTTTCATATTATCATCAGGCTTATGAAGGAGAATATAATGCAAATTTAGAAGATGCCGCCCGTCAAAATTATGAACGTGCTAATGTAAGATTTCAATATATCGTTTCTATCTTACACGGAGATATCCCTGAAGAAATCTACACCTATGAAGAAGAGGAACCCTCTTCTGAAGAAGCATCCGAAAGCGGTGGCGAAACCGCCTCTGAACCAGAATAAAACTAATTTATAAAACGTCCGGGAAATATTCTCGGACGTTTTTCGCTTACTATTTTAAAATTCTGATTTTTCCAATAAGCGGCACTTCTTTTTCTTCCTGATTGATTGCGGCGATAAGTCCCATTACCCAGCAAACTACCATGAAAATTCCCCATACCCATCCAATACAGGGGATAATTGATAACAGGGAAAACAGTAAAATCACCAATGCCTGATTCACATGGAACTTTGCTCCCTCCTTGTCTCCTGCCAATACTGCAATCAGAAGTCCGATCCAGGTAAGGTATGCTACAATGCTTGTTGTTTTTGCATCCATTGCAATTTTCCTCCTTAAAGTAAATTATTACTATATCATAATATACATTAAAAAGTGCCTTGAATCAAGCAAATATTAAATAATTATAAAAAAAATAAAATAATTATTAGCTTTACAGACCATTGAATCAATAAAACGCCAATTGCAACGTACATATAATAAGGAATATGAATTTCTTTGCTAACAATAGTTTTGCTAATATGCTTTCTGTAAAAAAACAGCAGCATGAAATGAAAATACGCCAAAATTCCATAAGCTATCACCGGATTGTACAAAAAGCTTTTTATAAACTCTCCCTGAAACAAGTAGTAAAAAGCCCTTGTCCCTCCGCAGCCAGGGCATGGCAGACCACATCTTTTTTTGACAGCGCATTCTGTCAGACTGCTGTACTTTCCATATCCATAATTAGCAAACCAAAATCCGGCAATGCAAAATGGAAACCATATCACCTTTCCTGCCTGATAAAAAAAATCATCTACCCGAATTTTACGGGTGCTGCCCATTTTAGTAATATAAGTCATCGAAAAGATCATACATCATCTCATTATAAGTTGTTGTTCCACTTAAAATCATAGAAAAAATAACAATAACAAGCCCTACCCCGCCTGTTGCAATTCCTGCAATTGCCATGCCTTTTCCATCATACTTAAAACACAATGTAATAATACCAAGAACAACCGCCGCCACGGCAAGAACTGCACTAAACAAAGTAAAACAGCAGCATACAATTGAAAAAATACCGCAGATCATAGAAGCAATTGCAAATCCGATATTTCCGCCTCCCTGTACCTCCGCGCCGGATGCATTGCCATCCGTTGAATAATACTGGGGCTGGGAAGATATATTATATGCATTGGAACTTCCATTTGTGCCGCTATTTGGTGATTCGGAGCCAAAATTCTGGGGTTCCTGGGTATAATTAATTTTGATTTCCTCTCTATAAGATGGAATTGGTGCAGGCGCTTCCTCTTCTGCATCTGTAATTTTTTCATATGCAGGCTTTGCATCCTGACCTGAAAATACGCCTTCTGCTCCTGTTGTTTGTTCTTTGTCTACAGTTTCTGTCGCTTTTTCCAATTTATTACCACAATTATGGCAAAATTTAGACTCCGCATTATTTTCACTTCCACATTGTGTACAATAAATTATCTTGTTTTCTTCGCTCATCTTTTCTCCCTCTTCTACAAAATATTTATTACCATTCTAAAATAATAACGGACAAATGTCCATAAATATTTCAATATTTTTATATGCATGGATATAAAAATGCCCCTGACCATTAAAGTCCGAGGCATTTTTTATAAGTAAATTTAGAATTTTCCTTCTTTAGCAGCTTCCTCTACGGAAACAGCCACAGCTACAGTAGCCCCTACCATAGGATTGTTGCCCATACCAATAAGCCCCATCATTTCAACGTGAGCTGGTACGGAAGAAGAACCTGCAAACTGTGCGTCAGAGTGCATACGTCCTAACGTATCTGTAAATCCATAAGATGCAGGACCGGCTGCCATATTGTCAGGATGAAGAGTACGTCCGGTACCACCACCTGATGCAACTGAGAAATATTTCTTGCCGCCTTCAATTCTTTCTTTCTTATATGTACCTGCTACAGGATGCTGGAATCTGGTAGGATTGGTAGAATTACCTGTGATGGAAACATCTACATTTTCCTTCCACATAATTGCAACGCCTTCAGGAACAGAATTTGCGCCATAGCAGTTAACCTTTGCACGAAGTCCCTCTGAGTAAGACTTGCGTTCAATTTCCTTTACGGTATTGGTATAAGGATCATACTCTGTCTCAACAAAGGTAAATCCGTTAATTCTGGAAATAATCTTTGCCGCATCTTTTCCAAGACCATTTAAGATAACACGCAGGGGTTTCTGGCGAACCTTATTTGCCTTTTCAGCAATACCAATTGCGCCTTCAGCCGCTGCAAAAGATTCATGTCCTGCAAGGAATGCAAAACACTCTGTCTCTTCCTCAAGCAGCATTTTTCCAAGGTTTCCATGTCCAAGACCAACCTTACGGGTATCTGCTACAGAACCGGGAATACAGAAAGCCTGAAGACCTTCACCAATTGCTGCTGCTGCATCAGAAGCTTTTCTGCATCCTTTCTTAATTGCAATTGCTGCACCCACTGTATAAGCCCAGCAGGCATTTTCAAAACAAATAGGCTGGATTTTCTTAACTTGTTCGTAAACATCAAGGCCAGCATCTTTTGTAATTTTTTCAGCTTCTTCGATAGAAGAAATGCCGTAAGAATTTAAAACGGAATTGATCGTATCAATTCTTCTTTCATATGATTCAAATAATGCCATTTTTACATTCCTCCTATAATTATTCTTTTCTGGGATCAATAATCTTAACAGCATCATCTACACGACCATACTGTCCGCATGCTTTCTCATATGCAGTAGCCGGATCATCACCCTTTTTCATAAAGTCAGTCATCTTACCAAAGTTTACGAATTTATAACCAATGATTTCATTATCTGCATCAAGAGCGATACCTGTTACATAGCCTTCAGCCATTTCAAGGTAACGAGGTCCTTTCTTTAATGTTCCATACATTGTACCAACCTGACTTCTTAATCCCTTACCTAAGTCTTCAAGACCGGCACCGATAGGAAGTCCGTCTTCTGAAAATGCACTCTGTGAGCGGCCATAAACGATCTGTAAGAATAACTCTCTCATAGCTGTATTGATTGCATCACATACAAGGTCTGTATTCAATGCTTCCATTACAGTAAGTCCGGGAAGAATTTCAGATGCCATAGCAGCAGAATGTGTCATACCTGAACATCCGATGGTCTCAACCAATGCTTCCTGAATAATGCCTTCCTTAACATTCAGGGTTAATTTACATGCACCCTGCTGAGGGGCACACCAGCCAACACCATGTGTTAACCCTGAAATGTCTTCTACCTTTTTAGCCTGAACCCACTTTGCTTCTTCTGGGATAGGAGCACAGCCATGATGAACACCCTGTGCAACTGTACACATTTCTTCAACTTCCTTTGAATAAATCATGTGAAAACTCCTTTCAATATGTAGATAATGTATGTGAATATTTTATCATAATCACAACTTATATTGTTGCATAAATCACGCAAAAAATCTAGTCCTTTTGATATTTTTCTGCAATTTCACCCTTTTTTTTGTAAATGCTTCCTGCTGGAATGCACCCCCGCACCATACTTACCGGATAAACGTTTGAATTTCTGCCGATTACAGTTCCAGGATTCAAGACACTGTTACATCCCACCTCCACATAGTCTCCAAGCATTGCTCCAAATTTTTTTAGTCCGGTCTCTATCTCTGTCTCTTTATTTTTCACCACCACCAACGTCTTGTCGCTTTTCACATTTGATGTAATGGAACCAGCCCCCATATGTGCTTTAAATCCAAGAATACTGTCCCCTACGTAATTATAATGAGGCACCTGAACCTTGTTAAACAGGATCACATTTTTCAATTCTGTGGAATTCCCTACAACTGCTCCTTTCCCGACAATTGCATTTCCCCTGATAAACGCACAGTGTCTGATTTCAGCCTCCTCATCAATAATCAAAGGTCCATTTAAGCATGCTGTAGGTGCCACCTTTGCAGAATTTGCAACCCATACATTTTCTTTTACCTGTGTAAATTTATCTACTGGAAGCCTCTTTCCAAGTTCCAGAATAAAGCTGCTGATTTTAGGAAGAAGCTCCCAAGGGTAAACTGCCCCTTCAAAAAGCTCGGCCGCTATGGTCTCTTCCAACTGATAAAGATTCTTAATCGTATATTGTTCCATCTTAACCTTTTCCTCCATTTTTATAATTTTCAGCAGCTTTATTAAACTGCCGGTTTAAAATTGATTGATTGCTTAGCGTTTTTACAATATTAGTTCTTCTTGATACAAAATCATCCAGCTTTTTCATGTACTCTTCTTCCGTGATTTCTCCCTCTGCCACCATAGTAAGCCCTTTTTCCCAGCTTGCAGTAAGAGCCGGATCTAAAAGCGGCCGGATAGAATTATTTACTACGTCATAGATCATTTCTCCCATTAGCGTAGGCGTCATAATCTGCGTTTTTTTATTTAAATTCAAATATTTTATATTTATGAGCTTCTTTAAAATTTCAGCGCGTGTTGCTGAAGTTCCAATCCCGCTTCCCTTAATCTGTGCCCGCAGTTCTTCATCCTCAATAAGCTGTCCTGCATTTTCCATAGCAAGAATAATGGTTCCCGAATTGTAGCGTTTAGGGGGAGAAGTTTCACCCTCTTTAATCTGCATTTGTTTTACCGGCAGCTCCATTCCTTTTTTCAAATGTTCAAGGGATTCCATAATTCCCTGATCCACACTGCCTCCTGCCTCATCCGTATCATTATCGCCCTTTTCCTTATTGCTTCCTTTTTTTGAAGCAAAGGAAAAAGAAACCGCTGCCAGATACCCTTCTTCCTCAAGAACCTTAAAATTTGCAAAAAACTGCTCCTCTTTAACAGAAACATTTAAGGATATCTTCCGGTATACCGCAGGCGGAAAAAAAATACTTAAAAACCTACGCACAATAATCTCATATACTTTTGCTGCTGTAGGATTCAACGCATTAAAATTATTTAATCCCTGACCAGTAGGAATAATCGCATAATGGTCTGTAATCTGCTTGTCATTGACATATCTGGTTCGTGCAATTCCCTTATAACTACCCGTTTCAAGTACCTTAGCCGCCAGTTCTTTTACCATTTCCAAATTGCATAGCCCTTTTATATTTTTATAAATTTCTTTAGAAACGGCTGTAGAAAGCACTCTGGCATCTGTACGGGGATATGTAGTCATTTTTTTCTCATACAGTTCCTGTACAATTCTAAGAGTTTCATCAGGGCTAATTTTAAAATACTTAGAACAGTCATTTTGAAGTTCAGCCAAATTATATAAAAGAGGTGGATTTTTTGTCTCCTTCTTTTTTTGAATTCCCAGAATATGGGCATTTACAGGCGGAGAATCCATAAGAAACTCTATCAATTCCAAAGCATCTTTTTCTTCTTTAAATCCATTTTCTTTGTACAAAAGAGGAGAATTAAAATACTTTGTATTTTCTACTGCCTTCCACTCAAATTCGCTATCCCGTCCACCTAATGGAATATTCGCAATTACGCGGTAAAAAGGGGTTTTTACAAATTCTCTGATTTCCCGCTCTCTGCCTACGATCATGCCAAGTACACAGGTCATAACGCGTCCAACACTGATTACAGCCCTGTCCGCCTTTAAATAAGATTTCACATAATTTCCATATTTTAATGTGAGAACCCTGGAAAAATTAATTCCCATTAAATAATCTTCCTTGGCTCTAAGATATGCTGCCGCTCCTAAGTTATCATATTCTGAAAGATCCTTCGCTTCCTTGATCCCCCGCAGGATTTCCTCTTCCGTTTGTGAATCGATCCAGACACGCCTTCTTTTTTTGCCTGTTACATGCGCCTGCTGCTCAACCAGACGGTATATGTATTCTCCTTCCCGTCCTGAGTCCGTGCAGACATAAATGGTTTCCACATCTTCACGGTTTAAAAGGCCGCTGACAATCTGAAACTGTTTTTTAACGCCTTCGATCACCTCATATTTAAACTCTGTGGGAATAAAGGGTATGGTATCCAGCGACCATCTTTTATATTTCTCATCATAGATTTCCGGATAACTCATTGTCACCAGATGACCTACGCACCACGTAATTACAGCATCCGCTGATTCCATATACCCGTCACGATTACTGGCATTTATTTTAAGCGCCTTGGCAAATTCCCTTGCAACGCTCGGTTTTTCGGCTATATAAAGATTTTTTCCCATTACATTTCATCCAAACTGATCAATTTTAAATCCTGCTTCACTGCTGATTCCAGCCTTAACTTCTCATCAAAACGATTGGCTGAAAACAAATAAATGTAGTCTACACTGAGTTTTGCCTTTTTTAAACAGAAAAGAAGCCATTCATAATCATCATAGCGCATCATAGGATTATCCCAATTACAAATACCTGCTATTGTTCTGCCATCTTCATTCTGGGCAATCACATCAATCGTTCCAAATTTACCAACCCATTCTCCTGTCTTTTCTATTTCAAAAGGAAGTTTTCCCCATCTGTTCCATTTCTCAATATACTGCTTACATACGCATTTAAAATACTCTGCCACATAATACTTAAAAGACGGTTCAATGCAGCAATTATAAAACTCCAAAGGCTCCATCTGCTCCAAACTGCTTAAATTGGGATAAATATAGGTAAAATAAAAGTGTACAAAATGATTGCTGATCCGGTAAACGCCTTTTTGTGTATTAGCTTTTCCCTCTGTATCATAAGAAAAAACTTTTTCTACAAGTTCAAGCTCCATCAAATTTTTCAGATACACACTGATCTTCGCCCTGGAAAATTCTGTATGCAGGTACAAATCATTTAATTTGTGCCGGCCTGAAGCAAGAGAAGCCAGAATTGTATTGTACACTCCCATTTCCCGAAGCTCCTGTGCAACAATCCGCTGCCCTTCCTCATACAAAAAAGCATTTCTGCTTAAAATATATCTGCATATATTTTCTTTTATGCTTATTTTATCATCGAACTGCTTAAAGAGTCCGGGCATTCCTCCAAGAATTGCGTATGCTTCAATGCTCTGTTCCATAGAAAAACCTGTAAAAAAATCCCGCACTATGTCAAAGCCAAGTTCTCTGATCTTTAACAAACCGGAAAGTTCATAGGCAGCTTCACCTATTTTAGTAACCATATTATTTTCCACCCAGCCTATAGAAGAAGAACATAAAATAACCATAACCTGCTGAAATGCCTGAATTTCATGTACAAACCCGATAAGCTGCTTCATAAACTCAGTTCCAGCTTTCACTATATATTGAAATTCATCTATTATGATTACTTTCTTTTCATTTTCCTTCCCAAGAAGAGCTTTAAAAATATCTGTGAATTCCGGATATTTGGACAATCGGATTCCCTGTTTTTTCAGTTCTTCCCCCCATTGGTAACGCTGTTCTCTTGCAGATACATATTTTGCACAATAATAATAAGAGGATTTGTCCCTTACAAATTGATGCAGCAGAGCGGTCTTGCCAACATTCTTTTCCCCATAAACCACCATAATCCGGCTGTCGCCATGATCAAAGTGCATATTCAAATAGTTTAATTCCGACTCCCGCCCTAAAATCATCTCTTACCCTCATCTGTTATATTTGATTCAAAAGCTGTTCAATATCCTCTTTTGGCATAGGTTTTCCAAGAAGATACCCTTGGATACAGTCGCACCCTATCTTATTTAAATATTCAAACTGTTCTTCTGTTTCAACCCCTTCTGCAACTGTTTCAAACCCCAGCCTTTTCGCCATAATAATAATTGATTCCGTAATAATTCTTGTATTTTCATCTGTAATACTTGTATCAATAAAACTTTTATCCACCTTCAGCGTATCAATTGGAAGTCCCTTTAAATATGAGAGTGATGAATAGCCTGTTCCAAAATCATCAAGGGATATTCTTATTCCATACTCTCTGAGAATACACATTTTTTCGGTAATTTCCTTAAAGTTTTCAATTAAAACACTTTCTGTAATTTCTAATTCCAACTCTTCAGGATTGACGTCATATTTTTTTATAATATTTAAGATATTATCAATAAATTCATCTCTCATATATTGAATGGCAGAAATATTTAGAGACAATATAAAATGGCAATCATATGTTTTCTTCCAGGCTGCAAAACACTTAATGCTTTCCTCTATCACCCATGTTCCAATAGGTACAATCGTTCCGTTTTTCTCTGCAATAGGTATAAAGAGTGCCGGACTAATCATCTTCCCATCATTATCCCGCCATCTGATCAATGCCTCCACACCCCGCAGTTTTTTTCCATTCACATAATATTGAGGCTGGAAATTCATAACAAAATTCTGGCTGAACACAGCCTCCTTCAGCTTAGTTTCAATACTGACATTCTGCAAAAATTCATTTAATATAGGTGCATCAAAATATTGGATAGAATCTTTCCCCTGATTTTTCGCCTTAAACATTACAATCTCAGCACAATTAATCAGATCCAGAGTGTTTTTTGCTGCTTCAGGGTATTCTGCCACCCCTGCACTGACCGTCAGACTAAGTTCCTGACCTGTACTTAGTGCAAATGGCTCCTTAATACGTTCATGTATCATTTTAAAAATATGCTCTACACTTCTGTTCCCACTGGGTTCATAAATTGCAATACAATAAATGTCCGCATTGAAATGCGATACCAACACATTTTCTCCCTGAAATCCTGCTAAAAACTGGCCAAACTGCTGTACAATTTCATCTCCTACAATAATTCCCAAGCCATCATTGATCTTTCTAAAGTCATCAATGTCAACGAACATGACTGCAATAATACCGTTTTCTTCTTCTGCTTTTCTAACAAAATCTGACAAAAGCCTTACAAAATAATTTCTACTGTACAGTCCTGTCAGCACATCATAATAAGCCATGTATGTCAATTCATCATTTTGATTTTTAAATTTGGAAATGTCTTTAAACCGAATCACCTTGTCAGTTGCACTTCCTGACTCATCATATAAAATAGCCGATTCACATTCTACCCATGTTCTCCCGTCATTCAGCTTAACGATTCCGCTGTCAACATTCATTTCCGTTTTTTCCAAAAACAATAAATCTCTAAGTGGAAGTACATATTTATCCTCCACCTGTGAATATAGCTTTGCCAAATCCTTCATATGCCGGATTTCTACGTCAGGAAAAAAGAAATTCCAGTTAGCTAAAGTCCTGACTTCATTTTTCACAAAATTAACATACAAAAATGCATTGCTGGATGTGTCACAGATTAATCGATACATCTTTTCATCATTTGTCAATCTTTGATTCATTGCGCTCAGCAGGTCCACCTGATAACGTAAATCATCCATATCCTCATCCCTTCCATACTACTATTATCATCCCTTACTCCCTTGTGTATGTAAAACCGCTGTATGCGCTATAATATATTTTATCGGACGATAAGCCGGTATTTAGATTATTATTTACTTTTTTGTTATATATCCTTGCGCTTTTAAAAGTTCTGCACAAAGAACAGCTCCCCCTGCTGCTCCACGAACCGTATTATGAGAAAGCCCTACAAACTTCCAGTCATATACACTATCCTCGCGAATGCGGCCTACACTGATTCCCATTCCATTTTCAAAATCAACATCCAGTTTTACCTGAGGTCTGTTTTCCTCTTCCATGTACTGAATAAACTGTTTGGGGGCACTGGGAAGTTCCAGCTCCTGTGGCAGCCCTTTAAAGGATACCAGCTTATCAATTAACTGCTCTTTGGTTGGTTTCTGCCTAAATTTTACAAAAACAGCCGCTGTATGTCCATTTAATACCGGAACCCTGATACACTGGCATGTAATTACCGGCGTCTCGGCCGGTACAATCACACCGTCTTTTATTTCTCCCCAGATTCTTAGAGGTTCTTTTTCACTTTTCTCTTCTTCACCACCAATAAAAGGAATAATATTTTCAACCATTTCCGGCCAGTCCTTAAACGTCTTACCGGCACCTGAAATTGCCTGATAAGTAGTGGCCACCACTTCATAAGGTTCAAATTCTTTCCATGCAGTCAAAACAGGTGCATAGCTTTGAATGGAGCAATTAGGTTTAACTGCTACGAATCCTCTTTCCGTCCCCAGTCTTTTTTTCTGGAAATCAATAACCTTCATATGCTCTGGGTTAATTTCTGGTACTACCATAGGCACATCCGGCGTCCAACGGTGTGCAGAATTATTGGATACAACAGGCGTTTCCGTCTTTGCATATTCTTCCTCAATCTTCTTGATTTCTTCTTTTGTCATGTCCACTGCACTAAACACGAAATCTACCTGGGAAGCCACCTTTTCCACTTCATTTACATTCATTACTACAATATCTTTTACCGCTTCCGGCATAGGCGTAGCCATCTTCCAGCGCTCTCCCACAGCCTCCTTGTATGTTTTTCCTGCGGATCTGGGACTTGCAGCAATTGTAGTTACCTGAAACCATGGATGGTCTTCAAGAAGAGAAATAAATCTCTGTCCTACCATGCCTGTTCCTCCTAAAATTCCCACTTTTAATTTTTCACTCATTTTCTCCTCCATTCCCGAGCGTTTCACGCTGGTCAATTATTATCGTTTATCCACACATGGGCAAGAAAGTCCTTATTGATCTTTATCACTTCTTCCATTGCTTTTTGCCCTGGTGCCCCTATTGTCAGCCTTTTTTCCACACAGGTTTTTAAGCTGATGGCATCATAAATATCTCCCTCAAACACAGGACTGATAATTTTTAGTTCTTCAAGACTCAGCGCATCTATGCTAGTGTCCTTTTCAATGCAGTATAACACAAGTCGTCCGATAATACCATGTGCATCACGAAAAGGAACACCTTTGTTCACCAGATAATCTGCTGCATCAGTTGCGTTTGTAAAACCTTTCATTGCGCTTTTTTCCATAACACGATTGTTAAATTTCATAGTCTTTAACATACCGTCAAATAAAATCAAACAATTGCTTACTGTTTCTATTGCATCAAAAGTAACTTCCTTATCCTCCTGCATGTCTTTGTTATATGCAAGGGGAATTCCCTTCATAGTAGTAAGAATTGACATTAACGCACCATATACACGCCCTGTTTTTCCTCTCACTAATTCTGCAATATCAGGGTTTTTTTTCTGGGGCATAATACTGCTTCCTGTAGAAAAACCATCATCAATTTCTACAAATCGGTACTCATTAGAATTCCATATAATAATTTCCTCTGAAAATCTGCTTAAATGCATCATTATCGTTGAAAGCGCCGCCAAAAATTCAATGATGTAATCCCTGTCTGCCACAGAATCCATACTGTTTAGCGTTGGACCTTCAAATCCCATAAGGGAAGCTGTGTAAGAACGGTCCAGAGGGTATGTAGTGCCGGCAAAAGCACCGGCCCCTAGAGGACTGTAATTCATTCTCTTATAAATATCATGAAGCCGCAGCAGATCCCGTTTTAACATTTCAAAATAGGCTCCCATATGATGTGCCAGGGTGGTAGGCTGCGCCTTCTGAAGGTGGGTGAAACCCGGCATGTATGTTGTTAAATTTTTTTCCATAATGGAAAGCAGCGTTTCAAGAGTTTCCACCAGCAATTCTGAAATAGAAAGAACCTTTGCTCTCACATACAATTTCATGTCCAGAGCCACCTGATCATTTCTGCTTCTGCCGGTATGCAGCTTCTTTCCTGCTTCTCCTATCCGGTCAATTAAATTTGCCTCCACAAAGCTGTGAATATCCTCATATTCATCTGTAATAACCAGACGCCCTTCCGCTACATCCTTTCGGATGCCGGTCAAACCTTTTACAATAGCATCTTTTTCCTCACAGGTAAGTATCCCCTGCTTTTCCAGCATTACTACATGCGCAATACTTCCTTCTATATCCTGTTCAAAAAGTTTCTTGTCATAAGTGATAGATGCATTAAACTGATAAACCAGCTTGTCCGTTTCCTTGGTAAAACGTCCTCCCCATAACTGCGCCATGCATAATTTCCTCCAATTATAAAATCTGAATTTGATACTATCACATTTTATCGGGTATTTCAATCATTTCTTACAAACATTGGCAGAACTGCTTCCTTATGAAAAGCAAAGAAAATTTAAGCACATAAATGTCGAATGTTCATAAATTATATGTATAAGAACCTGGTAACGATGTGCAAAAATCATGCATACGAAAAGTCCAAATGTGAGGAATGACTATGAATCAGACTATTCTGGAATGTAAAAACATATGCTTTTCTTATCACAATTTAAACGGTGAAACAAAAGCGCTTACCAACATATCATTTCAGGTAAACAAGGGAGAATTCCTTGCAATCGTTGGTCCCAGCGGATGTGGGAAATCCACGCTGCTTTCAATTATAGCAAGGCTCCTTGAACCTGAATCAGGAGAAATCATATTTCATGAGCAGGAAAATTTGAAAATCGGCTATATGCTCCAGCAGGATCACCTTTTAGAATGGCGCACTATATGGAAAAATGTCCTTCTCGGCCCTGAAATTACAAAAACACTTACAAAGCAAAAAGAAGATCTGGCCTTAAAACTTCTTTCTGATTATGGTCTTATAAAATTTAAGGATAAAAAACCAAGTGAATTATCTGGCGGCATGAAACAGCGTGCAGCATTGATCCGGACTATGGTCATGGAACCAGGGCTTCTTCTTTTAGATGAACCCTTTAGTGCGCTGGATTACCAGACGCGCCTTATGGTTTCTGCTGATATAGGCAATATCATAAGAGCATCCGGCATCACTGCAATTTTAATTACCCATGACCTTTCAGAAGCAATTTCATTGTCTGACAGAATCCTTGTTCTAACCAAACGTCCGGCCACCATTAAAAATAATATTCCTGTTCATCTTTCACTTTCAGATAATTCACCGCTAGCGGCCAGAAATGCACCTGAATTTAACGATCTTTTTACTTTATTATGGAAGGAGATTTCTGATGAATATTGCGGAGAAAACTGTTGATAATACTATTTCTCTTTCCCAAAAGCTGTATATTAAAAACCATCACAGGCATCACCACATTGTCACTTTGCTGCGCCTTCTTATTTTAATTTTGTTTCTGGGAATTTGGGAATATGCTGGTAGAATGAAAATAATAGACACTTTTTTCTTCAGCAGTCCAAGCATGATTGCTGCCTATTTTAAAGAAATGCTGCTTGATGGTTCTTTTTTTACCCATACTGGAATCACATTGTTTGAAACTCTGATCAGTTTTTTGTTAATCACCTTAATCTCTATGATTATGGCTACCCTTTTATGGTACTCTAAAACACTTTCCGAAATCCTTGAACCATATCTGGTAGTTTTAAATAGTCTTCCTAAATCTGCCTTGGCGCCGCTTTTTATTGTCTGGCTGGGCACAGGTATCAATACCATTATTGTTGCCGGAATCTCTGTTGCAATTTTCGGTTCTATCATCAGCTTGTATACAGGCTTTAAGCAAGTAGATAAAGAAAAACTAAAGTTAATCTACACTTTAGGCGGCAGCCGGATCACTGCATTCCACAAAGTAGTGCTTCCATCCTCTATCCCTGTTATTTTAAGCAATATGAAAGTAAATATAGGTCTTGCCCTTGTAGGTGTTATTATTGGAGAATTTCTTGCCGCCAGAAAAGGCCTTGGATATCTGATCATATACGGTTCACAGGTATTCAAACTAAATATGGTGATTACTTCTATTATTATCTTATGCGTGATTGCTATGGGATTATACCAGTTCATTCAATGGCTGGAACATTTATATAAGAAAAAAAGCTGACCGGCTGGTCAGCTTTTTCAAGCTACTGAGGGGACTCGAACCCCTGACCTGCTGATTACGAATCAGCTGCTCTACCGGCTGAGCCACAGTAGCATCAAAAATAATTATAACCAAAGCATCTGCGAAATGCAAGCTAAAATTATTTCATATCCGAATGCTGCATATATACATCCAACTGGGGAAACGGAATGCTGATTCCTGCTTCATCAAGTGCATATTTAACCTGTTCTGTCAGCTTCCACTTGGTATTCCAATACTCTTCCTGCAAAGCCCAGCACCTTACAATCAAATTAACGCTGCTTTCTCCCAATGAATCAACAAACACCCGTATCTCCCGCTCTCTGATTACTCCTAGTTCATTCGCCGCCGCCTGTTCTAAAACCTCCCGTGCCCTTCGAATATCCTCCTGATAGGCAATGCCTACGGGAATATCTATTCTTCTTTCCCTGCATCTGGTAAAATTTGTTATGGTTCCATTTGCAAGATTTCCATTAGGCAGCACCACTATCCGGTTATCAGGCGTAAGGAGCTGTGTATAAAAAACATCAACAGTTTCCACAGTCCCCTCATTTCCTGCTGCATCTTTTATATATTCCCCCGCCACAAAAGGCTTTAAGATCAGCAGCAGCACGCCTCCTGCAAAATTACTAAGGCTCCCTTGTACTGCAAGTCCAATCGCCACGCTGGCAGAACCTAAAAGAGCCAGAATACTTGCCGCATCTACTCCAAGTCCTGAGGCAATCAACAAAATTAAAACAAAATAAAGGCCAAACTTAATAAAAGAATCTATAAAATGTACTGCACTTTCATCTACATGACTTCTGGTAAGCGCTTTTTTTAAAATCCTCCTCAAAAGACGAATAATTTGTACTCCGATTATAAAGGCAAGTGCGGCAAGAACAACCCTAAATCCAAGGTGAAATGCCTTCTCAGGAAGCTGGTCTAAAAATTTTTCAATAACGCCTGGATTAATCTCTTCCTCCATTAATTCTTCTATTTCCATTTCGACGTCCTTCCATTTTTCTTATTATTTCTTCTTTACCACTGTCTTGGTAAGTTCTTCCTCTTCCTTACGCTTTTCATTTGCTCTTTGCAATTCTTCCTGTGCCTTTTGAATCTCTTCCATTGCCTTTTCTTCCGCTAACTTAGCTCTTTCCTGTGCTTCCTTTGCCTGTTTTTTGGCTTCTTCCGCTTCCTTTTTTGCTCTTTCAGCCTCTTTTTTAGCTGCTTCTGCTTCAAGCCTTGCTTCTTCTGCTCTGGCTTCTGCCTCAAGTTTTTCTTTTCTCTTTGCGATCTGCATTTTTTCTTTCTGGGTGTAGGGCACAAAAGAAAAAATGCTGACAGATAATGGTGCACTATTCATTGTAAAGGAATACGGTTTTCCATCTACTTCTTTCTCCATAGTAAATCTTGCTTTTCCATTTACCCTGCCAAGTCCTCCATAACATTTGGCATCTGTATTTAAAATTTCTTTATATTTACCTTCTAAAGGAACCCCAATTACGAATTCCTGCTCTGCATTTGCAAAGTTTGCCACTACCACAAGGATATCCGTATCCTTTTCTGCCCTGCGCAAAAATGAAACCATACATTTTTCAGCAGAAATACAATTGATCCATTCAAACCCTTCCGGCAAAGTATCCTTTGCATAAAGTGCTGGTTTTTCTTTATAAAGTTTATTTAAATCCTTCACCAGGCGGTTGACTCCCTTATGAGAGTCATATTGAAGCAGCGCCCACTGGGTTTCTCTGGTCTCATCAAACTCCCTGAATTCCGCAATATCCTGTCCCATAAATAAAAGCTTCTTTCCGGGATGTGTCATCATATAGGCATAGGTTGCACGCAAATTTGCAAATTTATCTTCCATATTTCCCGGCATTTTACCAATCAGGGTTGATTTTCCATGTACGACTTCATCATGGGAAAATACCAGCATAAAATTTTCACTATATGCATAAATCATGCTGAAAGTCAGTTCATTGTGATGATGCGCTCTGAAATAAGGATCATTTCCAATATAGGAAAGATAATCATTCATAAATCCCATATTCCATTTTAAATCAAATCCTAACCCGTCTTCCTCCACCTTTCCGGTGATTTTAGGCCATGCTGTAGACTCCTCAGCAATCATAAGCACACCCGGATTTCTCTTTTTCATGATGGAATTTAAATGTTTAAGCAGCTCAATTGCTTCCAGATTCTCATTTCCACCATAAATATTAGCAATCCATTCCCCATCTTTTTTACCATAATCCAGATAAAGCATGGATGCAACAGCATCCATACGAATTCCGTCCGCATGATATTTTTCCACCCAGTAAAGTGCATTGGCAATCAGATAATTAGATACCTGAGGGCGTCCATAATTATAGATCAAGGTTCCCCAATGGGGATGCGCCCCCTGCCTTGGATCTGCATGCTCATACAGACAGGTTCCGTCAAATCCGGATAGTCCATAGGTATCCCTTGGAAAATGAGCCGGAACCCAGTCTAAGATCACACCGATTCCCGCCTGATGTAAAGCATCTATAAAATACATAAAATCTTCCGATGTACCATATCTTGCAGTAGGTGCATAATATCCAATTACCTGATAGCCCCAGGATGCGTCAAGGGGATGTTCCATAACCGGCATTAATTCCACATGGGTATATCCCATTTCCTTCACATAAGTGATCACTTCCCCGGCAAGTTCTCTGTAATTTAAATATTCATTTGTATCGGAATTTCTTTTAAAAGAGCCCAGATACATTTCATATACACTGACAGGAGCATTTATACTTTGATACTTCTCCCGGTCACTCATCCATTTTTGGTCATTCCATTGATAATGAATATCTCGTACAATCGAAGCTGACTCAGGGCGCATCTGCTGGCCTGCCGCATAAGGATCTGCCTTTAAAAAGGTTAACCCTCCCTTTACTTTCAACTCAAATTTATAACATTCTCCAGGCTTTACGTCGGGGATAAATATTTCAAATATGCCGCCATTTTCATTTTTCTTCATCTGGTGAATACGTCCGTCCCAGTGGTTAAAATCCCCTACTACGCTGACGCGCACTGCATTGGGCGCCCACACCGCAAAGAAAGTACCCGGTGTACCATCCACCGTCATAAAATGTGCCCCCAGCTTTTCATATATGGTATAGTGAATTCCTGCATTAAATTTTTCAATATCTTTTTTATCCAGCCCCACATGATAATTGTAAGCGTCTTTTGCAATGATGCTGCTTTTGTCCTGATATTCTACTTCATATACATACTTTTCCGGAACCTTTCCCGGTACAAGAGCTGCAAAATATCCAGCTTCATCCACCATTTCCATTTTATATTTTTTCCCATCGGCTTCGGTAATAATATTTACACTGCATGCCCCCGGCCAAAAAGTTTGAAACAGCACATTTTTCCCTGAAACATGCGCTCCCAAAATCTCATGGGGATTATTTTCCTCAGAATAAATAATCCCCTCAATCCTTGGCCAGTTCATAAGCTTATATAATTTATTTTCCATAGTAACCCCTTTCCAAACCTTTCAAAATTTAGATACTTTTATTTTAACAAAGATATCTATACAACACAAGCGTCAAGTGCTATTATGAATCAAGAGGCAGAATTGCTGCCTGACAAATCATGAAAAGGATGTGAAAATATGTTTAATAAAGAAGATAAAAAAGCACAATTTGAGTCTCTTACAGAGGAAGATAAAAGAATTTTAAGCCGGATTAACGCATATTCAGAGCAGGTTTTAGGTGATATTGATCCCCAAAAAACCCGTATTTCCTTTCAGCTTGACAAATTAAAACCCGTGATGCAGGAAATTGCTGAAGAAAAAGGTGTTTCTCTAGAAGACATTTTTATTAAATATATGGATTTAGCCAGCATTGTATCAGCCAAGCAGGATGCGCTTTTAAAAGAAGATTTTGATGAAAATGGGCTGACTGACTTTACGAAATAAAAGGGACTCACTTTGTGAGCCCCTTTTTAAAACTTCTCAATTTATTTTACTACTCTTACCCTGAATACACTGTTGATTGCTTTAAGCTTATCTATTATCTCCTGTTCTGCCGGTTTCTCAATATCCAGCATGGTATAAGCCACTTCTCCTTTAGACTTATTCATCATATCTGTAATATTAATCCCCTCATCACCAAAACATGCTGTAAACTTGGTAATCATGTTGGCAATATTTTTATGGAAAATAGCAACACGTCCTGCCTGGGAGCAGATCCCCATATCACAGTTAGGGTAATTTACACTATTGATGATATTACCATTCTTTAAATAATTCATCATTTCCTTCACTGCCATTTTTGCACAATTATCTTCGGACTCCTCTGTAGATGCCCCTAAATGAGGAATAACAATGCATCCCTCCTGCCCTGCTGTCGTGCTATTTGGGAAATCAGACACATATTTGCGCACTTTTCCTTCTTTAATTCCTTCCAGTACATCCTTTTCATTTACAAGAAGATCCCTTGCAAAATTGAGGATAATAACTCCTTCTTTCATTTTGTCAATGGCTTCCTTATTAATCATGCCTATTGTAGAATCAAGCAAAGGTACATGAATCGTAATAATATCACAGTTCTCATAAATATCCTCTACATTCAGCACATGCTTTACATCACGGTTTAAATTCCATGCAGCATCCACAGAAACATAAGGATCATAACCGTATACTTCCATTCCCATATACTTTGCAACATTGGCAACCTTAACCCCGATTGCACCAAGACCGATGATCCCAAGTTTTTTATCCTGAATTTCAGTACCGGCAAAACGTTTCTTTTCTTTTTCAGTTGCTTTGGAAATATTTTCATCTTCCTTGGCAGATTCCACCCAGTTAATACCGCCTACAATATCCCTGGAAGCCAGCAGCATACCAGCAATCACCAGTTCCTTCACACCGTTGGCATTTGCTCCTGGGGTGTTAAAAACTACAATGCCCTTTTCAGCACATTTATCTAATGGGATATTGTTAACTCCTGCTCCTGCTCTGGCAACTGCCAGAAGATTATCTGACAATTCCATATCATGCATTGCGGCACTTCTTACTAAAATTCCCTGTGCCTCATTTATATTTTCTGTCTTATTAAATTCATCTGTAAATTTGTCAAGCCCTACCTGCGCAATAGGATTTAAACAATAATATTGAAACATCTCTACTTTCTCCTTTTCCCCGCCATTAACCGTTATTCTTTTCAAATTCTCTCATAAAAGCAACCAGCTTTTCAACCCCTTCTATGGGCATTGCATTGTAAATACTTGCACGCATGCCGCCAACACTTCTGTGTCCTTTTAAGTTTTCAAAACCTGCTTCCTTTGCTTCCTTAACAAATTTTGCATCCATCTCTTCGCTGCCTGTTACAAACGGAACATTCATAAGAGAACGGTCCTCTTTCCTTACAGTCCCTTTAAACAACTTGCTTTCATCCAGAAAATCATAAAGAATTTCTGCCTTCTTTTCATTATGTGCCTTCATTGCAGACAAGCCGCCCATTTTTTTGATCCACTTGAATACCTTGCCGCAGATGTAAATCCCATAAGCCGGCGGTGTATTATAAAGAGACTGGGCATCTGCATGAATTTTATATTTTAACATGGTAGGTGTTCCGGGGAGAGTATCTTCTGTAATCAGATCTTCTCTGATGATCACAATTACTACACCTGCCGGACCGATGTTCTTCTGCACACCGCCATAGATCACCCCATATTTTGACACATCTACAGGTTCCGATAAAAAGCAGGAGGAAACGTCTGCCACCAGCGTATGGCCTTTTGTATTGGGCAGCGTCTTAAACTTTGTGCCGTAAATTGTGTTATTTTCACATATATAAACATAATCCGCATCTTCTGGAATGGGAAGATCCGAACAGTCTGGAATATAAGAAAACGTCTCATCAGCAGAAGAAGCAACTTCCACTGCATCTCCATAGATCTTTGCTTCCTGATAAGCTTTCTTTGCCCATTGCCCAGTTACAATATAAGCAGCCTTACGATTCTTCATCAGATTCATGGGAATCATTGCAAACTGCAAACTTGCGCCTCCCTGTAAAAATAAAACTTTATAATTATCAGGTATATTCATAAGTTCACGAAGATCAGCCTCAGCTTCTTTAATAATTGTATCATATACCTTGGAGCGATGGCTCATCTCCATTACAGACATTCCCGAACCCTTATAGTCTAACATCTCCTGTGCAGCTTCTTTTAATACTTCTTCAGGTAAAACTGCCGGACCTGCTGAAAAATTATACACTCTAGACACTTTTTTCTCCTCCTGTTTATGGTTTCCCCTTTTCTAAAGACATCTGGAAAATATTTTAAACTTTAATAACACTTTAGTCAACTGATTTAGTAAAACATTATGCACGGCGTTCCGATTTCAACCATATCATATAATTCAGAAACTTTATCAAGGGGTGTATTGATGCATCCATGCGAACCGTTGGTCTTATAGATTTCGCCCCCATAATTACTTCTCCAGGAAGCATCATGAATACCGATTGCTCCTTTTACTGGTATCCAGTATTTTACCGGGCTTTCATAATCTGCACCCTTAAGCACTCTGTTTCTTTGCTTATTATATACATAGTTGGTGCCTGTAGGAGTTCCCCGTCTTAAAGAAGTATTCCCAGTAACTACCGGCGTTTCTATTTTAAGTTCTCCGTTTTCATAATAGTACATCATCTGATTGGTCATATCCACTTCTATGTAAGTGTCTCCAATATCATCCTTCCCCTGGTTCCTTGCCATTTGAAGATAGGTTGGCTCATGAACCTCTCTTTTGTTTTCCAAAAAGGCCTGCAGCAAATATTCTTTTTCTGCTTCACGATCTATTTTGTTCCCATAGATCCCGCCTTCCACAGTGATAATCTCTCCGCGGGTAGCCTGAAACTGACGCATCCCGCCTACTGTATCATATTCATCTGCAAGTTGGTCTATAAATTCATAAACTTTTTCTTCATCTGTACATAAATTTCCGGCTTCATCCATTACAAAATTTCCAGATTCATCTATCTTAATAAAATCACAGACAACACTGGCATCAATCGGAAAGCTCTCCTCACCGAACTGATAAACAATGCCGCAATCCTGATAAGTTTTTATTTTTTCCCATATTACCAGTTTCTGCCTCATTTCTTCTGTCATGGGAAGATCTTCATAACAACCAGCCTGAATAAGATCAAGCTTTTCTTCACCTCTTTCAAAAGCTTCCCTGATAAGTTCTTTTGTTTTTTCTTCGTTTAAAATTTGACTGCAGCCATCTACCAGATAATATCCCTGCTCTCCTTTTAAAATTTCTACAATTCCTTTTTCCGCTGCCCTTTCTTGAAAAAATGCAAACCTGCTTATCTTTTCCTCAAAAGCTGCCCTATCATATTCCACAACTGGCTCCAAGGTCTTTTCACCTGTATCTCCTATCAGATTATCAATCCATAAATAGGGATTCTGGCGTTCCAGATAAATATTTAGGACTTCGTTAAAATCAAAGGATAAAGCTACCTCTTCCGGTAAAATAGTATAAGACTTACCATCACCGTCAGTAATGGTAAGCCCTTTGTAGTCGAACCGTTTTAAAAGCTCATCATTGACTTCATTCACACTCTTTCCAGTGCAGTACACCCCGTTAATCCATGTATTGTAACTAAAGCCATCTGCATAATAATATGCCAGCCCTAAGTACATTGCAATCAATGACAACAATATAATTAATAATCCTAAACCAGTTCCTTTTAAAACATAGCTTTTCATTTTTTCTCTTCCAAATCCGTTGCGTCAAATACTTCACTAATTGGCGCTCCTGCCGGCACCATAGGGAATACCTTGTCATCTTCAGGAATCATGCAGTCAATCAGCACTGGCTTTTTCATCTCAATTGCCCTTTTAACTGCATCAGCAACTTCCTCTTTTTTTGTTACGCGGATTGCTTCGCATCCAAGCCCTTTAGCTACCATGCAAAAATCAACACCATCATTTAAAACTGTCTGTGAATAGCGCTTTCCATAAAACAATGTCTGCCATTGCCTTACCATTCCCAGTACATGATTATTGATAACCACTTCAATAATCGGAATCTGATACCTGGATGCTGTTGCAAGCTCATTCATATTCATACGAAAACATCCATCACCAGCTATATTAATACAAACCTTATCCGGTCTGCCCATTTTAGCTCCAATACATGCTCCCAGACCATATCCCATCGTGCCAAGGCCTCCTGATGATAAAAAGGTTCTGGGCTCTGAATATTTGTAGTACTGGGCTGCCCACATCTGATGCTGCCCTACATCTGTCGTAATAATTGCCTTTCCTTCCGTTGCTTTGTCAATCTCTTCCATGATAAAAGGACAGGATAGCTCACTGTTATCATAATTAAGCGGATACTTTTCCTTTAATTCATTGATATGCGCATTCCATTCTTTGTGTTCCAATTCAGGTATCTCTTGATTGATCTTTTCAAGAATTTCTTTTAAATCACCAACTACAGAAACTGTTGTTTTAATATTTTTGTTAATTTCCGCTGCGTCAATATCAATATGCAGTACTTTGGCATCTGAAGCAAACTTAGATGCATTTCCTACTACTCTGTCGGAAAACCTTGCCCCTAAAGCAATCAAAAGATCACATTCACTTACTCCCAGGTTAGAGGCTTTCGTTCCATGCATACCAATCATCCCCGTATAGCGCTCATCATGTCCGTCCATAACCCCTTTTCCCATCAAGGTATCACAGACAGGTGCATCTATCCTCCTTGCCAGTTCACGCACTTGTTGAAAGGCGCCTGATAAGACTGCACCGCCGCCTACATAAATAAAGGGCTTTTGGGCTTCTTTCAGCAATTCTGCTGCTTCCAAAATATCCTGATCTGTATATTTTTGAATAGCATCCAATACGAAAATTTCCTGTTTTTCATACTCGTAAGTATTCGCTGTCACATCTTTTGTAATATCTACAAGCACAGGCCCGGGCCTTCCTTCTCTGGCAATAGCAAATGCTTTTCTTATCGTATCTGCCAGTTTAGAAATATCTTTTACAATGTAATTATGCTTTGTAATAGGCATTGTGATCCCGGCAATATCTACCTCCTGGAAAGAATCCTTTCCAAGCAGGGGCAGATTTACATTACATGTGATTGCCACTATCGGAACAGAATCCATATATGCAGTTGCAATTCCTGTAACCAGATTCGTTGCCCCTGGACCGCTGGTGGCCAGACACACACCAACCTTTCCTGTTGCACGTGCGTATCCGTCTGCTGCGTGAGCCGCCCCCTGTTCATGGGATGTCAAAATATGGTTGATTTCTCCGCTGTGTTTATATAAAGCATCATACACATTTAAGATTGTTCCGCCGGGATATCCAAACACGGTATCCACACCCTGTTCCTTTAAGCATTCAACTACAATTTCCGCACCTGTAAGCTGCATTTGCCAATCCTCCTCATTAAAGCTTTACAATTTCATTTTTTAGGAATTTCAAGAATTGCTCCTCTATTTCCACTGGTAACCATTTCTCTGTATCGTGCCAGATAGCCACTGGTAACTTCCGGCTCTCTGGGCTGCCATTTTAGCGCCCTGGCTTTCATTTCCTCATCAGAAACCTTTACATTTAATTTCATTTCTGGAATATTAATGCTGATAATATCTCCTTCTTCCACCAGTGCAATCGGGCCGCCCACTGCTGCTTCTGGTGAAACATGGCCAATAGAGGCGCCTCTGGATGCCCCTGAAAAACGACCGTCTGTAATAAGAGCCACACTTGTTCCAAGCCCCATACCAGCAATCGCTGAAGTGGGATTCAGCATTTCACGCATACCAGGTCCGCCCTTTGGTCCCTCATAACGAATCACTACCACATCCCCTTCTACAATCTTTCCGCCTTTGATGGCACTGATTGCATCTTCTTCACAGTCAAATACCCTTGCGGGGCCTTCATGAACCATCATTTCTGCCACCACTGCCGAACGCTTTACCACACTGCCATCAGGCGCCAGATTTCCCTTAAGCACTGCAAGTCCGCCAGTTGCTGAATATGGATGATCAAGCGGCCTTATCACTTCAGGATTTTTATTGACTGCCCCTTCAATTACTTCTCCAATTGTTTTTCCTGTCACAGTCATACATCCTGTATTTAAAAGTCCTGCATCAGAAAGCTCCTTCATCACTGCATAGACGCCGCCTGCCTCATTTAAGTCCTCCATATAAGTAGGACCTGCTGGTGCAAGATGACACAAATTAGGCGTTTTTTCACTGATCTCATTTGCAAATGCAATGTCAAAATCAAAGCCTACTTCATGAGCAATTGCCGGTAAATGCAGCATGGAATTTGTAGAACAGCCAAGGGCCATATCCACCGTAAGCGCATTTAAAATTGCATCCTTTGTCATAATATCTCTTGGCCGGATATCCTTCCGGTATAATTCCATCACCGCCATACCTGCATGTTTTGCAAGCTTAATTCTTTCTGAATAGACAGCCGGAATCGTTCCATTTCCTTTAAGCCCCATGCCTAATGCCTCTGTCAGGCAGTTCATGGAATTTGCTGTATACATACCAGAACAGGAGCCGCAGGTTGGACATACCTTTTCCTCAAATTCTCTCACTTCATCTTCTGTCATTTTTCCAGCAGCATGGGAGCCTACAGCCTCAAACATAGAGGAAAGGCTTCTTTTTTGGCCATGAACATGCCCTGCAAGCATAGGCCCTCCGGAAACAAAAACAGTAGGTACATTAATTCTTGCTGCCGCCATCAAAAGCCCTGGCACATTTTTATCACAATTAGGCACCATAACAAGGGCATCAAACTGATGTGCCAGTGCCATGCATTCTGTAGAATCAGCAATTAAATCTCTTGTTACAAGGGAATATTTCATACCCACATGTCCCATTGCAATCCCATCGCAGACTGCAATCGCAGGAAATACCACCGGGACACCGCCTGCCTGTGCCACTCCCAGCTTTACTGCATTTACAATTTTATCCAAGTTCATATGCCCCGGTACAATCTCATTATAGGAACTGACAATTCCCACCATAGGCTTTTTCATCTCTTCTTCCGTAAAACCAAGTGCATTAAACAGACTTCTATGAGGGGCCTGCTGTATACCGGACTTCACATTATCACTTCTCATCTTCTCCTCATTTCTGCGCCGCTTCTTATTTTTCAAGTTTGTGATTGCGGCGCTGACACAAACCTTGTTTTTTGTTTAGTTTTTTGTATATAAAATATAATTTTCATTTTCATAGGATGGCTTCATATTCTGCTCCAGATAGTCCCAGGGAATCGAATCATAATAAGCATAAAATTCCCAAACCATCTCATCAAATTCAGGATCTGTCATTCTCTTATCCAAAAGAACCACATCTGCCCCCTCTATTTCCCTATTTTCACATCGAATATGATAAAGAAAATAAAGAAGATACTCCTGATTACAGTCTGTAACACAAAAATTTTCCTGTGCTTCCATGTTCCCATGTGCAAATGCATCCTGAATTTCATATTCATTCAACCCATACTGGTTATTATAATCTGAAAAGCCGATACATTTTACTCCAAATAATGTAATCGCTAAAAGTAGAACTGAATAAACTCCATTTGCGCTTTTTTCTTTAAAAAACCTGGACTGTATCAATCCTACCCCATTTTCCATTAATACGCCCAGGAGCATTGCCAATAATATCCCGCCATAGGTAAATACCCTGTAATAAGGACGTTTGCACTGTATCAGCAGAAAAACCGGAATTAGGATAATTTCCAGAAGAAGAACCAAATATAAATGCATATGACGTCTTTCTTCTTTCTGGATTTCCCTGACCAGCCTGTAAATTAAAAACGCAGTTCCTAAACCCCATACCAGCATCATTACCAAAGAAAGAGAATTATAATAATACCCTGTTAAAGTAACAATCCATTCAAAAAGCCTCCCTGCAAACCCAGCTCGTTCTTCACTCTGAATATAAGGAGTTGCCAGCATGTATTCCATTCCTTTTCGGATTGCTTCAAAAGGTGCTTTTAAGATCATCTGTACATGTCCCATGCCATAATAGCTGCATGTTTCATCCTTCACCAGCAGATTGGAACCAATAGACACCCAAATAGACATATAAAGTATGACAGTTACAATTGCTGCTGTCAAAGAAGCAAGTACTAATTGAAACAATCTGCGTATACTTTCTGTTTTTCTGACAGGACATGTATTCTCCCTGCTTTCACTCATCCCGCAAATCAGCAGATAACATCCTCCTGCAAGGCAAAGCGGCACCACCCAGTATACGTTGCTTGAAACGGTATATAGCCCAAGGATCAATGCAGCAGCATAGATCACATAATACTTCTTTCCGGCCTGTTTTAACGTGCAAATTTGAATCATACAAAGCCATGCTGTTAAAAAGCAGGTGATTCCAAGGGTATATCCCCTTCCCTGCACTGCAAGCTGATTCACGAGATTCATGGATATGTATAAAATCACTGTACCAAGCGCCATCTGTTCTTTCATATATTTTCCTGCAATCCGGTAAAGAAGGTACATATTTGCCAGTGCAGATAAATAGGAAACGCCTCGAAGCCCTATGTAGGAGTTCCCCAAAAAATCAAGAAAAGCAGAAAGCACTGAATATCCTACATGATTGTTAGGAAGCGGCCAGTGAATCGCAGCATACAAAGGTCCCTTGCTGATAAAATAATAATAAGTATAAAGTTCATCATACCAGGGCGTAAGGACAAACATTCGATATCCATAATACACTGCCATGACAACAAACAAAATCCAAAACAAATTTTTTTTAATTAATTTCATCTGCCAGTAAATCACCCATCTCCTTACAGCCCACCTGATGGCAGCCTTCTGTCATGATATCAATGGTACGATACCCTTTCTTTAAAATACTTTTCACCGCATTTTCAATTGCCAAGGCTTCTTTATCCAAATCAAAGGAAAAGCGCAGCATCATGGCAGCGGATAAGATAGTTGCTATAGGATTTGCAATCCCCTTACCTGCAATATCCGGAGCAGAACCATGACTTGGCTCATACAATCCAAATTTACTGTCATTTAATGATGCAGAAGCCAGCATTCCAATAGAGCCGGTCACCATACTTGCCTCGTCGGAAAGAATATCCCCAAACATATTTTCAGTTAAAATCACATCAAATTGTGCCGGATCCTTCACAAGCTGCATAGCACAGTTATCAACCAGCATATGCTCTAAGGTAACCTCAGGATAATCCGCTGAAACCTCATCCACTACCTTACGCCATAATCTGGAAGAATCCAGAACATTTGCCTTATCCACACTTGTTACCTTTTTCTTACGCTTCATGGCAATATCAAATCCCTTTATGGCAATTCTCCGAATCTCTTTTTCATCATAAGAAAGTGTATCAACAGCCTTGCGGACACCGCCTTCCTCAGTGGTATGCCGCTCGCCAAAATATAGTCCTCCTGTCAGTTCACGCATGATCATCATATCAAATCCTGCACTGCTGATTTCTTTTTTCAATGGACAGGCATCTGCCAATTCTTCATAAAGCACTGCCGGCCTTAAATTGGCAAATAAATTTAATGCCTTGCGAATGCCCAGCAGTCCGGCTTCCGGTCGTAAATTTGGTGCCAGCTTATACCAGGGAGAAGTTGTGGTATCACCGCCAATTGATCCCATAAGCACTGCATCTGCTGCCTTTGCGGCGGCAATAGTCTCATCCGTCAGCGGAACTCCATAGGCATCTATAGAAGCTCCCCCCATCAATACATCCTTATAATTCATTTCATGTCCATAAATCAAAGCCACCTTATCAAGAATCTTCTTTGCTTCTGCCACGATTTCAGGGCCGATACCGTCTCCTGGTATACATACAATATTTAATCTCATGATCTGTCTCCATTTCCGTTATTACTTTGTATATATAAAATATTTAGATACAAAATAAGGCGCATTATCTGCGCCCTACTTCCAACTTTAAATTTATTCTGCATCTGCTTTTTCAACCTGTGAAATTGCAGATTTCTGCATGGGAATACGGCAATTCTTGTTATTACCAAACTCTACGATCACTGTATCGTCTGTAATATCAATAATAATACCATAAAAGCCACTGCTTGTAAGTACACAGTCACCTACTTCCAATGTGGATAACATTGCTGCCATCTTTTTCTGCTCTTTTTTCTGAGGACGAATCATAAAAAAGTAAATAAATGCAAAAATCAGTACAATATATACTATCATTATAATACCGCCGCCAGCCGCAGCACCAGCCTCTGCTGACAATAACATGCCCATTTAGCTTTCCTCCTGATTTAATTTACTCAATAAGTCTAAAATATATAATACACAATAAGCTGTTCAAAGACAAGCATTTTTTGTTATGGGTTCTCATTCATCATGCTTTCCAGCTTCCTTTTCTTGTAAGCAGCAAACTCTCCCTGATCTAACGCATCACGAATTTCCTCCATCATTTTATTATAAAAATAAAGATTATGCAAAACACACAGCCGCATTCCAAGCATCTCTTTTGCTTTCAGCAAATGTCTGATATATGCCCGTGAATACCTGCGGCACGCCGGACAGCCGCACCCTTCTTCAATTGGACGCTCATCTAATTCATACTTTGCATTAAACAGATTAATTTTTCCATGATTGGTATAAAGATGCCCATGTCGTCCATTTCTGCTGGGATAAACACAGTCAAAGAAATCTATTCCCCGTTCCACACCTTCCAAAATATTGGCAGGAGTACCTACTCCCATCAGATAAACTGGTTTATCTTTGGGCAGATGAGGAACTGTTTCTTCAATAATGTAATACATCTCCTGGTGGCTTTCTCCAACCGCCAGCCCTCCTATGGCATACCCATCCAGTCCCATCTGAGCAATCTGCTTGGCATGTTCCACCCGGATATCTGCAAAAATTGCACCCTGATTAATTCCAAATAACATTTGATTTTTATTTATAGTATCTTCTAAATGATTAAGGCGGTTCATCTCCTGCTTACATCGTTCCAGCCACCTTGTAGTCCTCTCAACAGATGCCTGTACATAAGTCCGGTCTGCCAGACTTGAAGGACATTCGTCAAAGGCCATAGCTATAGTGGACGCCAGATTAGACTGAATCTGCATACTTTCCTCCGGCCCCATAAAAATCTTGCGTCCATCAATATGGGAATTAAAATATACTCCTTCTTCTTTGATTTTTCTAAGTCCTGCCAGGGAAAAAACCTGAAAACCTCCAGAATCTGTAAGAATTGGTTTGTTCCATGACATAAATTTATGAAGACCTCCAAGCTGTTTTACAATCTTGTCTCCGGGCCTTACATGTAAATGATAGGTGTTAGACAACTCTACCTGTGTATTGATCCGCTCCAAATCTTCTGTAGACACAGCCCCTTTTATTGCCGCTACTGTCCCTACATTCATAAAGACAGGTGTCTGTATTACACCGTGGACAGTGGTAAACTCTCCCCGTTTTGCTCTTCCTTCCTGTTTTAACAGCCGGTACATACTTTCCTCCTGAATTACAAATATTTATCCCAAAATTCTTCCAGACAAAGACCTTCGTCCATGATCACCTCTGCTGCATCCTTTCCCACGTACCGGAAATGCCACGGTTCAAATTCAATACTTGTAATAGCTTCCTTTCCTTTGGGATAACGAAGAATAAACCCGTACTCAGCACAATGCTGTGAAAGCCAAATCCCTGCGCTTGTCTCTGCAAATCCTTCATCCAGTGTTAAATATGTATCAGATATAATATCAATTGCCAGCCCTATCTGATGCTCACTTGCCCCAGGAACTGTTACTGCCTGAGAAGATATACTGTAAGCCTCCATATAGGACATTCCATTTTTCATATAAGCTCTTATTTTCCTGTTAAAAAGATATTCCTGATAACTCAAATCACGATAAGGAGAACAGATTGCAAGGGTTACTCCATCCTCGCTTGCTGCCTGCATCATCTGCAGCAGATCCTCTATGATCCTCTCATCACACTCCATATCCCCTTTAATGGTTTTAATCATCCCCAGAGAAAAAGAATAATCTTCCGGTATGGGATGCTGCTTATTAATTAGTACCAGTCTCCAGTCTTTGGCATCAAATTGAGGCTGATCTGCTGCGGCCTCTGGCGCTGGTTCCATTTCGGCCTGCTCTGCAGCTTTCAAAGGTTGTAAAATTTCATTTTCTTCAAGAATCTCATCAAGAAAATACTTGTCCACGTTTTTCATGTCATGAAACTGGCTGTCGCCATATCCGTCCACCACATCCTCGTCATCCAGAACTTTTATATTTTCATATTCAATTTGCTGTTCATCCACCAGCGAAATATTAGAATCTGCAACTGCCACTACCTCTGCTTCTTTTTCTCCGCCGGAAATGAATCCATTTTCCTCCTGAAAAACAGGGTAGGCAAAACTATTTCCCACCATAAAACACAACAAAACAAAAACAGTACATGCAAACCGTTTGGTACCTGTTTTAAAATACAGACAAATTCTATGGGAAAGCATACTGACAGCCAGGCCAATAATCGCAGGTATCCTTAAAAACTTATGATATTTCCCCATATTTATAAAAAATAATTTTGTTTTCTCATAAAAGCTTCTTTTCATTATTTTAATTTCCTTATCGTTTACACAGCAATTCACATAATATTTTACACAAATAATTGTTTTTCTACAATAGATGTTTGAAAAATATTTGTAAAATTAAAAAAATTTAGATATAATTTGATATAATTGCTATCAAAAAATACATATTTAAGAAAGGTTTGGAAAATTTATGGCAGGTTCAATGTTTGGAAATATATTTAAAATAACCACCTGGGGTGAATCTCATGGAAAGGCCTTGGGAGTCGTCATCGACGGATGCCCTGCCGGACTTATGCTGGATGAAAATGATATACAGCTTTATCTTAACCGCAGAAAGCCTGGTCAAAGCTCTATTTCCACACCCAGAAAGGAATCCGATCAGGTGGAAATTCTCTCGGGCGTTTTTGAAGGAAAAACAACAGGCACTCCCATTTCATTACTTGTGCCAAACACCTCGCAAAAATCGTCAGACTATAATGAAATTGCCACCTATTACAGGCCCGGACATGCAGATTACACCTTTGATGCCAAATATGGTTTTCGGGATTATACAGGCGGCGGGCGCTCTTCAGGACGTGAGACCATTGGGCGTGTAGCTGCCGGTGCTGTTGCCGCTAAAATCCTAAAGGAAATGGGGATTACGATTACCGCTTATACCAAATCCATTGGCCCTGTGGAAATTGACTATGCAAATTATAAGAAAGAAAACATTTACACCACTGCCACATGTATGCCTGATGCCAAAGCAGATCAAAAGGCCCTGGAATATTTGCAAAAATGCATGTCAGCTAAGGACTCCAGCGGTGGTGTAATTGAATGCATTGCAGAAGGCATTCCGGCGGGTATCGGCGATCCTGTATTTGAAAAGCTGGACGCCAATCTCGGCAAGGCCATCCTGTCCATTGGCGCTATAAAAGCAGTGGAAATCGGCGATGGAATAATGTCGGCAAAATCTACCGGTTCTGTAAATAATGATGCCTTTGTCTGCAAAAATGGAAAAATACACAAGAAAACCAACCACTCCGGCGGCGTACTGGGCGGGATCAGCGATGGAGCACAGCTTGTTTTAAGAGCCTATGTGAAGCCTACCCCTTCCATCTTTTCCCCGCAGGAAACAGTAAATAAGGAGAACCAGAACATTGAAATTGCCATCAAAGGACGTCACGATCCTGTTATCGTTCCAAGGGCTGTTGTGGTGGTAGAGGCTATGGCTGCACTTACAATTTTAGATGCATGTATGATGAATATGACCGCCAGACTTGATTACCTTACCGGTTTTTATCAAAAATAAACTTTTAATAAATAACGAACGATAGGCCAGCCAGCCTTATATAAAAACGCCAGGAACTTGTGTATAACAAGCTGCCTGGCGTTTGCTTACTGTAAACGATAAAATATAACACAATTTGGCTGATCCACCTTCATTTCTTTTCCGTTCATGATAAGCGTCCCTTTCTCCATATCTACGTTAAAAAATGTCATGGAATCAGATTCATGATTTAAAGACACTAAATGTCTGTTATCCGGAAACAATGCCGCATCTTTCGGATAGTCACCGCTGACCGGCAGACAAAATCTTTTATCAAGCAGTCCTGTTTCTTGATCAATTGCATAAACAATCACACTATTATCACCGGCATTAGAGCTGCAAAGATATCTAAAATCCTCTGAAAAGTTCAACGCACTTGCCGCCGAACCTCCCGCATGATACGTATTTAACGTAGATATATTTTGAATTTTTTCAAAAACAGGATTATTATGTTCATCAATGGAATAGGTATAAACATCAATGTAGTTTTTTAGTTCATGTACAATATACAAGATTTTCCCATCTGCGGAAAATTTCAAATGACGGGGTGCAGATTCCTGCTCGCTTCTGATCATATCCACCTGACGCAGTCTCCCATTTGAATGATTTAATTCATAAATCACAACATGATCCATCCCTAAATCTGCCGCACATAAAAATTTGTTGTCCCTTGTCATTTTCACGCAATTAATATGCGGCCTGAAATTTCTCTCAGCAATACTTCCCAGCCCCTTATGAAAGATTTCTTCTGTAATCTCACCAATTGCTCCATCTTCATTTACTCTAAGAACTGTCAGTTTTGCATCATGATACCCTGCCACAAACAAAAACTTATCATCATAATCCGTAGACAAATAACATCCCCGCATACCATTGATTGAAGCATGATTGATCATCGAAAGGCTCCCATCCTCCAATATTTTATAGGATTCAACGCCAAAATCTGTAATAGAGTATAAAAACTTACGGTTATGTGATATTGTAACATAAGATGAATTAGTAATTTCCACTTGATCTTTTTCAAGGAACCTTCCATTTTCCATGTCCACATCATAAATTCTTATTCCAAAACCGCTTTTATTTCCATACGTATATGTAGATACATATGCAACATACTTTTCTTTTCCCATGATCAATACCCAACCTCTCTTAAGCATTATGCGCAAAAATCATCTTGATTATTATATCACAGGTTATTTTTCCAGTCCAGCCAAACCCTACACCAAAGCAGCAAAAGCAACATAGCTAAACTTCCTACACCTTTTCCAGAAAATATTTTATGTAAAAGATATTGACAAACTTCTGCCCTCTTGTATAATAGTAACAGTGTTTAGTAAAACTAAACTCAAAGTTTATTATAAAGTAACTATACCAATCCATTTTTTAAGGAGAATTATGAATAACGGAATCAGTATTGGAAATAAAATTAAAGATCTGCGCACCCAAAAGGGACTGACGCAGGAAGAACTTGCAGACCGGTGTGAACTTTCTAAAGGATTTATTTCTCAACTGGAACGGGATTTAACCTCCCCTTCCATTGCCACTTTAGTAGACATTCTCATGTGTCTTGGCACCGATTTGAAAGAGTTTTTTAGTGATTCACAGGATGCTCAGATTGCTTTTAAAGAAACAGATTATTTTGAAAAAATAGATGAAGACCTGAAAAATAAAATCGAATGGATTATTCCAAATGCCCAGAAAAATATGATGGAGCCGATTCGTCTCACTCTATCTCCCGGGGGCAGTACTTATCCCGACAACCCACATGAAGGAGAGGAATTTGGCTATATCATCTCAGGCAGCGCCACCCTCCATCTGGGGAAAAAAACATATAAAGTAAAAAAAGGGGAAACTTTTTATTTTACATCCAACAAAACACATTTTTTATCGGCAGACAATAAAACTGGAGCTGTCCTGATCTGGATCAGCACCCCGCCGAGCTTTTAATTAACAAAATCCATCCGTTGTTTTCATACTACAAGGAGAAAGCCCATGAACAAAATTTTAATTGATCTGAAAAATATCAATAAATCTTTTGACGGACAAATGGTTTTGGATGACTTGAATTTATATATACGTGAAAATGAATTTTTAACATTACTGGGCCCCAGCGGATGCGGCAAAACTACTACCCTGCGCATTTTGGGTGGTTTTGAGATGCCCGATACCGGAAAGGTTATTTTTGACGGAGCAGATATTACAAAACTGCCTCCCAATAAAAGACAGCTCAACACTGTTTTTCAAAAATATGCACTTTTCACACATATGACCATTGCCGAAAACATCGCATTTGGACTAAGGATTAAAAATAAAAGCAAATCCTACATTGATGACAAAATCAAATATGCCTTAAAGTTAGTAAATCTTGAAGGATACGAAAAACGTATGCCTGATTCTTTAAGCGGGGGACAGCAGCAGCGTATTGCCATTGCACGGGCAATCGTAAACGAGCCAAAAGTTCTTCTTTTGGATGAACCTTTAGGCGCCCTGGATCTTAAACTCCGCCAGGATATGCAGTATGAACTGATCCGTTTAAAAAATGAATTGGGAATTACTTTTATTTATGTGACTCACGATCAGGAAGAAGCACTCACTATGTCTGATACCATTGTGGTCATGAACCAAGGCTATATCCAGCAGATTGGTACACCGGAAAAAATCTACAATGAACCAGAAAATGCATTTATCGCTGACTTTATCGGTGACAGCAATATTATTAGTTCCACTATGATAGAGGATAAGCTGGTGGATATTTTGGGAACCCGTTTTCCATGTGTGGACACAGGTTTTGGCTGCAACAAGCCTGTAGATGTAGTAATACGCCCAGAAGACGTTATTCTCTCCGATCCCGACCGTGGAAGAATAAATGGCGTGGTAACCCACCTTATTTTTAAAGGCGTCCACTATGAAATGGAGGTTATGGCCGCCGGTTATGAATGGCTGGTTCACTCAACCAGTATGTTTCCTGTAGGCACAAAAGTAGGCATCAATGTTGATCCTTTTAATATTCAGATCATGAACAAACCTGCTTCTGAGGATGAGGAGGCCGTTGGTATCAATGAATAAGAAAAAACTTCTGGGCACCCCTTATTTTATCTGGTCCACCCTGTTTATCCTTATCCCTTTGGGGATTGTGTTCTACTATGGACTTACTGATGAAAGCGGAGCTTTTACCTTGAATAATGTTATGGCAATTTCATCCCCTGGGCATGCAAAGTCGCTTTGGATTTCGCTGGGCTTATCACTTGTTTCCACCCTGATTTGTCTGTTTCTTGCATATCCACTTGCCATGATCCTATGCAGCGGCGACCACTCTTTGCAAACTGGCTTTCTGTCAAGTAAGTCGAACGCTGCTCACAAAAATATTATTGTACTGATTTTTATTCTTCCCATGTGGATGAATTTTCTGCTGCGCACACTGGCATGGCAGACATTGCTGGAAAAAACAGGTGTTATTAATAACATTCTTGCTTTTTTGCATCTGCCTGCCCTTAAAATCATAAATACTCCCTATGCCATTATACTTGGCATGGTTTATAATTTTTTGCCCTTTATGGTACTGCCTGTTTACAACTCCTTAATAAAGATTGATCCCAATGTGATCCATGCTGCAAGGGATCTTGGCGCAAATGAGTTTCAGGTTTTCACAAAAATCACCCTTCCTTTGACCACCCCCGGAATCATAAGCGGCATTACTATGGTGTTTATTCCTGCTCTTACCACTTTTTTGATCAGCAAGCTGCTTGGCGGAGGCAAAATCCTTTTGATTGGAAATGTGATAGAAGAAGAATTTACTCAGGCAAGCAATTGGCATTTAGGAAGCGGTCTTTCTATTGTGCTTATGATGTTTATTATTTTTAACATGGTAGTCTCCGCTGTGTTTGACAAAGATGGAAAGGGGGGTACTCTATGATCAAGAATGCCATAAAAAGAATCTATGTAGCATTCATTTTTATTTTCCTCTATGCTCCCATTGCAACTTTAATGATACTTTCCTTTAACGCAAGTAAAACCCGGGCAAAATGGGGCGGATTTACATTAACCTGGTATCAAGCCCTATTTTTGAATGAGGAGATCATGCAGGCGCTTTTTAATACTCTGCTGATTGCTCTGACTGCTTCCATCACTGCCACATTGATTGGCACCATTGCCTGCATTTCCATCATGAATTTAAAGAAATATACAAGGACAATCATAATCGGAATAACTAATATTCCTATGTTGAATGCTGATATTGTCACCGGCATTTCCCTGATGCTCCTTTTCATCAGTACCGGACTTCGGTTTGGAATGGGTACCATCCTTTTGTCACACATTACCTTTTGTATTCCTTATGTAATCTTAAACATATTGCCTAAAATGAAACAATTAAATCCTTACACCTACGAGGCTGCGCTGGATCTTGGTGCCGGACCTGTGTATGGTTTTATGAAAGTGGTTTTTCCTGAAATCCTGCCCGGCATCCTTTCAGGATTTTTGATGGCATTTACCATGTCGCTGGACGATTTCATCATTACTCATTTTACAAAGGGTGCGGGAGCAGACACACTATCCACCAAAATATATACGGAAGTAAAAAAAGGAATTAAACCGGAAATGTATGCCCTTTCCACTATCATTTTTTTAACGGTACTGCTGCTTTTACTGCTTGTCAACAAATCGCCTTCAAACACTAAAAACACAACGCAATAAAAAACTGCAATTGCTCAACCTTTTTAATTTATAAAGGAGATGAATAATGAAAAAACTGTATTGTCTGATTTTTATACTTTGCAGCTCTTTATCTTTTCTGCTGACCGGCTGCGGAAACTCTGCATTTGGAGAAAATGGCCAAGTGATTGTATACAACTGGGGCGAATACATTGATCCTATGGCAATTGACATGTTTGAAGAAGAAACCGGTATTAAAGTGATTTATGAGGAATTTGAAACCAATGAAATTATGTATCCTAAAATGGTGTCTGGTTCCACTGTATATGATGTGATCTGTCCCTCTGATTATATGATACAAAAAATGATTGAAAATGACCTGCTTGCAGAAATTAATTTTGATCATATTCCAAATGTGGTAAATATTGGCACCCAATATTTCGAGCAGTCCAAAGAATTTGATCCGGAAAACAAATACTCCATCCCTTACTGCTTCGGAACAGTGGGAATCCTTTACAATAAAACAATGGTAAAAGAACCGATTGACAGTTGGGCTGTGCTTTGGGATGAAACCTATTATGACAATATCCTTATGCAGGACTCCGTCAGAGATGCCTTTATGGTGGCCCTCAAGCTAAACGGATATTCTATGAATACCCTAAACCAAACAGAACTTGAAACCGCAAAAAATGCTTTGATTCAACAGAAAAAACTGGTTCAGGCATATGTGATTGATCAGGTAAGAGATAAAATGATTAGTGGGGAAGCAGCCATTGGCGTTATTTACTCTGGTGAAGCGATCTATACCATTCGTGAAAACCCGGATCTCGTTTACGTCATCCCAAAAGAAGGCACTAATGTATGGATTGATAGCTGGGTAATTCCTAAAAATGCTGTCAACAAAGAAAATGCCGAAGCTTTTATCAATTTTATGTGTCGCCCTGACATTGCGCTGATTAACTTTGAATATATTACCTATTCCACCCCCAATACTGCTGCACAGGCTCTGATTGAAGACAATGACATTAGAACTTCCCCTATTGCATTTCCTGATCTTAGCCTTTATAAAAATCTGGAAACCTTCCAGTATCTGGGAGTGGAAGGAACTGAATTGTATAATAATCTCTGGAAAGAAGTCAAAGTTTATTAAAAACATGTGTTTTTATTATTTTTAAAATAACTTTTGATATTTTTCGACATTTTAAGACATTTTTCTATTGTTATATTTAAATTTAATTTATTACAATTTTCGACATATTTTTACATAACATGCGATATTATTGTCTTATTTGTCCATTTCCTCTGATTACATATTTATAGGAAGTCAACTCTCTGAGCCCCATAGGACCTCTTGCGTGAAGTTTCTGTGTACTGATACCTATTTCTGCACCAAATCCAAATTCAAATCCATCTGTAAATCTTGTAGACGCATTTGCATAAACACAGGCAGCGTCCACTTCATTCAAAAATTTTTCAGCATTTTCTCTTTTTTCCGTAATAATTGATTCAGAGTGTTTTGTACTGTATTTATTTATATGAGCAACAGCTTCCTCTATAGATGCTACGGTTTTCATGGAAATAATATAATCCAGATACTCTGTTCCATAATCTTCCTTTGTTGCAGGTATACAGTCGATCACCTGTCTTACCGTTTCATCTCCTCTGATTTCCACATGATATGCTTTCAATGCTTCTGCAAGCCTTGGAAGCAGCGCATCCTTTACTGCCTTATGAATTACTAAGGATTCACAGGCATTACAGACTCCAATCCGTTGTGTCTTGGCATTTATAATAATTTGAATTGCCTTTTCAAGATCAGCAAATTCGTCCACATAAATGTGACAATTTCCAGTTCCTGTCTCAATTACCGGGATAATGCTATTCTCCACCACACTTTTGATCAGTCCGGCTCCTCCCCGGGGAATTAATAAATCTACATATTCCTTCATCCGCATAAATTCCCGGGTTACCGCCCTATCTGCAACTTCTATCAATTGAATGGCATCCTCTGTAATTCCTTCGTCTTTAAGTGCCTGTCTAATTACCCTGGTAATTGCAATATTGGAACAAACTGCATCACTTCCTCCCTTCAAAATCACTGCATTGCCGCTCTTAAAGCAAAGAGCAAAAGCATCTGCGGTAACATTGGGGCGGGATTCATAAATCATGCCAATTACTCCTATAGGTACTCTTCGTTTTTCGATCTTAAGCCCATTAGGACGCTCTATAGTCTCAATCACCTGTCCAATAGGATCCGGCAGTTCTGCAACCTGTAAAAGCCCCTCTGCCATTCCTTTAATTCTTTCTTCTGTAAGACGCAGCCGGTCAAGCAAACCGGAATGCATTCCCTTTTCTTCCCCTTTGGCAATATCCTTTGCATTTTCCTGTAACAATGAACTGCTTTCTTTAACAAGTGCACTGGCAGCCTTACATAACGCATGATTTTTTTTATCTGTAGTTAATTTTTGTAATTCATATTTGGCGATTGACGCATTTTTTCCTAATTGATTTAGCAATTCCATCTTTTCTTCCTTTTTACTAAATAAAATCTTTTATCTGATAACCTCTGTATCTGTTATAATCATATTCGGTCTAATATCATGTTCTTCCACAGGCACCTTTTTCGTGATTTGGCATTCAAAAGCAAGGGCTGTGCTATAAAGTGCCGGGAACGACGCAAGATATCTGTCATAGAATCCTTTTCCATATCCCATACGTCCTCTCTGTCTGTCAAAAACAGCCCCCGGAACAAGGATCATGCATTCCTCCTCCTGTGATATTTTATTTGTAAATAATCTTGCTTTATCTTTTAATGGCTCTCTGATTCCCTGGTATCCCTCTTCAAAATCTTCCATGCCAAATACCTCATAAAACTGGATGTCCATTCCCTCGACCTTTGGCGCAAAAATTCTTTTTTCTCCTGATGCAATCAGCTCTTCTACCAATCCCGTAGTCATAACCTCGCTTCGATAATCCATATATACAAGAAGGATCTGCGCATGTTGAAAAGCCTCTTCTTTTTTAAGCTGTTCCCATATTTTAGCACTTTTTTCCTTTCGTTCCTTCACGGAAAGACTATTTCTGTAATTTAAATACCTGTTTCTTAGCTCTTGTTTACTGCTAAATGTTTTTTTCTCCATACAAATACCTTTCCTTTCCAGTGCATTCTGCCTTTTCTTAAGGCCAGCTCTCGTACTTTTTAAAGATTCTCCCTATCCATAATATGAATTGCCATTTCCTCTGCTACACGTATTCCATCCATAGCAGCCGAAGTAATTCCACCTGCATATCCAGCCCCCTCGCCACAAGGATATAATCCCTTCAGAGAGGACTGCAGATTTTCATCCCTTAAAATCCTTACTGGAGAAGAAGTTCTGCTCTCCACCCCTTCTACCAGCACATTCCCATCATTAAAACCTTTTATGACAGTTCCAAACTGTTCCATTCCCTCCACAAATGCTTTGCTAAGGGATATGGGAAGAATTTCATGAACAGCCCCATAACTCCATTTTCCCTTTATTTGGGGTGTAAAGTTCTGTGGGATCATCGACGGGCTCTTCTGGCATTTTGCATCCCCGCTCTCCATTGTCTTGCTGGCAGTCGTCTTATCAACTGCCTTTTTATAATCAGAATATCTTTCTACCGGTATTGTTCCAAGTCCCGTCTGAAACGCCTTTTCCTCCAGCCTTCTTTGAAATTCCACACCGGCAAGTGCACCTTCCCCCTCATAGTCCTTAGGCGTTACCGACACAATAATTGCACTATTTGCATTACGTCCGCTCCTGCCGCTGTAACTCATGCCATTAACTGCAAGACGCCCCTGTTCAGAAGAAGCATCCACTACATAACCTCCCGGACACATACAAAATGAATATACCCCTCTTCCGTCCGAAACCTTTGCAGTTACCTTGTAAGGTGCATTTCCTAATATCTTTTCTTCCACTTTTCCATATTGTGATAAATTGATCAGTTCCTGAGGATGTTCCACACGCATTCCAAGGGCAAAAGGCTTGGCTTCCATTAAGATTCCCTTATGATGAAGCATTTCAAAGGTATCCCTTGCACTATGCCCTGGGGCTAAAACAACAAACTTAGTTTCCAGCCTTTCAGTTTTATTAATGATCAAAGCAGATATTTGATTTCCTTCTGCTTCAATATCAGTTACCTTGGAAGCAAATCTAACTTCTCCTCCCATATTTTCAATCGCTTTCCGTATATTTACCACAATCTGCCTTAACACATCAGTACCTATATGCGGCTTATAATCGTACAAGATTTCCTCTGGTGCTCCAAACTCTACAAACAAAGACAACACCTTTTTGTTTCTTCCATAATTGTCTTTTACCAGTGTATTTAACTTCCCATCAGAAAATGTTCCTGCACCGCCTTCGCCAAACTGTACATTGGATTCTGAATTTAAATCTCCATTTTCCCAAAACCTTTCCACATCCTTTGTTCTCTGTTCAATCGGATATCCTCGTTCTAAAAGTATTGGTTTAAATCCGGCCTTTGCCAGCATATAGCCACAGAAAAGCCCAGCCGGCCCTGTCCCAATAATCACAGGCCTTATATTCCCTGAATATCCACTGACTGGAAAGCGATAGAAAACCTCCTTATAAATTTGTACCTGCTTTTTATTACACCTGCGGTAAATATTTGCTTCATCCTTTACCTTTACATCTATTATGTAATTAAAATATAGCTCCGGCTTTTTCCTGGCATCAACAGAACGTCTTACGATGGTAATCTCTGGATTTTCCCTGCACCGCAGTATTTTTTTTACCTGCTTTTCCAGTTCCACCTCTGTATGTCCCACCAATAGCCTTAACTGACTGATTCTCAGCATCCTTAATTTTCCTTTTCATCCCTTTTAGCCGCATTCATGCCTGCAATATATCCACTGGTCCATGCCCACTGCAAATTATATCCGCCGCATTTCCCATCTACATCAAGCATTTCACCGGTAAAATAAAGCCCATTAACAAGCTTTGACTGTAAGCTTACATATAATTGTGTATAATCAACACCACCCGCACAAACCTGTGCTTTTTCCAACGTATTTACATCACTTATCGGTATCACAAAGTGCTGGTATTTCTGCATCATTGTCCATATTTTCTTCCATCCAGTCTCTTTCACCTTCATTTCTGGCTTGAAACCTGCCTGCTTAATCATAACCATATTAATTTTTTTATTTTGCGTTCCTGTTAGAAATTCTTCTAAGTTTTTTTCCAATTGGGTTTCGTATCGCAGTCTGTTTGTATAAAAAAATACTTTTTCTTCCTGCTCCGGGAAAAAATTGATATGTACATCAACTGTCTGATTCTTTTTTAATGCATACGCTGCGATCCGGCTTATTTGAAAAACAGGAATGCCTGAAATCCCATATTCTGTAAACTGCAGTTCTCCGCTTTCGCAGGCTGACTCTTGTCCGTCCAGCATAAGCTTTATATCCGCATGGCATCTCACTCCTGCAAGCGCCTTTAAAAAATCTTCATTTGATTTTAGCTGAACCAGCCCTGGAACCACCGGCTTAATCCTGTGTCCAAATCCTTTTGCAATTTCATATCCAACAGTTCCATCTCCCTTTTTCAAAGAAGCCGGACTTCCACAAGATAAAATCAGCCTGTTAAAATAATATTTTTTTCCCTCTTTATCTTTTATTTGAAACCTGCCGCCTTCCCTTAAGCAGGCAGCTTCCATGATTTCCGTACCTGTTAACACCTTAATCCGGCACCGCTTAAGTTCCATCCGCAAAATATCCAATACTGATGATGCCTGCTCCGAATAAGGATAAACATATCCATTTTTACTTTTAACCATCAGCCCCAGGCTTTCAAAAAAGGAAATTGTTTCCCATACCGGAAATAAATCAAATTGTTTTTGGAGTTTTACTTTATCTTCACAAAAATACTGTCCCAGATCAAATTCCAGATTTGTTAAGTTGCACTTTCCATTTCCAGTAGCAAGTATTTTTTTACCAACCCTGTCATTTTTTTCAAATAGCGTGACGTCAGCTCCATTTCTGGCTGCTATTATGGCTGCAGTCATTCCGGACGCTCCTGCTCCGATTATTGCTATCGCTATTTTTTTCTCCATCTATCTCCTCATTTCTTCCATTTTCACGCACAAAAATGCTCCATTAAATGTTATTCTCATTGATTAATATAATACTAACTGGAATAAGACTCAAGAAAATTATATAATTCTCCCTCATCTTCTATATATTTCATATTCAAAATTTCATTTTGAAGATTTTCCGGCAGTTCTTCCACCAAAATATCCGTGTTCATATAGACTTGCGACAATTGATGATCATAAACTACCACATAATGATTCTCATTTAAAAGAAAAAAACCTTTTTCCTCCTGCTCTGGTTCAAAGCTTTTTCTAACTACCACTTTTCCTGAAGAAAAAGAAATCAACTCCATATGTTGGAATCCCAGTTCCAAATCAGAAAGGGACGGATTTTTATTGTATTCCTCAATTTCCAGAACTAATTTTTCCCTGCTTAATCCCATAAATTTATCCGGTGAAACAGCTTCTTCCTCTGTTGTTTCTCCTGTAACAATATTATAAGACTGCACTATATATTGCGTATTTGCTGTCATTATTGGTTCATCGCTGACTGACACTGGCACAGTCTCTTCCTGATTTTTTTTCTCCTCTTCCACTTGAAGCTTTACTTTACTGTCTCCTGGATAAAAAAACTCCATAATTGCCATATTAGAAGCAAATCCAAGTGCAAACATGCTTAAAGGATAAATAAAAAATAAGCTGATACGTTTCACAAATTTCATAAAATGCACACCTTTACTATTTCTTTTTAAACAGTATCAGCCAAAATATTCAAATTTATACCATTACCACCACCAAGTTATCTAAATCGCAGCATTCCAATCAGCATAATTAAAATTCCACCGCCTGGCATTTCTTCCAGCTCTCCCTCATCAAAAGCTCTGGTTACGATTAAGAGAACCAAATAGACAACAATTGACGTCAAAAGGCAGATAAGCATTGAAACTGCAGATCCCAGCAGAGGAGTAAATACCTTATTTAGCAGCATTGCAATCACCCCTGAAACTGCAGAATCAATTAAGGGAATTACAAAACTTTTTATCCATTCCTGTGTATACTGAAGGAAACGGCTGATCAGCCAAAATCCTGCCCCTGCCACCAGCACATAGAAAATAATTGCGGCAATCAATACTGCTGTAATTCCAAGGTTTGTGGTTTTTAAAAGGAAAGACAAAAGTCCTATATGCAAAAGAAGTGCTCCAGTACCTATTAATACCACATATTTCATCTTCCTGCTTCTTACCAGTATTTCAACAAAAACTGCTGTATAAACGCAAAAAACAATAAGTATGCTTCCCAACTGCAGCCATCCCACTGCCTGTTTGCCTGCATTTACAGACAGCATCTCCAAAAGGTTTCCTGAAAAAACTGCCAGCAGCACAGCCGCCGGTATTGAAATCACAGCACACTGATGAATTAGTATTCCAAGCTTTTCTCTTGCAATTCTTTGCTCATCCCGTTCTATAAGTCCTGCTACCTTTCGAATAGTTCCCAGACAGGCAATTATAATGAGTCCGCTAATGGCTCCTGAAAAAACCAGACATTTCCCATAGTACACGCCCCACATGACAGCACTTTCCCCTGACCTGTCCCCCAATAAAAAGAATAGATATTGATCAATCAGCGGCAATCCTTGAAAACATAACCAGACAAGTGAATACATCACGCCTGTTCCCATCAGCATATATACAATGTGTAAACCTAAATCCTGATTTTTCAGCAGTTCTCTTCCAGCCTGTTTTCTTGAAGAGCCTTTGTAAATTAAATATAAAACCAGCATATGAAGAAAACAAAGAATTGAAGCCGATAATAATCCTATTGAAGCTCCCATTGCACCATATGCACTGGCATAATCATCATTTTGTAAAAGTGCTGAAACTTTTAACCCATATTCGTGTACGAACCCTGCTCCTAAAAGCCCGCCTGCAAACATAACAATCAAATGCAGTATCTGGGAATGCAGGGCAGGCATCCTTGATCCGCTTCCCTGAAAATAACCTTTAAAAACACCTGTTAAAATCATAAAAAACATAGAAGGCGCCATCAGAGAAATTGCTAGTCCTGCTAACGGCATGTGTAAAACCTTTTCTGCAGCAAATTGTCCTGAAATACAAAAAAACGCACTGAAAATCAACCCCAAAACACCGCCAAAAAGCAATGCTCCATTTAAAACCTTTCGTGCATTTTTGTATTGCTCTCTTTTTACCCGAAATTTAACTAATGCTGCAACAGCCTCTGACAATCCATAGGAAACCGTCCCTGCAATCACCAGATAAATCTCATTTGCCGAAGCAAAACATGTAATTCCCTTATCACCAATCATAGATCCCAAAGGAATGCGAAAAATCAAAGCCCCAATCATAGCAAGTAAGGTAACAATCAAATACTGATCTTTTCTTGAGGAAATTGTCCTTTTTCTCTCCGGTCTTTTCATAAATTGTCTCCTCTTGTAATTCCAAGGAAAGAAAGAACCCTTTCCTGTTTCTCCTCCATTATGTCTGCTTCTTCCTTCACCATATGATCATAACCACATAGATGGAGCATGCTGTGTGCGATCAGAAAAGCCAGTTCTCTTTTTACGGAATGTCCGTATTGATCTGCCTGTTCAAATACTTTTTCAGCAGATATGATAATGTCTCCCAAAATAAGCTCTCCGCTTTCCGGATCAAAACAATCTGCTTCCTCCTCCTCTACTACAGAGAATTCAGCCTCTTTTTGAAATGGAATCATTGGAAACGAAAGTACATCTGTAGGCGCATCTACCTGACGATATTGCCTGTTAAGCTCATGAATGCCCTGATTATCTGTAATTAACAGATTTACCTGTGCTTCATAAGGGCATTTTTCCATAGCAAGAACCTGTTTCATAACTGTATCTAAAATTTCTTTAATGTCAAACTCAAAGTCTATATCTGTTTCATTTTCAACGTAAGAAGTCATAATACAGCTTTTCCTCCACAAGTATCTTTTTCATTTCCTGCAATTCTCCAAAGGACAGTCTGCTGTAATCTATCATACCACTTTCAAGCTTTTTCTTAAATATTGCAGTAATAATTTTCTGATAATCCATATCGGCCTGCGCATTTTGTGAAAAAAGATAGCTGATAGATGAGATCACTGTGTCACAAAAAAGAAGCACTGCTGTCTCTTTGGAAAGAATGGTTTCATTTTTATCTATATATTCTTTAAGAATTGTTTGGACTTCCATTGGAAACTTGTATTCCTGCAAGATTGCGCTTACATTTTCCCAATTATTTTCTCCTCTTATAATACCAATTCTGTGGTAATAACCACAAGCCTTTACTACGGCATCATCTAAATTCAGCCTTTTTGCTATTCTGTCACATAAGTATGCCGTATGCACGGCCCGATAATACTCCTCCTTGGAAAATGTTTTCAATTCCACCAGCAGAGGGCACTCAGGATCATTAATGTCCATATATATATTCCTGCTTCCATATATAATGGAAAAACTAAAATACTTAAGAAGAATCATAAGCAGTATCAAACATACCAAAATATTAACTGCCGGTATTAAAAACATATAAATATGCAGCACTTCATTAACCAATAATACTTCCTGAATGGACAGACACACCATTTGAACCGACAGTGAAACCAAAAGCGGCAGCCAGATCTTAAAGCTTTTATCTACATAAGAAAAAACTGTAATTCCTACAAGACCACCAATAAAATAGATAAAAAATGTACTGGCATCACTTCCCTGAAGCATGACAGATATCATTAACAGTACACTTCCTGCCGAAATTCCTATCATCTGATTACTAAATAGCATCAATCCAACAAAAATAACCAGATAAGGCCATCCTCCCGCTGGAAGCATAGGAAAAGCAACACTCCCTAAAAGAGCTATCAGGTATACTACCATAAATCTTTCAAAATGAGCCTCATTGTCAAATAAAAAACTGCCCTCCTGACTGCTTTTCCCAATTTCAAACCATACACTGCCGCATCCGGCAGTCACTATAATTATAATACCTGCAATCCGTATGGTTTCTATTTGATAAAAATAAGCCGCCAAAGCGCTAATTATTATCGTAAAAAGAAATAAAAAAATATTTTCAATGTTTTTTTTCATAACTTGAATTCCTGCTTTTTCGTTTTGTACTGCTGCTTTCTTTTGCCTCATATGTCTCGTATGCTTTCACTATCTGCTGTACTAAGGGATGCCTTACAACATCGCGGCTGGACATTTTGCAAAGTTCGATTCCCTCGATGCCTCGCAATACTTTAATTGCCACATCAAGTCCTGAGGCTGCTCCGGGGGATAAGTCTTTTTGAGTAGCATCCCCTGTAACAATCACTTTGGAACCAAAACCAATTCTAGTCAAAAACATTTTCATCTGCGCAGGCGTAGTATTCTGTGCCTCATCTAAAATAATATAAGCATTATCCAAGGTCCTGCCCCGCATATATGCTAACGGAGCGACCTCGATCAAACCTCTTTCCATATTTTTGGCAAACGTTTCTCCTCCCATGATCTGGTAAAGTGCATCATACAAAGGCCTTAAATAAGGATCTACTTTACTTTGCAGATCTCCCGGGAGAAAGCCAAGCTTTTCTCCTGCCTCAATTGCCGGTCTGGTGAGTATGATTCTCTCTACCTCCTGATTTTTAAAGGCAGTTATCGCCATAGCCATAGCAAGATACGTCTTGCCAGTACCTGCCGGCCCCAAACCAAACACAATCATATTATTCCTAATTGCATCAACATACTGCTTCTGCCCCAGTGTCTTAGGCTTAACAGGCTTTCCTGACACCGTATGACAGATACAATCCCTATCTATTTCCAATAAAACATCTTCGTTTTCTTCCATATTCATAGTAATTGCATAATCCACATTTTGTTCCTGGATCACATTCCCTCTCATTGATAATTCTGTAAGATACGCAAGCACTGCTTTTGCGCGCCGGACAAGCGTTTCACTTCCACTGATCCGTACTTCACCGTTTCTGTCTGAAATGGATACCTGTAGCTGTCTTTCCAGCTTTTTGATGTTTGAATCAAACTGTCCAAAAACATTCAACTGATCTTTTGCTGGTACACTAACTACTTCGGAAATCTCTCCCATATGCTGCTCCTGATCTTTCTGTTATTCTGCTTCCTCTTGCGTTTCCGGCTCTTCTTCTACCTGCGTAAGATGTGTTTTCTGTTCTACTCCTGTCCTTTCCACTGCCAGAAAGTCTACATTCATTTTCCATATGCCGGAATTCTTATTTATTGTAACATTTTTTTCTATAATTTGTACCCCTTTTTCCTGTAAAGTTTCTATAAATTTTTGAATTTTATTTTCAAATATATTTTTTACTTCTTCTTTTGTGTAAATTTTTTCTTCAGTTACGTACTCCCTTACCAGGTCATAGCCCACATACACCGGCAGATAATAATTATTGAACAAGCGAAGCTGTGTTTTTTCCTCCACCATATCACTTTGTTCAAACTGATTCCCAATAAATGGAACCCTAAACTTTTTGCTTCCAAACAAAATAAAGGGATATTTTTTCTCTCTTCCCGTATATTGTTTTTGTTCATATTTTTCTTCCATTTCTTCCTGCATTTCATAAATACACCTAAGCATAATATCGGCATCTGCCCTGCAGAAATCATACCGTTTCACGGTACCATCATCATTATAGATAGGTACCCCGCCCTCTACAAGAATGTCTCCCTTTTCCACCTCCATTCCAGCAGTAACCAAAGGGACTCCGCTTCTGGTCACTATACTGATTATAGTGCCGCTCTTTTCTGCAGTTAAATCCATTCCTTCTTCATCATTTAAAACAGGCTCTTCCTTATTTTCCACCAAAATCAAATCATTTTCTTTTATTTGAATCAATAGCTTTGTTCCATCTATCTGTGCAGATGTCCAGGTAACAATATCAAATTGTGTTCTGATTGCTTTTTCAAGAGCCTCTATTTCCACACTTTCCTTCTTCATCCCCACCTGAAATCCGTTTTCTTCAAGGAAATCCTGAAACACATCAGTGGTAACATAATAGTTGCCCTCTATTTCTATTGCCCATATGAATCTTGACATCCAGATCCAAAAGAAAAGGCTGCCTAATAGTCCCAGCATAAAGATCCGACGTTTCCACATGGTTACAGAAAGAAAGGGCAATCCATAACGCTTGGTTATGACTACCCTTGTACCTGTTTTTCTTGTAATGCCCTTAAGACGGTAAAATCCTTTCAGGCTAATCTTCATGGTATAATAATCTTTATGATTTTCAATATCCCAAAGAAATATATTATGGTGACTGCAAAGATTCATAAATCTTTCCGGGGAAAATCCAGACACTGTAATCGCCAGGTACCCCTTTAAGTACCGAATAACCTGTATCATAGCACACCTCCGCTGCAAATTTTATACCTTAATGCTCCGCCGGCTTTTGAAGAATCTTTGGCTTTCCGCTTATAAAAGATAACGGACAGATTCTATCCACCCATTGATCTTCATATCTTCATTGGTATAATAAACAATCGTCAGTCGCCTGCCGCAAATTTCAATTTTACAGGTTTTTCCCTGCAGCAAAATTATTTGGCTGGTATATTCTATGATCCCTTTATAGTTCTCAACAAAAGCATCCGTATTACCTGTAACAGTCACTATTGATGCTCCAAGAAGGGAATCCTTGGGTAGTTTTAACGACTCCACCACAAGTTCTTTCCCAGAAGCAGACAATTTTGTATCTTTTCTCTCTTCTCTGGACTGGCTCCAGTTATATTTGGGTTTTCGATTCATCCGTTTTCTCATATCACAATATATGAAAACCATCTGCCGCCTATACCTGTTTTACCACGTCAATTATAATGGAATTTGTTTTCCTTTCCTCCCCTCCTATCTGATATGCATGAAAAAGTCTTTCCTTTGCCGCTGCAAGTTTTGCACGATCATTTGCATGCAGATAAGCAAGTACCTCTCCTTTTTTTACGTAATTTCCAATTTTCTTTTTTAGTTCAATTCCCACAGATAAATCAATAACACTTTCTTTTGTCTCACGTCCTCCTCCCAAAATCAAAGAACAGATTCCCACTTCGTCACAGACCAGCTTATCCACCCAGCCATCCCTTGGTGCATATATTGGCTCTATTAAACTGGCTTTGGGCAAAAGCTCTGGATGATAAACCATACTCTCTTCTCCACCCTGTGCCTTTACAAATTGTGCCAGCTTATTCAACGCACTGCCATCTGCTATAACCTTCTTAAGCATTTTTCTTCCTTGTTCTTCGTTTTCGGCTTTTCCTCCCATCACCAGCATATAACTTCCCAGCGTATAGCACAATCTGGTAAAATCTTCTGCTCCTTTCCCCTGTAAAGTATCAATTGCCTCCTTTACCTCCAAGGCATTCCCCACTGCATTTCCCAAAGGCTGATCCATATCTGATATTACTGCAACTGTATTTCGTCCTGCATTTTGCCCGATCCTCACCATTTCTTTTGCTAAAGCATACGCATCTTCCTGCCTTTTCATAAAGGCGCCACTTCCCGTTTTCACATCCAGTACAATGGCATCTGCTCCAGCAGCCAGCTTTTTGCTCATAATAGATGAAGCAATAAGGGACATATTATCAACTGTTGCAGTTACATCCCTTAACGCATACAATTTCTTATCAGCAGGGGCAAGCTCTTTTGTCTGTCCCATAATTGCAATTCCTATTTCATCCACATTTTTAAGAAACTGCTGAATAGAGATTTCTGTGGAAAAGCCTTTAAAACTTTCCAGTTTATCAATCGTGCCCCCTGTATGTCCTAGTCCCCTTCCGCTCATTTTAGCTATTTTGACTCCGCATGCCGCAACCATAGGTGCAAGCGCCAGTGATGTTTTATCCCCAACGCCTCCGGTACTGTGCTTATCCACTTTAATTCCTGAAATAGAGGATAAATCTAACATATCTCCGCTTTCCGCCATTGCCATAGTAAGAAAAAGCGTTTCTTCCTCATTCATTCCCACAAAATAAATTGCCATCATCATTGCAGACATCTGATAATCAGGAATCTCCCCTTTGGTATAACCTGACACCATATAATCTATTTCTTCCTTAGAAAGCGCTTTTCCATTTCTTTTTTTCATAATCAGATCATACATTCTCATAATAATCACCGCCATTCACTTATGATATGGCTCACCCTTAATAATGCGGCAGCCTCTATAAATTTGTTCCAAAAGAATTACTCTCATAAGCTGATGTGGAAATGTCATATTCGAAAAACTGACCGCCTGATGTGCTGCATCAGACACACTTTGATGCAATCCCAATGATCCGCCGATAATAAACTGAATATGGCTTTTCCCCTGAACTGCCAATTGATTTAACTGATTTGCAAAGGATACAGAATCCGGCTTGCTTCCCGTAATTTCCAGTGAAATTATATGTGCATCCTCTTTCATATATTTAAAAATACGGGCTGCCTCCTTCTCTTTTATCTGCTCCTTAAAAGCAGGGGTGGCATTGTCAGGCGTTTTTTCATCCTGCACCTCAATAATGTCCAGCTTACAATACCTGCTAAGGCGCTTCTCATACTCGGAAACAGCCTTCCTGTAAAAATCTTCTTTAATCTTTCCAACACAAATTATGGTGATCTTCATTCTCCATTTTCCTCAAAAATTTCCGGATAAACCTCTTCGATCAACCGCTCTAAATAGCTCTCATCTAAATTTACAAACTGATTTTGAATTATTCCTTTCATATAATCAAAGCGCTGAAAATATTGCAGTTCTTCAGGCTGTCCCATAATATTAAGATTCTTGTCTACCTGACTTTTCTCAATATTTTCCACGCACCATTTCTTAATCTCTATAGTCAGCTTATTTTCTTTCGATGCTTTACGCTTCAAAATTCTTGAGTTCTTCATGGATACAAAACCCATGACTATAAAAAGAATAAATAATGCTCCCATAACGCCAGTGACCATATATTTATTAGTCAATGACATATGTAAATCTATTATATCAAAAAAAATCAGAACAATGACAACAAAACCAATACCGCCTACCGTTAAAAGGGTATAAGCTGATGTTCTGTTTTCTTCCGCTCTTTCTTCATTATTCATATAAACTGTATATGATTTGCGCTCTGGCACCTCTTCTTCGTCAAATTCAAATTCACCAGAATCTAAAACTTCTTCCGAAAGAGAGTCCTTGTCTTCATCAAATGGCTTGTCCTTGTCTAAAGACGCCACCAGTTCACAACCACAATCGGCACATACTGTAATTCCCTCTACATACTCACTTTTGCATTTCGGACACCATGCCATAGTAAAACCTCCTTTACCCCCTCTATTATTTTACTACGAAGCAGCAAAGGTTTCCACTAATTTTTATGAGTAAGCAGGCCGAACTGTTGCATTTGCAATCAGACATGGCACTTTAATATTTACATTCTCTGCCGGCTTTATCCAGATATAATTTTCAGGATCATGAATATCCACATAAATCGTCCGGTTTCCCTTCTTATCTTTGGTTTCGCTTTGATAAATCCATGCCCCCTTTTCAGCCTTGGCATTCCACTCCTTAATTGTCCCATCAGCATATAAATTGGTAATGAAAAACTCTCCATTTATCATGCCATCTAAGTAACTTCCTACCAAATTCGTATCATACCCGATCCCTTCCTTCAAAAGAGACGTATCATATTCATAATGCTCTGAGCCTTCTCCCGATGGCAGATCATCTTTCCACCCACCAGTATACTGATGATAAGTATATAGATCTGTTTTATTTTCTGTCAGGTGAATATGATAATGAATCCAGGTTCCATTGCCGCTCCTTAATCCATTTTTCCAATCGCCATAATAATACTGGTTATCCCTGTAAACCGCAATTCCGGTACCGTTTGGCAGGCCATTGGCATCCTTTTCCCCATAATAATAACAGTCATCTGTTCCTTTCAGGCTCCATGACATAGCCATAAAACGTTCCAAATTTGCAAGATCATCCAGGGCTTTTTGATTATTATCCGCCCAATAAGCCATCATTTCCTTAAGCTGTGACTCCGTATTATAAGTTACTTTACTTAAATTCACTTTTCCCGGTTCCATAACCTCTTTATAAGGAGTCGGACTGGGCGCTATTTCTTCCTGGTCTGAATCTGGTGCATTTGTTGGGATTTCTTCCACCTTAACAGGATCAGGTGTTCTTTGCGCTTCCTGCCTTTCGGCTGCTTCTGCTTCTCCATGTTCATCTGCATAATCCATAATGCTTTGCTGCAGCGCCTCTGTATCGTCCTTTTCTTTTTTCATGCTGCCTGCAAGAAGTGTGACCGCAAGAACAATTATAATAAGTACAAAAGGAATGATCGTCACCAGAATTTTTTTCTTATCCAGATCGGAATACCCCTCATCATCTTCTTCATCAAACATCTTTCGCATAGTTGTCCCTCTTTTTATTCATTAAAATCAAAACAGCTTCGTCCATCAGTAACAGTTCTGATATAGCTTCCCGCTTCCACATGTTCGGGCATGACCTGATAAGCATCAAGATCTTTCTTTGACTCAAACTTGGAAATCAAAGCAATATCCTTATTGCTGGATTCCATTTCATTAATTAATACTTTAAGTGAAATCACGCCCTCTGCCTTCTGTGCCACTGCTTCTAATTTATTTTTAATTTTTAGCGCTGCTTCTTTTTTCTCCTGTACTGATAATTCCTCTTTTATATTCCATAAAACAATATGATTTACCATTTATATGCTCCCTTCGTCTTTTACTATACAATATTTCTTTTAATTTCAGGAATAAAATTTATTAATTTTTTCTTATTATGAATAAAAATCAAACACTGTTGTGCTTTCATACAATTTAGCGAATACAAAAACTGTGCCGAAAGAGCCTCCGGCACAGCTTTAAACAAGGTACATTGTTTTTCATTTATTTTTTAAATATTCATCAATTCCCTTTGCGCCTGCTTTGCCTGCACCCATTGCAAGAATAACTGTTGCCGCTCCCGTAACAGCGTCACCGCCGGCATAGACTCCTTCTTTCGTGGTTTTTCCAAATTCTTCATCTGCCACGATACATTTCCATTTATTAACTTCCAACCCTTCTGTGGTAGAAGAAATAAGCGGATTAGGAGATGTTCCAAGAGACATAATAACAGTATCCACATCTATCACAAACTCTGATCCGGGAACCTCCACCGGACGCCTTCTTCCTGACTCATCAGGTTCCCCCAATTCCATTTTGATACATTTGATTCCCTTTACCCAGCCTTTTTCATCTTCAATCACTTCAACTGGATTAGTAAGAAGATCAAATATAATTCCTTCTTCTTTTGCATGATGAACTTCTTCCACACGCGCCGGCAATTCTTCTTCGCTTCTTCTATAAACAATATGTACTTCCGCTCCAAGACGCAGTGCTGTTCTTGCCGCATCCATTGCCACATTTCCGCCGCCTACTACAGCTACCTTATTTCCCCTCATAATAGGGGTATTGGAATTTTCGTCAAAAGCCTTCATTAAATTGCTTCTGGTTAAGTACTCATTTGCAGAAAATACACCGTTTGCCTGCTCACCGGGAATCCCCATAAACTTAGGAAGCCCTGCTCCTGAACCAATAAATACAGCATCAAAGCCTTCCTCTTCCAGCAGTTCATCAATGGTAACTGACTTACCTACAACAACATTTGTTTCAATTTTAACGCCGAGAGACTTAACATTTTCAATCTCTCTTGCTACTACCTTTGTTTTAGGAAGACGGAACTCAGGAATGCCATAAACCAATACGCCGCCCGCTTCATGGAGTGCTTCGAAAATAGTTACATCATATCCCATTTTCGCCAGATCTCCTGCACAGGTAAGTCCCGCCGGCCCTGAACCGATTACAGCAACCTTTTTACCATTTTTCTGATCAGCTCCTTGGGGTATAATTCCATTTTCACTGGCCCAGTCTGCAACAAAGCGTTCCAGCTTACCGATAGAAACCGGCTCTCCTTTAATGCCCCTGATACATTTTCCTTCGCACTGGCTTTCCTGCGGACATACGCGCCCACATACTGCCGGCAGTGCAGAAGATTCGCTGATCACTTGATATGCCTCCTCAATATTTCCTTCCTTTACCTTTTCAATAAATCCCGGAATATTAATTGCCACAGGGCATCCCTTGATACATTGCGCATTTTTACAGTTGATACACCGTGAAGCTTCTTCCATTGCTTCCTCTTTATTATATCCAAGGCAGACTTCCTCAAAATTAGCTGCTCTTTCCTTTGCATCCTGCTCCCTTACGGGAACCTTCTTTAATACATCCATTTTACTTATCACCTCCGCAATTTCCACATCCGCCATGATGGGTGTCTCCCTCTTTGGCTTTCAGGAATGCTCTTCCCTCTGCTGTTTTGTATATCTGCTGACGCTGCATTGCCTCATCAAAATTCACCTGATGTCCATCAAATTCAGGACCATCCACACAGGCAAATTTCACTTTGCCGCCTACCGTTACACGACATGCTCCACACATACCTGTTCCATCTACCATAATTGGATTCAGGCTGACAATTGTAGGAAGCCCTAACTCCTTCGTAAGCTTGCAGACAAATTTCATCATAATCATAGGGCCGATTGCCACACATACATCATAATGATTTCCTTCATTAACAAGATCTGTAATCGTCTGTGTAACCATTCCGCTTCTTCCGTAAGAGCCATCATCAGTGGTAACATACAAACTGCCTGCCACTTCCTTCATTTCTTCTTCCAGAATCAGCAGATCTTTCGTCTTGGCTCCCACAATCACATCTGCGTCTATTCCTCTTTCATGAAGCCATTTCACCTGGGGATATACAGGTGCTGTTCCCACGCCTCCGGCCACAAATAACATTTTCTTTTTCTTAAGGACTTCTATATCCTCTCCCACAAACTCTGAAGGACAGCCTAAAGGCCCTACAAAATCGTGGAAAAAGTCGCCTGCTTTTAAAGATGACATCATCTGTGTCCCTGCTCCCACGATTTGGAAAACGATAGTTACAGTTCCTTTTTCACTGTCATAATCACAGATGGTAAGTGGAATTCTCTCTGCGTCTTCATTTGTCCTGACAATAACAAACTGACCGGGTTTACATGCCTTGGCTACTCGCTTTGCTTCTACTACCATATAATAAATATTGGCAGCAAGCTCTTTGGTTTCTAAAATCTTATACATTGCTAATCCCTTTCCTGTTTTATTTTATGGCGTGCTTAGGGGAATAAGTCCCATCTGGCCATTTTCATCATAAATCAACCGGTTTGGTGCTCCCGTATATACTTCTACGGCGTACAAGCGGTCTGTTTTCGTTTGTTCTCCATTTCCGGTCTCAATATATTCATCCAAAACATAATAATAGCCCATATCTGGAATTTCCACAATAGTATTATATTTAAATACATATTTTTCCATGATTTCAGGGGAGTGTCCCTGAAGATCACTTAACACCTTCCTGTCAAAAAGCGCCTGTATCACATTATTTACCGCCCTGCCAACTGTCACTTCAGTTTCCAAAGTAAAATCAAAACTCCTGCTTACAATTTCACTTGAGACGCCTTCCTCTGATATGGTAATGAATTTAAAATTCGACCTTCCTAAAGGCATTGAAATTGCCTCTGTATATTTAGGACTATCCTTCGTTGGATTACTTCCATCCATTGTATAATGCACCGTTCCATTTTCCGGTACTATCACCTCAATCATTGTTGGAACATGATAGCTTCCGCTATACAGCAATAATTCAGGCGGATCAGGCACGATCAAATTAATCACATACCAGCTTCTTGCCACTTCGCTCTCAATTCCATAATCATTTACAAAAAGTGCTGCAACCTGATATTCTCCTGATTCAAGTATCAGTGGTGCAATGTAGACCGGACTGTTTTGATTGGGAGTACTTCCGTCTAAAGTATAATATATTTTTCCAGTGGTATTAGCACTTATTTTCAGTAAAACCACCTCATCATAGCTTCCCGGTTCATAGCCAAATTCAGGCGTCATTGCTATATATTGCTGAAATTGATTTATGATTTCATTGTTGTGGCATTCTGATAAAAGCAAATTGATATCCTGATATTTTTCTTCTTCATCCCATATATCAATCACATAGCTGTATGCCCTTTCCTCGTCTGCATACTCCAACGGCTCACTGGCAATCAACTCTACAAGCACTTCAGACGCCTTTTGCTTTTCACCAAGCTGATAATAATAATTGGACTCCAAAAAGGCAGTTTCCACCACATCCGCATCCAGTTTTTTTGCCTTTTCCAAATACGATATTGCTTCCCTGTATTCCCCTGACTCCGCATAATATCTTGCCTGCTCAATCTGGTAAGCTGCTGAAAACCTGTGGTACAAATGTAAAGTCAAAAAGGCGCCTGCCAGCAGTACAGTTAAAAAAATAACAAAAGCAAGTATCATTCCATTTTTTCCAAGTTCTTCTGAAAAAAAAGAATGACTGCGTTTTTTTAATTTCTTTTTTCCTACACTTTGTGTATCCACTGCTGTATCTTCGCCCTGGTCATCTTTTACGAGGCTGCCGCCTTCAATTTCTTCCGCAACAGTAGATAAAGTTTCCGTTATGCTGTTTTCTATTTCCGGTTCAAAATCAGGTACAATCTGGATTTCTCTACCGCACTTCTCACAGTAAAGATGCCCATTCACCATCTCTGCTCCGCAATCAGGACATTTCATATTTTATTCCCAAGCCTTCCAAATATGTAAGGTTGAAAGATTCTTCCTACCTTGGTTCACTATATACACGTGATCATAAATTTACTAAAATTTAAGGCTGACCGACTCAATACAATTATGAAGAAGCATTGCTATGGTCATAGGGCCTACCCCTCCAGGTACAGGTGTAATAGCACTGCACACCGGTTCTACATCATCAAAATCAACATCCCCGCAAAGCTTATTGTTTTCATCCCTATTGATTCCTACATCAATAACCACTGCACCTTTTTTCACATAATCTTTTGTGATCATTTTAGGCTTTCCTACCGCCACGACTAAAATATCCGCCCTTGCAGTCACCTCCTGCAGGTTTTTGGTGTGGGAATGGGCAATGGTCACCGTTGCATTTTCTCTAAGAAGTAATAAAGACATGGGTTTTCCTACAATGTTGCTTCTTCCAAGCACAACACATTCTTTTCCTGCTATATCAATGCCGCTTCTTTTTAAAAGCTGTATAATTCCTGCCGGCGTACAGGAAACAAATCCCGGCTGCCCTATACAGAGAGCACCTACGCTTTGGGGGTGAAACCCATCCACATCCTTTAAAGGATCAATGGCTTTTATCACTGTATCCTCATCAATATGTGAAGGCAGGGGAAGTTGGACTAAAATACCGTTTACGTCCTCTCTCCCATTTAACTCCTGTATCAAATCAAGCAATTCCTTCTGTGTAGTTGTTTCTGGAAGTTCATAGGATAAGGAGCCGATTCCTATGTACTCGCATCCCTTTTTCTTATTTCTTACATATACGCAGGAAGCCGGATTATCCCCTACCTGAATGACTGCTAAAGTTACATTGATTCCCTTTTCCTTTAATTCTACTGCTTTCTGTTTCAATTCTTCCTTGATCTGTAGTGAAACTGCTTTTCCATCAATCAGTACTGCCATCTGTTTTCCATCCTTTCCCTACACATTCCATCTCCTAAAAAAGACCTGTGATCCTGCCATTTTCATCCACGTCAATATTGAATGCTGCTGGCTGCATGGGCAGTCCCGGCATAGTCATAACTGCGCCAGTAAGCACCACTACAAAACCCGCACCCGCCGAAACATATACTTCTCTGACATTCACCTTAAAGTGCTCCGGCCTGCCTAAAAGCGCCGGATCATCTGAAAGAGAATACTGTGTTTTTGCCATACACACAGGCAATTTCCCAAATCCCAATTCTTCCAGCTTTTGAAGCTGCTTCTTTGCCTGCGTAGAATATGTAACCCCTTCCGCTCCGTAAATTTCCCGGGAAACAGTCTCAATCTTTTCCATAAGACTAACTTCATCCGGGTACAAGAGCGTAAAATTGCTTTCTTTGTTTTCAAGGGTTTCAAGTACCTTTTCAGCTAACAAAATACCGCCTTCACCGCCTTTTTCCCAAACCTGTGAAATTGCAAATTCACAGCCTCTTTCCTCACAAAACTGCTTCACAAAGGAGGTTTCTGCTTCCGTATCCGTTATAAAACTGTTTAAAGTCACTACAACGGGTATTTTATATTTTTGTAAATTTTCAATATGCTTTTCTAAATTGACAATACCCTTTTTGAGCGCCGGAAGATCTTCATTTCCTAACTGAGCCTTGGGAACGCCGCCATTATACTTAAGTGCTCGAACCGTTGCCACCAAAACAACTGCATCTGGCTTCAGCCCTGCAATACGACATTTAATATCAAAAAATTTCTCAGCTCCCAAGTCTGCGCCAAATCCCGCCTCAGTAATCACATAATCTGCCATTTTAAGCCCTGCTTTTGTTGCACGAACAGAGTTGCATCCATGCGCAATATTGGCAAAGGGACCACCATGAATCAAAGCTGGCGTATGCTCAAGTGTCTGAATTAGATTTGGCTTCATTGCATCCTTAAGAAGCGCCGCCATTGCGCCTACCGCCTGTAGATCATCTGCGGTAACCGGATTCCCTTCATAATTATATGCAGCCACAATTTTTCCAAGTCTTTCCTTTAGGTCTTTCATATCTGATGCAAGGCACAAAATAGCCATAATTTCCGATGCAACAGTGATCACAAAATGATCTTCCCGCACAGTTCCGTCTGTTTTTGCCCCAAGCCCCACTACTACATTTCTAAGTACCCTGTCATTCATATCAAGGCATCTTTTCCAAACCACCTGTCTGGTATCTATTAAAAGAGCATTCCCCTGCTGAATATGGTTATCCAAAAGGGCTGCCAGCAGATTATTGGCAGAAGTAATGGCATGAAAATCACCTGTAAAATGAAGATTCAAATCCTCCATAGGAACCACCTGGGCATATCCGCCTCCGGCGGCTCCTCCCTTGATTCCAAAGCAAGGCCCTAAGGAAGGTTCCCTGAGCGCAATCACAGCTTTTTTCCCAAGTCGTCCAAAGGCCTGTCCCAAGCCTACACTGGTAGTTGTTTTCCCCTCTCCTGCCGGAGTAGGGTTAATGGCAGTTACAAGTATCAGCTTTCCCTCTGGTCTGGAAGCAATTTTAGCAAGGTACTCCTCTGAAATTTTAGCCTTATATTTTCCGTACAGTTCCAGCTCATCTTCCTCAATCTGTAACATCTCTGCCACCTTTGTGACTGGCTCCATAACTGCTTCCTGTGCAATTTGAATATCTGTTTTCATAACAATTTCCGTACCCTTTCCATAAACTGCTTTTCTCAAAGCTTCTTTACAGCGATTCTTCAATAAACTGCTCTAACTGCTCCATACTCATAAGCACCTTGCGCGGCTTGGTTCCTTCTTCTTCCCCCACAACCCCTGCCTCGCAAAGCTGGTCCATTATTCTTGCAGCACGATTAAAACCGATTTTAAATACCCGCTGCAGCATTCCAATAGAAGCCTTGTCTTTTTCAATAATAAATCTGGCGGCATCTATAAAATACTGATCTCTATCTGATTCTTCAACCCCTCCGCTGCTTGAGGTGCTTCCAATACTAGAAAGCTTTTCCTGTACATCTGTATCATAAATATTGCCAATCGTCTGATTTTTCAAAAATTCCACAACATCTGATACTTCTTTATCAGACACAAAAGCTCCCTGTACTCTGGCCGGCTTACTATATCCTTGCGGATAAAAAAGCATATCTCCCTTTCCCAAAAGTTTTTCTGCCCCATTCATATCCAAAATGGTACGGGAATCCACCCCGCTGGAAACACTAAATGCCACCCTGCTGGGCATGTTTGCTTTGATCAATCCTGTAATCACATCTACTGACGGACGCTGGGTAGCTATAATCAAATGAATCCCCGCAGCCCTTGCCAATTGGGCCAGCCGGCAGATGGCTTCCTCCACCTCGCCTGGAGCTACCATCATAAGATCTGCAAGCTCGTCCACGATAATGACAATCTGGGGCATTTTAGCTGGTGCCTTGGGATCTCCTTTTTCTTTCATTTCCGTCACTTTTTTATTGTATCCCTTTAAGTCCCTGACATTGAAATCTGCAAACTTCTGGTAACGGTCTGTCATTTCCGCCACTCCCCACTGAAGCGCGGCGGACGCTTTCTTAGGATCTGTAACCACCGGAATCAACAAATGAGGAATTCCGTTATAGACGCTTAACTCAACTACCTTTGGATCTATCATGATTAGCTTCACATCATCCGGGTGTGCCTTATACAAAATACTCATAATCAATGTATTAATGCATACAGATTTGCCAGAGCCGGTTGCACCTGCAATCAGCATGTGCGGCATTTTTGCAATATCCGCCACTACTGTTTTGCCGCCAATGTCCTTTCCCACCGCAAACGCAAGGTTGGAAGGAAAATCCTTAAATTCTTTACTCTCGATAAGTTCCCGCAAAGCTACCGTCATATTTTCCTTATTGGGAACTTCTATTCCAACCGCTGCTTTGCCCGGAATCGGTGCTTCAATACGAATGTCCGTAGCAGCAAGATTCAATTTAATATCATCAGACAGCCCCACAATCTTGCTTACCTTCACTCCCTGTTCCGGCTGCAGTTCAAATCTGGTAACAGAAGGGCCTTTGCTGATTTCCGTAATTGTTACGCGTACACCAAAGGTCTGAAGCGTCTGCTGGAGTCTTAACGCTGTTTCTTTTAACTCTTTCGAAGAATCACCCCCCTGTTTATTACTGCTTTTGGTAAGCTTACTGATGGGAGGAAATATGTATTTCTTGGGAAGCGGCTTCCTCTGAAGCATCTGTACAGGTTCTGCTGTGCTTCTGGAAGACTTTACAGGTTCCTTTTCTTTCACCCTGACAGGTTCTTCCTGCCTCATAGAAACAGGCGGCTCAATGATTTCTTCAGGTTCCACATCTTCATATGTTCCCGTAATCTCAGATAACTCATCCTTCCCCTCATCTTCTTCAAGGTAGGTACTGTTGATCCTGATCTGATCCATACCATATTCGGAGTGAATCTGTATTTCTCCATCTTCCTTATATAAATCAGCATGAGCAATCTGCTCTTCAAAATCAGTCAGATTGATTTCATGAATATCATCCCTTGATCTGTCTTTTTCTTCTTCCCTCCCAGATAAGGTTGTGTTCAGCATAACACCAGAAATTTTTTTATCCATGCGGAGAATTTTTTCATTTTCCTGCTCTTCTTCCCGCTGCTTTCTTTCCTCTTCCCTGCGTTTTCGCTCTTCTTCCATTTCCTGCCTGCGCGCTTTCGCCCGTTCCCTGCGGTACGCCGCATCTTCCTTCGACCTTTCATATACCTTACGTCCCTGGGAAGTTACTCCGGATACAAAGGATTTTTCGGTAAGCACTACCAAAGATACAATCACAGCCACTAAAACCACCAGGATCGTTCCTGTCATACCGAGAAAATGAAAACTCAAATAAGCAAGGGAACCGGCAGCTACACCGCCTCCACTGTGCCCTTCGCTGCACCTTTTATATATCTCTCCAATTTGATAACTTTGTGCTGCTTCCGGCGCTCCAGTAAACAAATCACACAGCATACCCGCCAAAAGCACTAAAAATGCACCTGCAATAAGCTTTCTTACTGCAATAGAATTTCCACTGTTTACCATGCCAAATGCAATCATGATAAAAAATACTAATGGCATGATGTATGCAGTCAGGCCGAAAATCCCAAACATAACATCACTAACCGTATTTCCAAACACACCGGCAATTCCAAAATTACATAAAAACAAAAACACAGCCAACGCAAACAAGGCAATCAAAACAATTTCATTTCTGATTGCCACATCCATAGGTTCACTTTTTCTGGAGTTATTACGGGAATTAGTTGTCCTTTTCTTCCCTCTTGTCGTACTACTTTTCCTTGCCTGTGCCATACAAAAACTCCTTCAGCATCTTACAGATACTAACATAATCTTATATAGTATAGCATTTTAGGCAAACCTTGTCACTAACAAACGATTATTTGTCATAAAATATATTTATGACTGTTTCTGTTTCTTTTGTTTTCCAATCAAAGAATGCAGTTTTTTCATTGCTTCACTGATTCCGCCTGTTTCATTGATAATTCCCTCTGAAACTGCTTCCTCTCCAACCAAAATAGTCCCAACATCTTTAGTGAGAACTCCTGTTTCCATCATCAGCTCCTCAAATCTGTTTTTGCTGATTTTACAGTGGCTGCATACAAAACCTGTAATCCTGTTTTGAATTTGTCTGAAATAATCAAAAGTCTGCGGCACGCCAATCACCATTCCGTTCATTCTGACAGGATGAATGACCATTGTTCCGGTGGGCACAATAAATGAATAATCTGTGCTGACTGCAATAGGCACCCCTATAGAATGGCTTCCTCCCAATACCAGAGAAACGGTAGGCTTGCTTAAGGATGCAATCATCTCTGCAATGGCAAGTCCTGCTTCCACATCTCCGCCCATTGTATTTAATAAAATAAGCACGCCATCAATGTTTTCGCTATCCTCAATTGCTGCCAGTTCGGGGAGAATATGCTCATACTTTGTTGTCTTGGAATTATTGCTTAAGTTATCATGCCCTTCCACTTCACCAATAACAGAAATAAGATGTATTGTACGCGCTTTCCCATTTTTATCCAAAGTCACCTGGCCAGTCTGTTCAATCTTTTCACTTCTATGCTTTTCTTCTTCTACTTTCTTTCCTGACATATTAAATCCTCTTCTTTTCATAATATACTAAGGAGGACCGCAAAAAGCAGTCCTCCTTAGTATATTTCTTCTTTTCTTTTTTATTCACTATGTGAAATCAAAATCATCATTTTCGCTGATTTCTATGTCAAAATCTAATTTTACTTTCTCTGCATCCTCTTTCTTTATCACATCTGCAAATTCAAAATCAAACTCCATTTCCTTTTTCATATGTTTTTTAGGAACTGGCAGAGGATTCTCCAAAAGCTTTATCTGTCTTCCATCCGCGGTTGTCACATATTCCTCATGCACTTCTTCCATGTCAGCTTCTCCTTTTGGACTTTCTGCTGCATTTTCCAAAGCGTCTCCATTTTCTGCTGTTTCTCCAGTTTTCTTCTTAACAGCAAAAAAAACAGTATTACATAAAATTCCTGCCAGAACAGATGCTGTGAACACAACGATAAGCCATGTGGAAATATCCTGACACCTTTCGGGAAAGCTTTCCAACTGAAGCACCCACCAGTGAAACTGCTGGCCAAGCGTCTGTCCCGTTTTGCCTGTATATTTCATCAGCGTGGCAAACATTCCTACAAACATTCCAACCAAAAGAAGAAAACCCTGATCAAAAACTCCCATAATTTGATTTTTAAATTTTTCTTCTTTTTTCTCTCTTTGGATCTTTATTTTTTCTTTCATTACAACATAATTACATATCAATATGTATACGCTTATAAGGATCAGACTAAACCCTACATAATTCCATATGCAGATCACACCCAAATAAAATCCGGCTGCCATCAGATACAACTCGCATACTCTTCTTTCATACCATCCCTTTTTCTTTGTCTGTAAGCAAAATCCCCCCAGCAGCATAAGAACAAAGGCCAAGTGCAGCATATAAAAATTTTCTGTTGACACCTCCAGCATACTGTTTAAAATGATTGGCAATGCTGCAAGTATTGTCGTTGATACAATTGCTGCCAGTTTCCCAAATATCATACTGATTCCGGCAAATAAAATAATAAGCCATAAAATCTGAGTTACCATCTGAAAAGCACTGGCTGCTTCGATCCTGTTTCCCGTAAAGCGAAGAACTTTGGATAAAACTTCTGTATATGCATAAGCAAGGCCGGAAGTAAAAGGCATACTGCTTTTTTCCGCCTGTATCATGGCACTTGCAAAATATTCATATGTATCAACTATGAGGCGCCTGCTTAACAAAAAATACAAGATCCGGCTGCCTGCAACTGCCAATCCCCAAAGGGAAATTAACAATATCTGCGTCTTTTTTTTCATAACAAATCCTTTATCCTGTACGGTAGGTTGATTCCTTTATTCATCCCAGTTATGATATACCGCCTGTACGTCATCTTCCTCATCTAAAAGGTCAAGAATTTTCTGCAGGTTTTTAACTGATGTTTCATCTGTCAATTCCACATAATTTTGAGGAATCATGGTCACTTCCGCAGAGGCAAGTGCAATGCCTTTTTCCTGAAGTACTTTTAAAACCCCGTCAAAATCATCAGGTGAGGTAATGATCTCATAACTGTCTTCTTCTTCTGTAAAATCTTCGGCACCAGCGTCAAGCGCAAGCATCATAAGTTCGTCAGAGTCACCCTCATACTCTTCCTTATCAATAATAAGCTGTCCTTTTTTATCAAACATAAAAGAAACGCAGCCGGGCGTTCCAACATTTCCATTTCCCTTTGTAAAAGCATTTCTCACATTTGCCGCCGTCCGGTTCTGGTTATCAGTCAGGGCATCCACAATAATTGCAATGCCGTTAGGCCCATATCCTTCATAAGTAATATACTTATAATTAACATTTCCTATATCGCCGGCAGCTTTTTTGATTCCTCTCTCAATGGTATCATTGGGCATGTTGTTTGACTTAGCCTTGGCAATCACCTGTGCCAATTTGGAATTATTAGCCGGATCTGGACCGCCTTCTTTTACTGCCACTGCAATTTCCCTTCCTAAAATAGTAAAGATCTTTCCCTTTGCAGCATCATTTTTTTCTTTCTTATGCTTAATGTTTGCAAACTTTGAATGTCCTGACATTTTTCCCTCATTTCTGTGCCTTTATTTTGCACTGTTTCTTTTTATTTTTATGTTTCTTCTTTTGCCTGTTTACTGTTATTTGATTCTAAGGCATGCTCAGACAGCCTGGTAACCAATACACTTTTAATCATTCTGTTTTCCACACTTATGATTTTAAATTCATATCCATCCACATTAATGGAAAATTCTTCATCCTCCTCTGGAATCTTATCCATTTTAGAGATCATAAAACCGTTTAATGTATCAAATTCTTTTTCATGGAAAGAAATATTAAACTTTTCTTCCAGTTCTTCAAGAGGCGTAATGCCTTCTATGATATATTCATCCGCATTTTCTGTCTCTTCAATATGGGCTTCATCCTCATCATATTCATCCATGATATTTCCCACAATTTCCTCTAAAATATCTTCCATAGCGATCAGACCGGTGGTCTGTCCATACTCATCTACTACAATTACCATCTGTGTCTTTGTATGCTGCATGCTTTGAAAAAGAACATCAATGTTTTTTGTTTCCGGAACAAACATCGTCTCTCTTATAAGCCCTTCAATATCTCCCACCGGAAGCATCAGATTTTCTTCTTCCCTGTGAGAGCGCATTGCATCTCTAAAATGAAGAATCCCTATAATATTGTCAATGTTTTCTTCATAAACAGGAAAGCGGCTTTTACTTTCACTGAGCATAAAATCCAATGCATCTTCCAGTGTCATATTTCTGTCAATGGCAAGAATATTTTTACGATGTGTCATGATATCCTGTGCTTCCTTATCACCAAATTCAAAAATATTAGTGATCATTTCCGCTTCCGTTGCCAAAAGAACCCCTTGTTCATGACCTTCATTAACCATAGATATAATCTCTTCTTCTGTTACATCTTCTGTTTCCTCTCCACCGCGAATACCAAAAATTAAAAGAACTCCCTTTGCAGTCACAGAGATAAGCCCCGTGACAGGCAAAAAAATCATAGTAATGTAATAAATTGGATTGATACACGCAAATGCCCATTTTTCAGCATATTTTGCTCCCAATCTCTTTGGAATAAGAACCCCGAAGGTAAGTAATATGTATAAAAGCAGTGCACCTGAAAGAATAAAGGGCACTGAACCATACATTTTCCAGAAAAAGCCGCCCATTACCAAATTAATCAGGCTTACTACAAGCTGTACCGTATTAATATACTGTTCCGGATGCACTGCAATCCTGTAAAGTCTTTTTGCCTTTTTGCTTCCAGTCTCTTCAATCTGATCGGAAAGCTCCTTAGCATTTAGTTCCTTCACAGCCGCACCAAATCCATAAAAAAGCATATCAATCAATAATAATGCTAAAAAAATAATATAACTGGCCGTGGGCCCGCCATCATCCATTTCTTCATCCCCTTTTTGTATAAAATATCAAATTAAACTATAGCATTTACTGTTCTTACCGTCAAGTTCTGTCCTGCGTTTGTCCGAAAAGCTGCTCTTTCCAATAGAGCATGGCTGCAGTTTACATGTATGTATCAAGTTCCAGACTGACAATAAGTCCACGATTCACCTGCCTCATAATCTCCTCATCCAAATGACATACCTTATCTTTCAAACGCCTTTTATCAATGGTGCGAAGCTGCTCAAGTAAAATGACAGAATCTTTAACTATATCATACTTTCCTGCATTTAACTCTATATGTGTTGGCAGCTTTGCTTTGTTCATTTTTGATGTGATCGCCGCACAGATAATGGTCGGGCTATGCCTGTTGCCCACATCATTTTGTATAATCAAAACCGGTCTTACCCCGCCCTGTTCAGAGCCTACCACCGGTCTTAGATCCGCATAATATATATCCCCTCTTTTTACTGATATATCCATCTATTCACACACCCTTCATTCCAATAGGATCTTTTCAAATTCAATAAGTAGTATAACCATATTGTCAGAAGGTATTCAGGTGCGGTCAAAAATCTGCGGTATCGTCTTTCGTACACAGAATCTGCCCGCCTTTTGTATATACTCTGGGTACCCGTTTGCCAAGGCCACAGGCAAATTCATAATTAAATCTGCCTGACAGTTCACCCAGTTCTTCCATCGTAATTCTTTCCTCTCCCTCCTGGCCGATTAAAGTAACTTTATCCCCTTCGACGGCTTCAGGTATCTTTGTCACATCTATCATAAACTGATCCATGCACACTCTTCCTATCACAGGCGCCTTTTTTCCATGCACCAACACCCAGCCTTTATTTGACAATCCTCTGGCATATCCGTCTCCATAGCCTACTGGAATCGTGGCAATCCGCATTTTATGCTTTGCAGTAAAGGTCCCCCCATAACTTACCGGAGTACCCCCTTGAATTTCCTTAATGTATACAATATGACTGTAAAGGGAAAGTACTGGTGTAAGAGAAACGATATCTTTCCTTACTTGATTGGAAGGCCATAAACCATATAACGTTATCCCCGCCCGCACGACATCCATATTAGCTCTTGGCAGTTCTACAATTCCTGCACTGTTAGAACAGTGCTTTACCGGAATTTCCCTTCCTGTTTTATCTTTTATTGATGCAAGAAATCCTTCAAACTTTTTAAGCTGGTTTTCTGCTGCTTTCTTATCTACTTCGTCGGCTCTTGCAAAGTGGGTAAAAATCCCTTCTACCTCCAGGCCTTTTGTTTCAAATGCCTTTTCAACGAATGCAAGCCCTTTTAAGTCCGCACTCACACCGATGCGGCTCATTCCCGTATCAACCTTGATATGAACTTTTGCCTTTTTCAAAACTCCTTTCTCCGCCAGATCAGATACCGTCTTTGACAATTGAGCAAGGGTATCCTCCCTGAAAACACATATTCTAATCTCCTCCCTGACCAGTCTTTCATAACTGTAAGGAAACGTATACCCTAAAATTAATATGGGTTTTTTTACCCCATTCCGGCGCAGGATAAATGCTTCCTCAGCAGTGGCCGTTGCAAAACCATATACGTATTCTAAAGGTTCCAATTCCTTTGCAATAGGTATTGCGCCATGACCATATCCGTCTGTTTTAATTACCCCAAGAATCTTCGTTTTGGGTGAAAGATTTTCTTTCATATGCTCCATATTACTTCTGACTGCATCCAGATCTATCCTGGCATATACCCGCTGATATTCTTCTTTCACATTCATATACGTGCCTTTCCCTCTGCAGTATTTTACTATCCTCTCATAATCTGCATAAGTTTTTTTATTATATCAGACGCCACTACTGCACTGCGCCCATTTTCATCACCTGCCTGCTCTCCGGCCGCCCCATGCAGGTACACAGCAAGACAAGCTGCATCAAATGCTTTCATTCCCTGTCCAAGCAGTGCGCCCAATACTCCGGCAAGCACATCACCACTTCCTGCTGTTGCCATGCCCTCATTTCCAGACCTGTTTATATAAATTTCTTCCCTCTGCTCCTCGGCTACTATAGTGACCGCATCCTTCGCTGCAACAATGCAATGCAGTTTATGGGAAAGCATACGGACCAATTGTTCCCTTTCTCTTTTGTATGTATCCATATCTGTCCCTAAAAGTCTGTTTAGCTCTCCCGGATGAGGTGTAATTATCGTCTGCGCAGGTTTTCGCTTCGCCACAAGCTCCATCAAATCTTCATGAAGCGCCATAAGATTTAATCCGTCAGCATCAAGCACCATAGGAAGAGAGTTTTCCTCCAGTATGCACTTCATCAGTGTATATCCATTTTCATCTGTTCCCATTCCCGGACCAGCCACCACCACATCACACCATTTCAGTAATTGTCTTATTTTACTTTCATCAGGATGCTCTTCATAGGTCTGCAGCATAGCCTCTGGAAGGCTTAACTGAATCGTCTGCCTGTTACAGGCAGGCGTAACGATCTTCACCATTCCAGCACCTGAACGCAAAATACTGTTTCCACATAAAAAACAGGCACCGCTTATGTCTTTACTGCCGGCTATAAGAAGAATCTTCCCGAAAGTCCCCTTATTTCCATCGGGCTTCCTGTAAGGCAGCAAATCTTTCAAATCTTCCTTTTCATAATAAAAAGCTGTCGGCTTTTGATTCAAAAAAGCATTCTCCGAAATGCCGATATCCTCCACAACCAGCTTTCCACTATATGCTTTTCCCGGATATAAAAGATGACCTCTTTTTGCAAATGCAAAGGCCACCGTAAGATCCGCTCTGACAGCGCAGCCCATCACCCTGCCTGTATCTGCACAGATTCCTGATGGAATATCCACTCCACATATGTAAGCACCCTTATTTTTTAATTGGTTGATGTTCTCTACCGCATCCGCATAATCTCCTGAGACCTCCCTTGAGAGGCCGATCCCCAAAAGTGCATCTATTACCATATCATATTCAGCATCTTCAAGTTTGCTCTGGATGGAAAACCCTAAATTTTTAAGAATCCTTAATTGGATTGCTGCTTCGCTTGTCATTTTATCCAGATTTCCTACCATGAAAAAATCAACCTTATGTCCCTTAAGCGCCAAAAGACGTCCCACTGCCAGTCCGTCACCTCCATTATTTCCTGTTCCCGCTGCTATCAGTACTTTTTTCGGCGTATTACCTAATTTTTCTGAAAGCCGGGCAACCACGCAAAGGGCTGCTCTTTCCATTAAAACCAAGGATGGAATTCCTATTTTGTTTATGGTATACTCATCATAAGCTTTCATTTCTGTGGCTTTTACAGCGTATTTCATATCCATCTCCATTCTAAAGTGCTTCTGTCTTCGGACTTATGTTAAACAACATCCTTCGCGCTTTGCGCTTCGGATTTATGTTAAGAAATGCGCCATACCTCCTTCGGTCATGACGCACTTTTTCCTATTTTCTACACTTCATTTTTATTTCCATCATCCTTTATTTCTTTGACCTGATATTTCATATCAAAAATATTGATTACATCAGCCCCAAAAATATCATGCATATAAGAATAAAGCTCTTGGCTTGCCATTTCCATTTCCTGCTTACGAATCAGCTTTTCTTTTAATTCTATTCGAATTTCAGCAATCCACTTGGATATTTCCTCAATTTCTTTTTCATTTTTTTTCAGTCTGTCATAGCAGGCTTCCATAGTAAGCAGCATCAACTTATGATTTACCTTATCAATTTCCTTAGGAATCTCTATAAGCTCATCCTTGTAATTGTCAAGCATTTCATTACAATCATTGATCAGACGCTTATTTTCATCTGCTTTTTTTTGTGCCTTATGATTGTTCTCTACGGATGCTTCCACTGCATTATCCATGATTTCACTCATAAGCTTTTTTTTCAGCTTTTTTATTTCCTTTGTTTCAGTTACAGCCTTTCCCTGCCTTTTTAGCAGTTCATTTAGTTCTTCCTCCAGACGCTTTATACGTTTATCTGCCCGGGCCTGTGTAAATAGCTGATGCCATTTATTATCCAACGTAAGTACCGGTATCTTCTTTCCCTTCAACGCAGGTTCATAAATATCGTCTGTCCTTGACATATGCACGCCTCCCCAAATATACTGAATTTTCCTTCAGCTACGATCCCCTTTTTCAAATCTGTTGATATTGTAAGCCAATTTCATTACACTGTCCGATAAATGCACATTTTCAACCTGAACCTCTTTAGGTACATTCAGATCCACATGAGCAAAGTTCCAAATGCCCTTGATCCCGTTACGCACCAATCGCTCCGCTACCGGCACTGCACTTGTCTTCGGAATGGTAAGCACTGCAATATCAATTCCATTTTCTTTTACAAAAGCATCCATTTCCTCCATCGGCCTTACTTCCATATTTCTAATCTTCTTTCCATAAAGGTCAGGATTATTATCAAATATCCCCTTAAAAAGAAACCCTCTTCTTTCAAAGTTCATATAATTGGCCAATGCCTGCCCTAAATTTCCTGCTCCAATAATGATTAGATTATGCGTCTTATCAAGACCTAATATCTTTCCGATCTCTTCGTAAAGATACTCCACTTTATACCCATATCCCTGCTGTCCAAAGCCGCCAAAATTATTAAAATCCTGACGGATCTGGGATGCAGTCACTTTCATAATATCGCTAAGTTCCTGGGAAGATATCCTCTCAATGCCTTCGTCCTTTAATTCCCCTAAAAATCTAAAATACCTTGGCAGCCGTCCAATTACGGCTTGTGATATTTCCTTGTTATCCAATTGGACTGCCTCCTGCAATTATATTATAAAAATACTATATAACACTGTTAAAATAATGTCAATCAATTGACATTCCCTTTTATCGTATGTAAACTAACTAAGAGAGAATATTTCATTAAGGATGTGTAAAATGATTTTATCATGTCAAAATATATCAAAAGCATTTAACGAGCAGCCTGTGCTCAGCAACGTTTCCTTTCATATTGAGGATTATGACAAGGCTGCTATTGTGGGTATTAACGGTGCCGGAAAAACTACTTTACTTCGAATCATTATAGGACAACTGCAGGCAGATGAAGGAATTGTCACTTTGTCAAAAGACAAGACCATAGGTTATCTTGCCCAGAATCAGGATGTAGATAGTGAAAATACGATCTATGACGAACTTCTTTCTGTTAAAGCGGATATCATTTCTATGGAAGAAAAAATCCGTGAAATAGAGTTTAACATGAAGCTGGTAACGGGAGCTGAACTTGATGCTTTAATGGATTCCTATGCCCGTCTTACTCATTCCTTTGATCTTTTAAACGGATATGCCTATAAAAGCGAAGTGGTTGGTGTTCTGAAAGGGTTAGGCTTTGAAGAGACGGAATTTTCCAAAAAAATTTCCACACTATCAGGCGGTCAGAAAACCCGTGTTGCACTAGGGCGTCTCCTGCTGCAAAAACCAGATCTCATTATTTTGGATGAGCCTACCAACCATCTGGACTTAAACTCTATTACATGGCTGGAAACTTACCTTTTAAATTATAAAGGGGCTGTGCTCCTTGTATCTCATGACCGCTATTTTCTGGATCGTATTGCTGGTAAAATAATTGAAATCGACCAGACAAAGGCAGTTTCCTTTACAGGCAATTACTCCGATTATGCCATAAAAAAAGAACAGCTTCGTGCTGCCGCCATGAATGCTTATTTAAAGCAACAGCAGGAAATTAAGCATCAGGAGGAAGTCATTGAAAAGTTAAAATCTTTTAATCGGGAAAAATCCATTAAAAGAGCGGAAAGCCGCGAAAAAATGCTAAGTAAAATAGAAGTTTTAGACAAACCCACTCTGACACGCACCGATATTCATATGACACTTACCCCAAGATATACCAGCGGAAATGATGTGCTGCACATAGAAGGATTATCCAAATCTTTCGGAAACCAAACGCTGTTTACTGATATAGAAATGGATATAAAACGCGGCGAACATGTTGCCATTATTGGAGATAATGGTACCGGAAAAACCACGATCCTTAAGATCATAAATGATCTGATTCCCGCTGATAAAGGGCGGATCATTCTTGGAACCAACGTACATATTGGTTATTATGATCAGGAACATCATGTTTTACACATGGATAAAACTCTTTTTGATGAAATATCGGATGCTTACCCTTATTTATCCAATACAGAGATTCGAAATACTCTTGCCGCCTTTCTTTTTACTGGTGATGATGTATTTAAACGTATTGACAACTTAAGCGGCGGAGAACGGGGACGCATGTCTCTGGCAAAATTGATGCTTTCCGAATCCAATTTTCTTATATTGGACGAACCTACCAACCATTTGGATATAACCTCTAAAGAAATTCTTGAGGATGCATTAAATGCCTACGAGGGAACTGTCCTTTATGTTTCCCATGACCGTTATTTTATTAACCGAACTGCAAGCCGTATTTTGGATCTTAGTGGCGGAATGTTGACCAATTATTTGGGAAACTACGACTATTATCTGGAAAAGAAAGCAAATCTGTCTGTTTCCGCCCTCTCCAATACTGCCGGTCCTAAAAAAGAAGAAACTGTTTCCGAAACTAAACTGAACTGGCAGGCCAAAAAAGAAGCACAGGCCAAACAGCGAAAGAAAGAAAATGATTTAAGGAAATGTGAGGAATCCATTTCCTCCTTAGAAGGAAAACTTTCTGAAATTGAAGCCGCAATGACTCTGCCGGAAATTGCAACTGATGTGGCAAAGCTTCAGGAACTGACAAAAAAACAGGAAGAATTGAACACACAACTGGCCTTATTATATGACCAATGGGAAACACTTGCTGAATAAGGCAGGGAAAGGGTAAAGGTAAACTATGCATCGCGCAAAAAAAATCGGAGTTTTTATTTCTCATATCTATGGAAATTATCAAAGCCGGCTATGCTCAGGCATTATTGAGAAGGCATCAGAATACGGTTATCTGGTAGAAATTTTTGCCTCCAACGATGGCGAAAACTTAGGGGATTATGGTAAAGGTGAATTCAGTATCTTAAATATTCCAAGACCTGATGATTATGCCGGCATTATTATAGCCTCTGACACCTTCGTCCTCCCATCCCTTAAACAGGCGCTTTTTAAACTGCTGAAGGAGTGCTTTACCTGTCCGGTGATCAACATCAGTCAAAAACCTTCTGACTATCCCAGAATCGTTCTTGAAAATAACAAACCGGTTAAGGATGTTGTTATCCATCTGGGAAAAAGGCATCACTGTAAAAAAATATACTATCTTGGCAACTTTTCGGAAGCGGACAATAATATGCTGCGTGAGCAGTATTTTATTGAAGGACTGAAAGAATTATCTCTTTCTGCTGAGGATTGTATCTATGCCTGCGATTATTCCAGAGAAAGCATTGAACTTGCTTTGAAGCAGATCCTAGATGCTGACCAGCTTCCTAATGCAATTGTCTGCTATAATGACAGAATTGCATTATCCGTAATCACAATGTTAAAAGAACGGGATCTGCGCATTCCTGAGCAGATTGCCATAACCGGCTGTGACACCCTTGAATTTGGGCAAATGACAGCCCCTATTCTTACCTCTGTCACATTTCCTTCCGACGAGGTAGGCAAAATGGCCGCTTTGCAGCTTGCCAAGTTAATACGCAGGGAAGCTGTGGAACCGGTCACAACCGTATATGCTGTTCCAAGCTATGGAACATCCTGCGGCTGTCCGGCGGCCCATCCCATTTCTTCTTATTTTTATACAAGAAAACTGGACGAGCATATTATGTCTTTGGAGCAAAATATGCTGTTAAATATGCATATGTCTGCAAATCTTCAATGTGTAGATGACTTAGATACGGGAATTGAGCTTCTTGCAGAATTTGCTCTTTCCCTGCCTGACTGCAAAGAATTTTATCTATGCCTGTACGAAGACTGGGATCGGATTTCCAGCCATATCCGAGAAATTACATTTACCGAAGAAGAGACGCACTGCTCTGATACTGTACTGTTAAAACTCGCCATTAAAAACGGAAAAAGACTTCCCGAATGTACCTTTACAAAACGTAATATCCTGCCGGATTACCTATATGACAGCAGTTCATCTTCTTTTATTTATACTCCTTTGTTTTTTGGAGAAAAAAATTTTGGCTACCTTGCACTTACCCTGGAAAATTCAAAGTCCGGTTACCCTTTCTTTTTCCTATCCTGGCTGATGAATGTAAACAATATGCTTATGGAATTATGTGATAAGAAAAACCTTGGATTACTGGTGGGACGTCTTGAAGATATTTATACAAAAGATGAATTGACCGGATTATTAAACAGACAAGGATTTAAGCTTGCCTCCACTCCGGCTGTCAATAAAGCAATTGCAGATAAAACCCCTGCTTGTGCTTTTATGTTTGACTTAGACAGCCTTAAAGCAATCAATGACGCCTTCGGACATGAAGAAGGAAACTTTGCCATCCAGGTACTGGCACATGCGTTAGAAAATTCCACAGATGAAAATGCCATTTGCTCTCGCCAGGGAGGCGATGAATTCTGGGTATTAGCTTTCGATTATACACCAGAAAAAGCATCCTCACTGATGGAACGTGTATCAAAATATCTGAACAATTATAACAAGCTCCATTCTAAGGATTACCAAATACAAACCAGTTGCGGATATGCGATTAAGATTCCTGAAAATTATGCCGATTTAACAGAAATGTTTCGTGAAGCTGATTTAAATATGTACGTCCAAAAGCGAAGTAAAAAAATAGAAGAGGGAAGGTCTTAAACCTTCCCTTTAAACTGCATATTTTTCCGGTATTCTGTAGGAGACACCCCACAGGATGCTTTAAAAGTCTTCATAAAATGCTTTTCATTTTCATATCCTACCCTGCTGCTCACATCAATCACCTTCATATCAGTCTCTTCCAGCAGACGTTTTGCCTCCTCTATCCGGATTTCCTTTAAGTAATTGACGAAATTATTCCCGGCATATTGTTTGAAAACATAAGAAAATAACGAATAATTCATAGAAATATGGTTTGATACCACCGCCATATTCAAATCTTTATCATAGTTTTCTTTGATATATTCAATTGCCTGCTGAATTTTCTGTTTATTTTTATAATCATCAAACCGGCTGTTCAAAGTATTGCAAAAATTCTCAAGCCAGCCTAATATTTCTGTTTCGTATTCAGCTAAACAATTAAATCCATAAATTGTATAATATTCATCAATATCTTCTTTTTTTGTTTTTAATATGTTCGCATAGGTAGTTAAAACACCATCAAGCAATATTTGTATTCCGTTTTCTATTTCTTCTGGTGGATACCCTAAAAGAGAGGCATTTTTTAAGATACGGGAAAGCGCTCTGATGGCGTCCTCATATTTATCTGTCCCCAACTGCTGTACAATCTGACTAATCATCCCCTCTTCTAAATGCAGTGTGGCCTTTTTGCTGAGCATTTCCTGATAAAAGCTAACCGGCTTGCCCAGATAAAAAGCCTCCTTTCTTGCCAGATAAGCCTCCTCATAGGCTTCTCTTAAAGTATCAAGACCTGAATGGACAGCACTTACCCCTACATATCTGTTTATCAGTTCATCTCTTAAGAGAATTGGAATATTTTCGCTTGCAGAAATAAACAGCTCATTTTCTTCTACTGATTTCAAATGAATATAAAAATCCTCTTCCTCACTTTCACCTAATACCCCCCCTGACTCGTTGCTCAAGACAATCTGATAGCTGTTTGTCAAATAAGTATTTTCATACATTTTCACCAGAAGCTCTTTTTCTGCCGAAGTAAGATTTTTATTTAATATAATATACTTTAACTGCTGTTTTCCCAAATGCCTGTCATATTTGGCGCTTTCCTGCCCTTTTAAGATTTCTGCATTTAGTTTTTCAAGCACTTCCCTTATTTTTTCCCGATCTAAAGGCTTTAAAATGTATTCCCTTACTCCCATGCGCATCAATTCCACTGCATAAGAAAAATCGTCATAGCCGCTTATAGCTACAGTAAGAGGAATATGGGGAAGATCCTGCATTGCCTTGACCAATGTGATTCCATCCATTTTAGGCATTCGAATATCTGTAAACATTACATCTACATGCTGCATTTTCAAAATCTCAAGGGCCATCTCCCCATTATTGCATTCCAGAATATTGTCCACTGGGACTTTACTCCTTTGCACCATAGTTTTGATCCCCTGACGTATCATTTTTTCATCTTCAACGATCAATAAAGTATGCATCTTGTCCTCCTGATCCTCATATAGATCCTTCCTTGTTCATAGGGATGCGCACCATAATCTTAGTGTAACATCCCAGTTTTGATGCAATTTCTATTCCATATTTTTCTCCAAAATTGATTTTAATTCTGTCCTGTACGTTCTTAAGACCGATCCCATTGCCGGAACCCCCTGAAACTTCCACCTCACCACTGATTCTTTTATACAGATTTACCACTTCTTCCTCACTCATACCCTTTCCTGCATCTGTAATTTCAATAATGCAGTCTTCTCCATCCTCAATTCCCTTCATATAAATATTTGTATCTTCCGCCATCTGCTCAATTCCATGATAAATTGCATTTTCTACAATAGGCTGCAAAGACATTTTAGGTATTCTCTGCTTTAAAATCACTTCAGAAATGTTAACGGATAAATAAATTTCATAGTCAAACCTTAAATTAATCAGACTCAAATAATTCCGTATATATTCCAGTTCTTCCTCAACCGTCACATTTCCAGGCACCCACTTCATACTATAGCGCAAAAGCTTTCCAAGAGATGTAATTGCATCGGAAATATCATAGTCCTCCTTGATTTCCGCCATCATTTTAATGGATTCCAATACGTTATAGATAAAGTGAGCATTAATCTGATTCTGCAATGCTCTGATCTCTGTGTTCTTTACCAGCAGCTCATGGTTTAAATTATCCGTTGTTAACTGCTTGATATTATATAGCATCTTATTGATCTGGTCTCCCAGCTCTCCCATTTCATTACTTCCACAATTTTCAATGACCAGGTCAAGATCACCCTTTTGCACTTCCCTGATGGAACGCAAAATACTATAGAACTGTTTCAACATTCCCTTAGCTACTTTATTAACCAAAACAGCTAATAAAATAATGACAAGAATTCCACATAAAACAAACACATACCGCTGATTACGAATTTTCGTCAGATCGCTTTTTATATCGTCTACATATACCAGTATTCCATTTAATTCTTTCAGGGGCTGATATCCAATTACTAACTGCCGGTCTTCTATCTCGTAAAAATAAACATGGGTTTCATCTTTTACATCCTGATTATCTGCCAATACGTTTCTAATCAGTTTTTGATTAAAAGCAGTATCAATCCCTTGGGCAAAATGCAGATTACCATCTCCATCTGCAAAGCTTCCCCATAAGGTTTCACTGGGTTCATACACCACCGGAAACATAGTGTCCATGTACATTGCCACTTCAAGAACACCAATCTCCCCCAGCCCATAATCCTCCATACTTGTAAGAAGGGATAAAATTTCTCTTTCGCCTGTAAGCTGCCCATAGGAAGAAAAAAGATTATCTTTGTACCCGTATTTCCATCCGTAACTAATATTTTCCTGCCAAAAAGACAATCTCTGCATCCTTTCCCTGCGGTAAAGAATCGGCATCATTTCCTGCATGCTGTCACTATCTACATAGACTCTGATCTGATAAAGATAAGTGTTATTGTTTACCATTCGTTCCAAAGAAGCGATATCTCTATTATAAAAATCAAGCATCTCTTCCGTGGTATAGGTGTCTCCTCTTTTTTCGGCTGACAAAAAATCTTTTAATCCCTGATCACTTAAAAAAAACTGTGTGGACATATTAATCGTGTCTACATTCTTAATTACCTGCGCATAGGCCATGTCCAGCTTAAATGTCATAGCGCTTAGCTTTTCCTTGATCAAGTTATGCTCAATGTTCCAAAACATCCATCCTGCTAAAGCAATCATGGGTATTGTCACAAAAATCAGACAGATAATTGTAAATTTATTATTCAATTTTAGTCCCTGAAACCAGTTTTTTATTCTCTTCATAATTCTCCTGCATCAGTTACTATGGCATTCCCAGCCTTTCTTTATTCTCCCTTACCTGCCTGGTGCTCTCCTCCATCACCAAAGCAAAACCAAGCGTTTCGCGCTCCTTGATAAATTCCTCCAAAATACGGTCAAATTCCTCCTCTGTAGGAGCTAAAAGCAATGATGGAAGCGTTCTGCTCCATAGCTTTTTGATTGCAACATCTGCGTTTCCTGCCTGGGAATTAGCGTCAAAATTAATCTCATACTGCGCCAGATAATGGCTGTAAGGATAAGTCCATTCCTCCAACTGGCCATTAGGCGGCATACTTTGCTGCTTCCATTCCAGTTGTCTGGCATTATCCTGAAACATCCAGTATGCATTGTCTGCTCCATATTTTTTATCATAGGCGTCACGATCCGTATTTAAAAGTCTCATCACCTCTTCTTTTACCACCGGTCTTCCGTCTTCCATATCATAAGTAATGCCCTCCACACCAAGGTAAACGGCCATTTGTCCTTCATCACTGATCAAATACGAAAATAGTTGAATTGCCCTATCTGGATATTTGCAATTTTTTGATATAAAGGTCACTGTCCATCCATTAATTCCAGTTCCTGGCAGCACGTGTTCTTCCCCTTTTGAATTTTGCGGGCCATCTACCGCCATATAGATCATTTCAGGATTTTTTGCATACAGTGCAATCTGCTGATCTGCCATATCCGTTCTTTGAAAAAGCATACAAAAATATTGTCCTCTTTCCAGTTTTTCTTCCATCTGTGTCCGCTGGTCAATAAAAATATCTTCTTTAAGGTACCCTTCCGCACCTAACTCTCTGAAAGTCTTCAGCCATCTGATATATTCAGGATCTGTATACCGGTCATAGTATTCTCCATCTTTTTCATAGGGGACTGCCAGAAAATTCTGCAAATATTGATCAAAAGAGACGCATCCTGTATTATCAAAAACATGAGCCCCAATTGGTATCAGCGGATAGCCTTCCACCTCTGGAAATAGTTCTGCCGCTCTTTTCACCGCGTCGGAAAATCCTTCCGGCGTAGTCATATCTGGAGAGCCTAGCGCTTCATAAATATCCTTTCTTACTAAAAAAGTCTGATTGGAACTGATTTCCTTATAGTTTTCATAATCAGAAGGCTGAAAAGAAGAATTGGGATAACAATAAAGATTACCATCCTCTCTGGTATACCAGGAAATCACTTTAGGATCTGTCACTTCCCAAAAATACGCATCGTACTGGTCAGCCAATTCATTCAAAGCATACACCATGTCCTTGCTGATCATCTCATCCACCTGATTTTCCCACCATCCAAGGGTAATAATATCAGGAAGGGAATCAGAAGAAATCAGGGCATTAAATTTTTCTTCCGCACTGCCCATAGGCGTAATAAAATTAATACTGACTCCCGTGTCTTCTGTAATTTTATCAGATACTGCATTTCCTCCCCAAGGCGTAGCATACCATGTGAAATTAATATACCAATCCAGAGTAACAGGTTCATCAGCAGTTTTTTCTCTTAAAAAAGAATCTGTCTCTTCATATCTTCCGCAGGCGCATAACAAAAAAATTGTAATTAGTAATAAAGACGCTTTTCTGATGTATTTCATAGTCATTTCCTCAATCTTGTTCCTATCTTTATCATATCAAAAAATACCTGCATACACAAGAATTATAGCAAACAACGAATGACACGCTTCGCGAGACATTCTTATGTTAACAACGGATGACACGCTTCGCGAGACATTCTTATGTTAACAACGGATGCCAGACTTTGCCAGCCATCCTTATGTTAAAAAAACTGTCTCTTAGCCTTTTCGGCAAAGAGACAGTTTTCATTAGCATTTTTTAACTTATTCTTATTCCTTAACACTTCCTGCTGAAATACTGCTGATAATATACTTAGAGCAGAAGCAGAATACAATCAGAATGGGCACGATAGAAACTGCAAGAGCCATATAAATTGCTCCCTGATTGGTGCCGATATCTTTTGATGCATTTAATGAAGCAATCATAACAGGCAGTGTAAACTTCTTTGGCGTATTCAGCAAAAGAAGGGGAATCAGGTATGCATTCCAATTACCGATAAATCCGCCGATTGCCATTGTTGCTACGCCTGGCACCATGATTGGAAAAACAATTTTATGGAAAATACTGATTTCTCTTGCACCATCAATTCTGGCTGCCTCCAGCAATGCCATAGGCAGAACAGATTCCAGATACTGCTTTAAGAAAAATACGGTTCCCGGTGCTGCAATTGCAGGAATAATCAGCGGCAGATAAGAGTCGATCAGCTTTAACTTGGAAATTAAATTATAAAAACCAATCAGGCTCAATTGCCCAGGAATCATCATAAAGATGACAATTGTATAAAAAATAACATTTTTCCCTTTGAACTTATACACTGCCAGCGCATAGGCTGTAAGCGCAGAAAAGTAAGAGGTCAAAATTGTGGCAGGCACTGCAACCTTAAAGCTGTTCCACAGCCCTAAGAACAGATTAAAAAAGCCAAATACCGCATCCCAGTTTTCTTTAAGACTGCTGCCTGGAATCAATGTGAAGGAAGTCATAATCTCTCTTCCGCTTCTGGTTGCATTGACCAGCATAAGCAGAAAGGGAACCATACAAATGACTGCCAGTAAAATCAATACGATATATAAAATTCCTTTTTTAACGGTTTTTGCCATTGTTTAATCCTCCTTCCTGTTCATTACCTTAAACTGTATTACAGATATGATAAGTATCATCAGGAACAAAATATAAGCAATTGCAGAAGCATATCCTACCTGTTTTGGCCTGGTTGCAAATCCAAACTTATACAGATACATGATTGCAGTCTGAGTAGCTCCAAGAGGTTCTCCGTTTACCGTACCCATCAAGAACGGAAGATCGAACATCTGGATGCCTCCAATCAGGGAGGTGATTGTTACATATAATAAAATCGGCCGAAGCAGAGGAAGGGTAATATAAAAGAAGCTCTTCCAACGCCCTGCACCATCAATAGATGCTGCCTCAAAATAATCTTTATTGATTCCCTGAACCCCTGCCATCAGCATAATAAATGAATTGCCAAACCACATCCATGTTTGAATCAGGGAAATCGACAGCCTTGCTGTCACCGGCTGTCCCAGCCAGTTAATGGGCTCATTCACACCAAACTTAGCTAAGATCTGGTTGATCGTACCATATCTCCAATCCAATAATGTCTTAAACAAAAATGCAACAGACGTTGCTGCAATAATATTGGGCAGATAATAAACCGCCCTGAAAAATCCAAGCCCTTTTATCTTAAATTTAATATCGCTGAATGCAATTGTTAAAAGAAAAGCGATTGCTAACTGAAGTACTATATTAACTCCCCAGATTTTTACCGTATTTAAGAGCGCTGTCCAAAAATACTTATCCTGAAGTACACGTATATAATTTTTAAATCCTATATAATCAACATCCCCAAATCCTTTATAGTTTGCAAAGGAAAGCTGCAATGTACGAAATACAGGATACACACTGAAAATAAGAAATACAACAACAAAAGGCAGTACAAACACGTAAGCCATATTGTTATAATTCTTTTTCTTTTTTGGTCTTGCCACAGTATTGCTAACAGCCATATGTATTACCTCCACCCATCCTTATTCTTTTTTGAAAATATCCCGCTTATACAACAAGTTATCAGAGTGAAGGGGGCTTTGCCCCTCCACTCCACTAAAATTTTATCTTTCAATTTCAAGGTCAGGATAAGTAGCTGCTACTTCATCATAGAATCCTTCAATCGCATCTTCTTTGCTCTTTTCTCCTGTCTTAACAGCATTGATTGCATTACTCCATGCAGCATCAATTGCAGTATCATATTCTGTAACATTTGATAAGCTTACGCCTTCAGCCTGCTTTAACCAGAACTCATACAGCTTCTGTCCGCCATAGGTTTCATTGGTGTCGTCTGCATGTTTTTCAAGTGCGGAAACCAAAGATACGGTATCACCCTGAGAAGCCTCAATCCACCAGTCTGCAGTTTCTTCGTTCAAAGTACAGAATTTAACAAATTCCCATGCAAGATCTTTGTTCTTGGAAAGATCGCTGATACCAATATATGTACCGCCATCATATCCATAAGCAGGACCGGAGCATACACCCCATGATCCGGCAGTGTCGCCTACATTATCTCTTAAAGTAAGTACACCCCATGCAGGAAGTCCAAATGCAAATACTTCTGCTGTCTCACTGGAATAATTCTCTACATTTGCGTTAAAGTTATCAGCATCCCATACGTTAAGGAGTGCTTCACCGTTTTCATCTGTATCCCATACACCACCCTGAATTTCAGCATTAAGGATAGGTACCGGACCGCTCATAGCCTGATACCAGGGAGCTGCCCACTGCTGTGCATAAGCTGTTAAATCTTCCTGATACAACTGTGTAGCCAGATCCATAAATTCATATCTCTGAGGATCTACATTTAACTTGCCATCAATTACCCATGAACTTTGTCCTTTGAAGTGCTGTGTCTCAGCGTCGGATGCAAAAATTCTATAACCAGCATCCTTTAAGATTCTTCCTGTTTCAATAATGGTATCATAATCAGCAAAAAGTTTTCCTACTGATTCAGGATCAGAATATCCAAATACCTTATCAGCAATGTCTCTTCTATAGAAGAATCCAATCGGTGTAATCTGATAAGAAATTGCTCTTTGAATGCCTTCATCATCCTGTCCAACTTCCCAAACGTAATCAACGATCTGTCCTTCATAATCCTTAGCGCCAAAGTCATCTAAGTTCGCAAAGAACTGTGCTTCATACATGGACTGAAGCATCTTAGGCTCACCTACAATAATATCAACACTGTCATCTCCACCAAGTAATGCGGTTTCCACCTTGGTAGGATAATCGCCAGGGGCAATAACAACTACTTCTGTCTCAACACCAGGGTGTTCTTCTGTAAACTTGTCAGCAAACTGCTCAAGATCGGCTGCTAATGTCCAAATTACTAATTTACCACTTAAATCGCCTGCTGCCTCTTCGCTTGCTGCGCCATCACTGCTGCTGGTCTGTTCCTGCGAAGATGAACTGTCAGTTGATGAAGTACTGCTGCCGCCTTCATCCTTGCTTCCACATGCTGCCAGTGAAAGTGTCATAATTCCGGCTAACAATAATGCTGTTAACTTTTTAAATTTCATAACCTATCCTCCTATTTTTTAGAAACTTTTTATTGTTCCTTTGTTTGTAAATTCATTATACGTTTTGACTGATACCGATATAATTGCTCTTTTTTCAAAAAGGTGTTATTTTTTTAATTTTTCTAGGAAAGTGTAATTTTTATTTGTGTAATTTTTCCATTTCTGATATCTTCTGCAATCGTCCCAGTTAAAACAGAATTTGTTGTTTTAAAAATACTTCCATCTTCATAAAGAAGTTCCTGTGACATAATATTATATGATCCCGGAAAATAGTCTTTCGTTTCTTCCATTTCATAAATAACTTTCGTCTGCCCCAGAAGTACTGCTTCCACGCGCCGCTCCTCTCCAACCAGATATTGGGGAAGAACTGGTGCAAAGCTTACGACAAGCTCATTATTTTCATAAGAAAACAGTTTTCCAAACATCATTAGTATCCAGATCTGTAGAAACTCTACTGTTGAGCCGGATAACCTTGCAACAAATCCCTGACCATGACAGGCTGGATTGGGATTTTCCGAACTTGCAATAAAGGAAGAATTCTCATAAATACTTCTCCCATATACCGCAGGATCCAAGAATGGAATCGCTGCTTTATGAAAATCCTGGGCAAATTCGCTGTACAATCCTGATTTAAGAAGCTCAAGCAAATACTTATATTCCATATGAAGCCAAATAGATTCATTTTCCAGCCATCCGGGCGTAAATGCTTTTGCTCTTCCCAGTTCATAAGATGCATCCTTCAAAGACGCATTTACTTTGTACATTTGAAGGCTTTCATCATACAAACCACTGTTTTTTACACTCGCATATAAGGATCTTTTCACCTCTTTTTCATTATCCAGCTTTAAAAACCGCACCGGTCCTTCTAAGAATAAGGGCACCATCCTTACTTCAAAATGTTCTGGATAGATTCCATCTTCATCTTCGGTATACTCTTTTACTTCATAAGTAAAATAAGTGGGGCACACACCTTTTTCCATAGCACAGGCCTTTCTAATTCCATGTGTCACAACTGCCTGCATATGTACCAGTGTATCAATCAGTTCAGCAGCCGAAATCTCCTGCCTTGCACCGCTGATTCCGCCAAAAGTTTTCTCCCAGTAGCTTTCTTTTACATCATTTCTGCTGTTCCAAAACTCTATTAATTCCCCGCAGCGCATAATATCATTTAAACATTTTAAAGTAATTGTCTCCATCTGATGCAAAAGCTGTGCCACTTCCGCCAACAGCTCAATATTATACTTATATTTTTTAAGAATATAAATAACATATGCCAGCATTCTGGAAAGTTCGCAGGTCTCCGCCAGGGATGAACCGAAAAGCCCTGGCATTCCATTTAAGGCATCATACCAGCCAGGCTTTCCTCCTTCCATTTCCACTCCCATTGCATAAACATCTAATGCAGCATATTTGGTAAGACAAAGCAGAATCAGCTTTTCCATCAAAGAAGACTCTACTACTTTACCTTCCCCAAACCTGTCTCTTAACAGCTTTTCTGTTCCGTCAAGGCTTTTTTCTTCATCTAAGAATTGATATTGCCTGATACCATTTTCCGTTTTCACATAGCGTTTCCTTCTGGGCAGAATGGGAACCTGCGTCCGGTAAAAGGTAATCGGGGTATGGAAAAGAAGTTCTTCTTCTTTTTCCGGAAATACATTTAAATAATTTTCAATCAGATCTAAATTATAAGTCCAGTGATCGCTCCAGTAGCCTTCCCCAAAATCCGCATTGATTGCATCCTGAGCCTGCTCCATTACTTTCTCAAAATATTCTTCTTCTTTTTCAATGTCCTCTATTCCAAGTTCATCAAGCTTCGCAAAAAAAGCACCTGGCGTAAATGGCTTTATGAGAAATGAAAGCAGCTCCTCTTTCTTTTCCTGAGAAAGGAGATCAAAAATGTCACCTGCTTTTTCTTCCGAAAGCGTATAGGTCACCTTTTCAACTGCAAGAGGATTATAGCCATCGATCTGAATCAGGCTGTAAAACTTTACAATACTTTCCGCTCCCACATATGGAGTGAAAAAGGGTTCACATCTTCTGTTTTGATTTACGTCCCTGAAATTTCCATTTCCCTGGGAATAAAATTCTGGCAGCATACGGAAATAATTGTAATCTCTTTCCAGATCCCCATGTTTTCTGGAATAAACGTGAAAAATTTTTCCTCCGGGAAGACGGATGGGATATCCGCCCCGCAGTACATTATCCATATAAGTATAGGTACTGTACGCATCAAACTCAGGCACTGCTGTTTTGGTTTCTATTACACTGCATAATTTACGCGGAAGTTTTCCTGCCTCCTCCAATTTGCTTTCAAAATAAGCGCCATCTATTTTCTTTTCTAAAAAACGCTCCAGCATAGCTTTTGTTCCCACCTGGCCGATCATTTCATAAAGAACCAGACTTTCTCCCTCTGTGAGCTTTTTTTCCTCTGCAAAAAAGCAGCAGGGATATTGATTTGCACTTACCTGAGGCGCAGCCAGCAGTTCATCAAATTCCCTCTCTTTAAATCCTGCTGCAACGTCCAGCGAAGTATCATAATCAAATACCAAAGACGCATCTGTTATCACCTGTTTCTTTCTTCCCTGTTCGTCCCAGCAGATACCATAATTTCCTCCAAGCACTGGAGTTACTGTGGCAGTATCTTTACTGCTTGCCCTAAGTCTAAAATAAGGCGTCTTCTTATCTGTGTCTTCCACCTGCATCCATGCCATGATCGTCTGCCCCATTTCCTTAAGGCTTTTTAAGTCAACTCCATAGGGTATCATAACTGGCATTCCATCTAAAATTTGCAAATGCATCTGTTCTTTCCCAATATTTTGAATACAAAGTTTTCTTACCAGTGCACCTGTTTTTTCACCTGGCAGCGTAAAATAATCTACTTTTGTATGAATGTGGTTTTCTCGGTCTGTCTCCTCAATAGCAAGTCCGTTCATATCCACATGCATTTTCTTTTCTGTAGACCTTCCTCTAAATAATTCCAAGTAAGTACCATCCTTTTTTACAAAAGTACGGAATCCATGAAAGGCTGTGTTCTGATAAGCCTGATGCGCCGGAAAAAACTCCATAATGGAATGATCCTTATCCTCTACGCCAAAGCTGGAAATACACTGCCCACGATTTACATAGTAACACCAGATGGGTATACCATGTATTCCGGCAAGTCCTGGCAGGAATCCTGCAAAAGGCGCTTTTTTATCATAGCTTTCTATTATAAAAGTTTCTTTTTCCATACCTTCTCTCCTTAAATCAATTCTACAATCATCTCATGCTGTTTCGTTACATCCATTGACCTAATATCTTCTGCACTGACTGCAATGTCTTCTTTTCGTTTGATTTCCTCTCCATCCAGGAAAATATGCCCAATTTTGTAGCTGCCATAATCCTTCTTATCCTGATTTTTATAAATAATCTTCCATTGATTACCGCCAAAGCATAATTCAACCTCCGCGCAGCCCGCATCATCAAACTGCTCCTTGAGCAGTTTAGGCTCTAAACAAAGTGCCCCCATCCGTCCTTTTACGCCAAACATTTCATTGAGCACCGTCATCATATACCAGCTTGCCGCTCCTGTCAGATAGTGGTACATTCCTCTGCCTTTTTTGTCAAAATATTCAGGGATTCCCGGATAAATGCGGCTTACTTCAAAGTTGGAAGCCTGTTCAAACAAAGTATAAAGGGCCTTGTATCCTTCCTTTACAAATCCTCTTTTGTAAAGCGCATTGGCAAACATTGTAGTCATATGAGAAAAGACTGCACCATTTTCTTTATGTCCATAAGCAAAACCAAACATTCTTCCCAAATCCATCTTAACCAGTCCGAAATCCGTGTTCAGACGGTATCCTCCGGCCTCTTTCTCATATAAATATTTATCCGCACTGTTTACGATCCTGGCAGTCTGTTCCTCTTTTGCTGTACCGGACATAATGGTAAATACCTGACCAGTAAGCATCATCCGTACATGCTCCCCTTCAAAGCCTTCCACTTTTTTCCCATGATCATCATAATAACTGTTAAACCATCCGTCTGCACCATCTTCAATCCATTCGGTTTTGCGGATATGTTCTTTGATCCACGCCGCTTTACTGCGCAGACTCTCTATCACTCTATCAACAGCCAAACCTACTTTTTCTCCAGAAATCTCATGTCCACAGGAAGCGCAGTAAGCTGCTAAAAGCGCTTGCTTCTTCTCTATACTGTCATACAAAGCCATATCATCTGTAAATAATGGCTTCATTTCCTCAGCCACTTCTATGGCTGTCAAATTTTCTTTCTCTGCAAGCCTTTCTATCAGATCTGCCAATAGATCCAGATTGCCTGCGTAGGCTGCGGTGAATGCCACACTTTCTCCTCTCTCAGATGCCATATCAAGGGCATCATTCCAGTCTGCTCCCCGCAGCCTCATATGATTATGTTCTCCCACCTCATAGAAGCTTGTTAAATTTTGTACAAGAAGATGCTCTAATACACTTCCAAAATACTCTCTTTCCTGCACATCTTTTTGAACCGGCTTTTCTCCTTCACAAAACTTTAAATCTGTACCAGTTCCTCTTTCAATCTGTTTATCCTTAAAATAGCTGTTTTCTTTTAAAAGAAAAGATAAATCACCGGTCTGATCAATATAAAGCGCTGTGGTTATTAAAGGCCAAAGCCCATGATCCATCCACACTCTTGTAATATTGTTCCGGTCAGCAACAAATTCTCCCTGTTTTGCGCCAATAATGGTTGCATTGGTTCCATCTATTCTTACACCGCCAAAATTAGATAGAAGCATCTCCTTAACCCCTCTGGGGTTCATAATAAGAAGGGCTAAGCAGTCCTGCCACAAGTCCCTCCATCCTCTTCCTCCTTTTCCATAATCATGATGGGGAAGGAAAGAACAGCCATATATCCGGCGCAGCATAGGCTGAAAGCTTATCCATCGCATAAAATTATCAAACTGGGCATTTCCTGTCCGGAAAGAAACATTTAATTTCTCCAGCCAGTATTTTTTTGTTCTATCAAATGCCTGATCCACAAGTTCTCCGCTGCCAAAAGATGCAAGGCTCTCTTCATGACAATTAACACGTTCGTCCAGTCCTGCAAGAAGAATATAGACAGCACTTTCGCCTGGCTTTAAGGTTCTTTTTTCAAAACGCATAGCCCCGGCTGCCTCATAACCATCTATAAAAGCTCCTGCTCCCACACCTTTTGTTTCCTGATAAACCGCACCAGGACAATCAAAGCTTCCGCCCTCTCCTATGAAGTCATTGACAGAGGGGTAAAAAGCCACTGGCGGATTACCTTCTCCTGTCACGCCTGAAACATAATAAATTGTATGATTCTGCTGATGCCCTCTCTCGTCAAAAGAAAGAACCGGCTTTACCACCACACTGTTTCTGGTAGTCTTTATTCTGTGAAGAAGGCTTGTTACATGCCTGTGGTCTCTTAAATTATCCGCGCTGCGTCCATAAATTGGAAACACGCCATATCCCGTAAAGGTCACGTCTTTATCCCCGCAGTTGGTAATAGACACTTTCATTATCTCAATATTTTCATCTACCGGTACAAAGCTCAGTATTTGGGAAGAAAGCCCAAAATCCTCAGATTTTCTCTCCATCTGATGCCACATAAATCCGGCTGTCAGCCTGCTGTCTTCTCCCTGCCCCTTCATTCTCCTTACAGTTTCTTCTGCACTGGAACCAGCAGCCGACCAGACACCTTTTCCTTCCACCCTGCACCAGAAATTCCGGGTGTTTTTATTATTATGGAGCTCCTGCTCGCTTACAGGCTGCATAAGAAAATGATTTTGATCTGTTTTGGCATCCCCTCCCAAAAGCGGAGTAACCGCACTTTTAAGGCCCTGTTCGCCAGCAATTGGAAAGTATAAATATAAATTCTCCTCCGGACGCTCTAATTGAAAAGTTCCTTTGTCATCATGAAATACATAACCAGTCATATTTTCCTCCTCTTTTTATGCTATATAAATTTATATAATACTGGTGGTATTTTATCTTGATTATTCCACTCTGAATGTGGTTATTGCGCTTTCCAGCTCCTCCATGTTTTTCTGTAAGGCCGACGCTTCTCTGCTTAGCTGGGCTGCTAAAGTCATCTGCTGCTTAATTGAACCGTTAATATTGGAAATAAAATCAATGTTATTTTGAGAAATTTCATTAATTTCCCGGATAGAAGATAAAGCTTTTTTTCTGTCATCATTCATATTTTCCATATCAGCAGCAATGATTTCCATATTTTCAATAAAGCGTTTCATAAACTCATTCATCTGATCAAACACTTCTACTGTGTTTATCACCTGCTTATTCTGCAAGTCAACAATTTCCTGTGCTTCCTTTACCTTGCCCACCGCACTTTCCGCAGAAGAAGTCACTTCGGCAATCTCCTTCTGAATATCCTGTGCTGTTTTAGAAGCGCCATCCGCCAGTTTTCTGATTTCTTCTGCTACTACAGAAAACCCTCTCCCAAATTCACCGGCACGTGCTGCTTCAATAGATGCATTTAAAGAAAGAAGATTGGTCTGCTGGGCTATGCTTACAATACTATCCACAAAATCATTGATCTCCTCCAAACGATCTCCCAGCCTCATAACTTCATTTCTTACTTCATTCGTAACTATGGTGGTACGCTCTGACTGCCCTGTCATGGCCTCCATAGCCTCCAATCCTTTATCTATAGAACTTTTAGCAACAGTAATGCCTTCCATAGTCTCTGAAATACCGCCATTTGTTTTCTTGATTTTTAAAGAAAGCTCTTCCATCTGTTCATGGCAAAAATTAACTGCATCATTTTCCTTCTCAATATTGGCTCCGATTTCCTTAATATCACTATTGATTTCTGATACCATCTGATCCACTTCTACGCTGGAGCGGCTCACCTTATCTGCCGAATCAGACACCTTTTCCATCATTGCTTTCACGGAAAATACCAGTTCCCTTATTTTTCCGGCTGTATCCATAATTGCCCTTCTCAGCCTGCCAAATTCATTGTGTGCCGTCTTTTCTTCTTTCAGCACCAGATTTCCCTTAGACACCTCATCCAGCCCTAAAATACTTTTTTTAATATTGACTGCCATTCCCCTGACAATCAGTGTGCTGATCATAAATGCAATCAATGTTGCAATCACTACCATTAATATTGTGATCATCCGAATGCTGTCAGATTTCTGCGTAATATAAGATTTGGGAACCAATACCGTCAAATATGCGCCGCTCTGGCTGCTCTTTGCTATCATGTAAAAGTAATTCACGCCCTCACATCTGGTATACCCTGATATGAAATTTTCTTCACTTTCATCTGCTTTTGCAAAAATGTCAAGTGTGCTCACATCAACCACATTATTTTTTCCAATGGCTCTTCCATCTTCCGTTACAAAGGTCATCTGACTTTCATCCCCAAAGTCCAGTTCCTCTAAAAGGCCGATCACATAGTCGCTTTTCACATCAACAAATACCGCACCAAATCTGCTCCCTGAACTGAATTTGCGGCTGCAGTATAATATGTAATCTTCTGTAGACGTGCCCACCTTACTATCCATATACGCATGTTCACTGCCCCAGTGAGGATAATTATCCTCGAAATACGCATCCTCACCTGAAGCAATCATCTCGTCAATAAAACTGTCTAATTCGCTGGTACCGCTTATGGTCTTTGTAGTAATGAACGCTTCATCCTCCATAGGAAGTATATGAATTTCTGAAACCACATCATTCAAGCCTTGCTTCACAAGAATTGTATTATTAATATTGGTCTTTGCCTGGCTTTTTTGTGAAGTGTTATTATCATATCCACCAAGAGCATATCCAGTCACTGTGGTATCACCAGCCAGCTCCATTGCTATCATTTTTACAGAAGCCAATCCCTGATCCAGACTGCTTATCGTCATCTCCACAGCATTCCTTGCAGATTCCTCATAATTTTCCACAAGACCTGCCGATGCGTTCCGGTAGGATACAATCCCTACTACAATAATAAAAATTACAGGAAGCAAAATCCAATATAAAGCTGAGTGCGGATGCTGATTCCGCCTTTACCTGCCCCATTTGTCCTTTTTTTCCTTGGAAATGCTTTCACCGCCTTTAATTTTTCCTGCCCTTTTTCTTTCACCATATTAACCCCTTTTTCTCCCAAAACCTTTTTGCTTACAACAAAAAACCCTTTTGCAAATGACAACTGATTTTCTATTCTCAGTTTATCAACTTACAAAAGGGTTCACAATGGACCTGTTTTTAGTGTAGGTGTCTTTTTTTTATAAATTGTCAAAAGTCTCCCGGATCGCCTTAATAAATTCCAGACTGTTTAGAATAACCGGGGTTTCACATGTAGAAATAAGTGACAGGCTCTTTGTCATTTTTCCATCCTCCACTGTCTTGATACATGCCTTTTCAAGCTTGTCCGCAAAATCCATTAATTCTTTTATTCCATCCAGTTCACCGCGCTTGCGCAGTGCGCCTGTCCATGCAAAAATAGTTGCAATGGAATTGGTAGAGGTTTCTTCTCTTTTTAAATGTTTGTAATAATGGCGCTGCACTGTTCCATGTGCTGCTTCATATTCATAAACCCCACTGGGAGAAACCAGTACGGATGTCATCATAGATAAATCTCCGTAGGCGGTTGCCACCATATCGGACATGACATCACCATCATAGTTTTTACATGCCCAGATAAATCCACCCTCTGAACGGATCACCCGTGCAACTGCATCATCAATCAGGGTATAGAAATATTCAATTCCAAGGGCTTCAAATTTTTCCTTATACTCCGCATCATAAATTTCCTGAAAAATATCTTTAAAGGTATGATCATATTTTTTGGATATGGTATCCTTGGTAGCAAACCATAAGTCCTGCTTTGTATCAATTGCATAACCAAAGCATGCTCTTGCAAAGCTGGAAATTGACTCCTTAGTATTATGAATTCCCTGAATAATCCCTTCTCCCTCAAAGTTATGTATCAGTTCTCTTATTTCTGTTCCGTCTTCTGCGGTAAATACCAATTCCGCTTTTCCCTTGCCCGGAACCTTAATCTCTGTATTCTTGTAAACATCCCCATATGCATGACGGGCAATGGTGATAGGCTTGGTCCAGTTCTTTACATAAGGCACGATTCCCTTTATCAAAATAGGCGCACGAAATACAGTTCCATCCAGAATCGCTCTTATGGTACCATTGGGGCTCTTCCACATTTCTTTCAAATTATACTCTGTCATTCTGGCAGCATTAGGCGTAATTGTTGCGCATTTTACTGCCACACCGTATTTCTTTGTGGCTTGTGCACTGTCAATTGTAACCTGATCATTGGTTTCATTCCTGTGTTCCAGCCCTAAATCATAATATTCCGTTTTCAGATCAATATAAGGCAATAACAGCTCGTCCTTAATCATCTGCCAGAGAATTCTGGTCATCTCATCCCCATCCATCTCTACAAGTGGTGTTGTCATTTTAATTTTTTCCATGTTTCACCTATGCCTTTCCTTTTTAAATAATATTTAACCCATGCATTTCTGCACTTACTTTAGTCATATAAGCCGCTCTTAACTATATTATCATATGCATTGGTCATATGCAAAGTGGCAAGCCGCTCCGCTTCATCCGGATCACCTGCCTTGATTGCCTCCATGATCCTGCGGTGTTCCTCATTAGACGCCATTCCTCTTTCCATTGTAGAAAGTGTTTTTTTGCGAATCCGAATCACATACTGATGAAAATCCTGAAGCAGATTCTGCAGCATTTTCGAATCACAGGCTTCATAAAGAATATGGTGAAATCTATTATCCAGCTCTGCCATCTGCTCCATATGGCCTTTTGAAGCATGAAAGCTTGCAAGATAGACGTTCTCCTCAATTTCCTCTAACTGTTCTTTGGTGATATGCTCTGTTGCCAGACGGGCGCACATTCCTTCCAGGGAAGAACGTATCATATAAATATCCTTCACATCCTTAGATGTGATTCCTGTTACATATGCGCCTTTGTTGGGTACGATCTGGATAAGCCCTTCCAGTTCAAGCTGCCGGAATGCCTCCCTTACCGGCGTCCGGCTCACCCCTAATTCTTCTCCTATGGCAGCTTCCTTTAGTTCCTCATGCTCTTTGTATTTTCCATTCAGAATATCCTCTCTTAGTTTATGAAACACTCTGCCCCGCAGCGAATACTTGTCCGTCACTTCCTGCTTTACGTCATACTTACTCATGTCTTCCTGCTTACCTTCCTTCATCTCATCCGATTGTTATGTTAAGTTTTTTGCAAGCTAACGCAATCTGTTCAATTAATTCCTCATCTGTCATAACAGTTACACGACCTTCCTCGTACTGTTTATCCACCCATTTTTTTATTTCTGCTACCAGCGGACTTGACTTGTCAAGCTGCTTATCACTATCCAGTTTAAAATAGGTATTAATCCAATGGGCAATACCAGCTAAACCGGATGTATTGGAAACAGCGCACAGTACAGGTCTGTTTAAGAATTTTTCTGTATCAAATATATTATAAATCTCTTCATTTTTCAGCAAGCCATCTGCATGGATTCCCGCTCTTGTCACATTAAAATTCTTACCTGCAAAAGGCGTTCTGTCTGGAATATGATAACCAATTTCTTTTTCATAATATTCTGCCAGCTCCGTGATCACCGTAGTATCCATTCCATTTAGCTCACCCTTAAGCTGGGCATATTCAAATACCATTGCCTCCAAAGGCGTGTTTCCTGTCCGTTCTCCTATGCCAAATAAGGAAGTATTGACGCCGGAACAGCCATAAAGCCATGCAGTAGTTGAGTTTACCACCGCCTTATAAAAATCATTATGTCCATGCCACTCTATCAGCTCGTGAGGCACCCCTGCATGGGTATGCAGCGCATAGATGATCCCCTGAACACTTCTTGGAATTACTGCGCCGGGATAATTCACACCATACCCCATTGTATCACAGGCTCGAACCTTGATTGGAATCTTATATTCCTCCATCAACTTCATTAATTCAAGACAAAAGGGCACAACATATCCGTAAATATCAGCACGCGTAATATCCTCCAAATGACACCTGACACTGATTCCCTCATCCAGACACTCCTTAATAACACTTAAATAATGCTCCATTGCCTGTCTTCTGGTCATCTTAAGCTTTAGGAAAATATGATAATCAGAACAACTGACTAAAATTCCGGTTTCCTTCATGCCGATTTCCTTAACCAGCTTAAAATCCTCTTTGCTGGCACGAATCCAGCTTGTAACTTCTGGAAATTGATACCCTCTTTCCATACACTTATAAACAGCATCTCTGTCTTTTTTACTGTAAAGGAAAAATTCACTGGCTCGAATCATGCCATTAGGACCGCCCAGCCTGTGGAGATAATCATAGATCCTGACAATCTGCTCTGTGGTATAAGGGGCTCTGGACTGCTGTCCATCGCGAAAAGTAGTATCGGTGATCCAAATATTTTTAGGCATATTATGAGGTACAATCCTGTCATTAAAGGGAATCTTGGGCACCTCAGAATAGGGAAACATATTTCGGAACACATTTGGCTTTTCCACATCATCCAAAATATACATATGTTCTTCTATTTCAAGTAAATTGTTTTTCGTATTCAGTGACACCGGTCTATCTAAAAACATATTATTCTCAGCCATCACAGTTTCCTCCTGCATGTAAATTTTTTATCATTTGTAACATGTATAATTGTATACAATAGAACATCTTATGTCAATCTTTTATTGCAGCAGCCTGTCAATCTGAATCATCCCCCACCCCTGTTTGTTCCAGGGTTCGTTCAAATCCTTTGCTGTATAGAGCAGCTTCTGCTTTGCCTGTTCATTGGAATAAAAAGGATACTTTTGCAGAAAAAGCGCCAATCCACCAGAAACAACAGGTGTCGCCATAGACGTTCCGCTTTTGGCAATATATCCGTCTCTATAAAACCGGCCTGCTTTTCTTACCCTTGCATTACAGGAAACAATATCTGTTCCTGGTGCCACAATATCCGGTTTTTTTAATGCATACGGGCTTGGCCCCCGGCCGGAATAATTTTCGCATAGCTGCTTGCGGTCACCAAAGTAACCACCCTCATGACATCCTACTGTAATTACTTCCCTGCGTGCGCCCAAAGGTGAAATGGTCATTGCATCCGGCCCCATATTCCCAGCCGCACACACTACAATCAGCCCGCTTTGCCATGCTTCATCCACCAGCGCAAGAAGGTGGTTCATACGTTCTTTTTCCGTATTTTCTCCCATGCCAATGGAAATATTTAAAATCCTAATGTCATACTCTCTCTGATGATCCAGCACCCAGATGATTCCCTGGGCCATGTTTTCTATCACGCCATCCCCATTTTCATCCAGCACCTTTCCTACTACCAGCCTGCAGGCAGGCGCAATTCCTCTGTATTTTCCAGATGAAATAAGGCCGCTGCCGCATAAACAGCCAGCTACATGAGTTCCATGTCCGCTGTCATCATATAATCTCTTTTTTCCATGTACAAAATCTCTAAAAGCAATAATTCTATTATCAAAATCAGGGTGAAATGCCACCCCTGTATCTAACATTGCTACGGTGATCCCCCTGCCATTGCAGGAGGCCATTACCTCATCGCTGCATCCTACTTGTTGTCGTACCCGAAGCATAAAAAACTCCCGGCTTTTTAATTTATGATATGCCGGGAGTTCTTAACAGTTCTACCTTAAAACTATTTAATTTTTCTTCCACGCTTTCCCTGATAGAAGAAAAGCGCCACCGCACCAGCAAAAAGCCCTAATGCAAGAAACCATTTGGGATGAATAAAATCTCCTGTATCCGGTGTGTCATCTTTGTTTCCAGATAAGCTGGTGATCACTGCCTGACCATTTGTTACTACCGCCTGACCGTTAACACCTGAATAGCTATAAATACCAAGAGGCGAAAAATGGCTGGTGGTAAACTGAATATAGGCACCATCCTCCAGTCCCACAATCCGATGCTCTAAAGCTTCCAACTGTCCATCCTGATCTAAAGTCACTACATGCAGGTTATCTGTTGCTGTACCTGCCGGCAGCTTAAACTGAACGGTAATATACTGCTTTCCAAGTCTGGTAATTGGAATCGTTCCTGAATCATCATAAAGAGACATATCATATGCCCGAAGCCCTGCCGGCGTCCTGCCCCCATACAGTTCTCCATAGGCAGCTGAAATTCTCTCTGCTGCATCTTCAGAATCCGTAATCTTAAGCATATAAATGCCACTGCTCCCCGGAATAGTCGCCATAGCACCATCTGTATCTTTTATACTGCTGCCACTTAAATCCAGCACCACTCCGTTTCCGGTTTCTTTCAAAACACCACTCCGATAATCGGCTGTCTGGGCACCAGACTGTGTCACAATAATTCCATTGTATCCATAAGTTCCTTCTTCTAGTACTGTCCCATTCAATTCATTGACATCATCGGGAATAATTGCATTCCTGATATTGTTAAAGGCGTAAGTGCGGTAATCTTGATTTGCAAGACGCATGGCACTGCTTTCCATAGAAAGCTTTGGCAGCGTATTACCCTCAAACACAACTGTATCTGTTCCATTAACCAACGCATAAGCCCCCAATCCAACCTCCTGCATGGAAGATGGGATCACTACCTGAGATAAAGGACAATTCATAAAAGCACGATCCTTTACCTTAATCAGATTCCTTGCGCCATTTACTGTCTTCAAATTCCGGCAGTTCATAAAAGCCTCTTCACAGATCACTTCCACCGTATCTGGAATATTAACAGCTATGATTCCCATATGCTCCTTAAATACGCCAGGGCCAATCTGCTTCACACCATCTGGAATATTAATTACACTATCATTGCCTGCATAAGCAATCAATATCCCGTCTCCTGCAATCAAATAAGGATATGTGGCTGTCTTCATATCAGTAACCCAGGGGGTTTGGTCAAAAGCATATAATTCTATTTCTGTTACAGAATCCGGCAGGATCACTTCACTTAATTTATCACAGTGATAAAAAGCTCCGTACCCTATTTTCGTGACACCTTCAGGAATCGTAACTGAAGTAATCCCCGATCTTGCAAAAGCAAATTCACCAATCTCAGTGATTCCTTCCTCTATCGTATATTCAGAAAGGTCGTTATTTTGATAAAATGCCTGAGAAGCTATCTTTGTACCATCCACAATGGTATATTTAGGAAAATCCTTTCCTTTTTGGGCATTATCAGCCAACAGACTTCCAACCTTCTCTCCATCACTCATTTGACTGATATTACTCTGATCTGTTTCAGCTCCCTCATTTGCTATATTTGCCAAATCTACCCTTCCGGCTGACTGATCACCATTTAATACACTGGATTGTCTATTATCAATAAATACTACCGCTCTGCCGGAAACAATGCTGGATTCCCCTAATAAAGTCTTATTATTAATAATCTCTGTCTCCGTTACAAGCTCCGGTGAAGGAGTTGGTGTTACATTGGCATTAGGGTGCATGGCATCATCCGTGCCCGCATCATTGGAAATTGCATCTGCATCTACCACCTCTGCATCCTGCACATCCTCATATTCAACTTCCTCTACCTCAGATTTCTGTAATGCCGCCGCAAATTCCGCGCCATAAGTACCCGGCGTAGCTGTAAAACTTACATTTGGGCACCCATCAAAGGCAGTGCTGCTTATAACAGCCATAGAATCAGGTAAAATAACGTTGGAAAGATTCACACAATCCTCAAAAGCTTTCGCTCCAATTCCCCTTACAGTTAAAGGGATATCCACTTCCTTTAAGTTGATACAGTTAGAAAAAGCATAGGCGCTTACTTCATTTAAACCACTGCCTAAAGTTACCTTTTCCAGATAAGGATTGCCCCAGAAAGCATATCCGGCAATTTCTGTAACTGTCCCCGGCAGTGTATAGGCCCCCCGCTGGCAGGCCGGCATAAGTGCATACACTTTAGTCTGTTCACTATCGTATAAAACACCATTTGAATACAATAAATAAGTATTTCCTGCGGAAACAGACAGATCAGCTAACTGGCTGCATCCAGCAAAAACGCCATTTCCAACTTTTCTCACCTGTGTACCAAGCGCCACATTGGTCAGCTCTTTATTATTACTAAAAGCCGCAGTTCCAATCTCCTCCACACTATCGCCTACTGCAATCGTACGCAGACTGTCACAGTCGGCAAAGGCCCGATAGCCGATGGATTTCACTTTTCCGCCTATATTGACTTTAACAATATTATCATTGCCTGCAAAGGCTTCTTCCCCGATTTCTCTTACATCATCAGGAATAGACACGACTTCCGACGTGCCTGAATACTTCACTAATTTATTTCCATTCATCTGAAAATCAGATGCAGACGCCACCGCTTCCACATCTGATACAGGTACCTGGGTAACCGCTACTGCTGTAAGCAGCAGCAGTGTCCCCAAAGTTTTTGCAATTTTCTTATTCATAGGAACTCCTATGCTGTTTTTGATTTAACTACTACCTTATCGCGTTTAAAGAACAATACCAGTGAAATACATGCCATTCCAAGAGCAAGGAACCATTTAGGATGAATCGGATCGCCTGTCTTTGGCGTAGTATCAATGGTTGCTTCTGTCAGATTTGCCGTATCCACATAAATTACATAGGGCGAAAAATGAGTGGCTGTAAAGTTCACACAAGGTACGCCGCCTACTGTGGTAAATCTTACATTCAAATCCTCTAATGCTCCATTAGAAATTGCTGCAACCTTATTGTTTCCTGCATACTGTACCAAATCGTCCGGCAATGGAAGTGTTAAATTAACCGTAATTCCTGTAGTATCCGCAATTCTGGTCCGCCCAGTGGAATCATATAAACTGATATCCATAGGCAGATACTGAATTCTGCTGATATCTCCATACCTTGCCTGTAATGCTGCAACTACAGCATCTGTTGCCGACTGGTCTTCTGTGACCTTAACAATAAAATTATCTGTTGCTCCGCTTACCGTAGCGCCTGCATAGTTTGTATTGGAAATACCCGGTTTAGTCACTTCTACCGTAGTTCCATTATTACTTGTAGTTCCACTGCCGCCGGAACTTCCTCCTGCTCCGGCTCCACTGCCGCCGCCAGCACTATTTGATGCTGTACCGCTTCCGGTCTTGTAAGTGGCAGTAATTGCTACATTGGCTGCCGGCATAGTAAAGGTAGCTGATGTGGCATTGGGATTAGAAAATCCTACCCCTGCTGTAGATGAAGTCCAGCGGTCAAAAGCCTGCCCTTCTCCCATATAGTAAGCATTTACTGCTACAATTTCACCAGCCGCATATCTTCCGCTGCCGCTTCCTCCTGATACAGATACCGTATATTTGGTAACCTCCGGTGAGGATGAGGGTGAAGCGGAAGGTGAGGATGAGCCGCCCGGTGATCTGGTTGCATTTGGATCAGATGAACCTCCGGGGTTGCCACTTGGATTGCCACCCGGATTACCTCCTGAACTGCCTCCCCCCTTTTCATACTGTGCCACCACAGATGTATCCTGCTTTACACTTGTTGCTGACTCTGGAGGCGTCCATACCCATTTCACAAATGTATATCCTGCTTTCACAGGTGCTTGTGCAGGTAAGGGTGCATCTCCATCATTTACATACTGATAAAATAACTCTTTTCCATCATCATCATAAAAAGTTACTTTATGCCTGTTCGAATCTCCCGAATTATCTACATACTTTGCTATAATGGTAATATCTGATGTTATATTATAATATTCTTTATCCCATCCTACAAACATCTGGCCTTCATGTTTAGGAAGAGTTTCCTCGGCAGGCGGGGTCGCGCTCTGCCCATACTTAACATACTCTGTTTTTAACACTGTATAAGAATAACCATCTATAAATTCCACTTTAAACTCAGGCGAATCATATTGTGCAAAAACATCTGTATTTTTTTGTATATTTGCATAATTACTCCACCCAACAAACGAAAGCTTTGGATTATTACAGGTAGGATTTTCTTTTGGCGGTACTGCATCTTCACCAGCCCGTACAGTCTGCTTATCAACCAATACTTGATTATTCATATTCGGCCAATCTGGAAGATTCCAAAATATTACTTCAAACTCCAGATACACTTCTTCATCACTGGCATTAATATAAGGATATTTTTCTGCATAATAATACGCATTAGATTTATCAAGGCATTGAAAAATAACTATCTGCTTATCAGGATTCTTCGGCTCAAACTGATCATCTTCCCAAGTAATCGGATCTCCTTTAAAGTAAACAATAAAGCGGTTAACATCATTTCCCTTAAAAGCATCTTTTTCAATCGCCTTCAAGGTACTGGGTAAATAAATACTGCTTAATTGCATATTTTTAAAACAGCTCTCTGGAATAATATCAACTGTAGTTTTGGATAAATCTATCTGGCCAATTTCTGTACAATCTGTAAATGCCTCATCTTTAATAGCTGTCACTCCTGTTAACTCATCTGGCCCAACATTATATAATCCCGTACCATTAAGTGCTCCTCTGTTCTCCAAACATTCTACTATTTCCCATCCATTCCCAATGTTACGATATAAAATACCACTATCATATTTGAATTGTGATGGTTCAACACAAGTTATACCACTCAAATTTTCGCAGCCTTTAAAAGGTCGCTTTCCTGTATCCTTTAGTCTTGATCCCAATGCAACATTTGACAAATTTGTACAATCTTCAAATGCATAATCATTAATCAGGCTGCTGCCAATAATATCAGCGTTTTTCAAACCGATACAATCCTTAAACGTATAAGGCTCAATTTCATTTACACCACCACTAAGACCATTTATCAAAATACTCTCTAATTTTGTATCCGTTTCAATAATTGGTACTAAAGGTATCTCTGCACCGTTAGAATCCACATTAGGTTTACAAGTACCATCTGCATTAACCTTAACTTGATTTCCTGCCTCATCATAACGTATACTACTTCCATCATCATTAACCAATATAGGGTTTCGGTTTTCATCAACTTGAACAGGTTTTCCATCTTTATCATATGTATAGCCGGAAAACAGTCCTGATTTAATGCTGTCAACACTAGAAGGAATCACAACATTTAACGCTGAAGCCACTATTGCCATTTCATTTTCCGTAGGTTGTGTCAACCCAGTTTTATCGGCAGCCTCCCAATATTGAGTAGCTTTAATAACCATATTTAAATATTCTTCTTCATTGTTACTTGTAACATATGGAAGTGACTTTACCCATGCTGCTGCTTTTGCAGCATTATTCAACATCTCATACCTGGGATAGCCTATCAGTTGCGCTTCACCTGAACTTGTATCTGGATCAAAATAATATTGTACCTCTAAATTAGTAGGCCATCCGCTATGACAAGTAATCCAAATTTTTTCCTGATTAGTATTATTAATATTGCTGCTTCCATTCATGGCAAACTTGAACGGTTCTGTATCAGTTCCGTCATCATTCATCATCGCACCCACAAAATACAACTCCGGTTTCGGTAACGGAATAGGTTTACCAGAACTATCTTTTATTTCATTACCATCATCATCCTTTTGATTACCCGGATACAGTCCATGCTTACATGTGGTTCCTTCCTGCGTTTTAAATGCATCTGCTCCAATGGATTTAATTGTCGTTGCATCCGTAAATATTACTGTACTAAGATTATGGCATCCGACAAAAGCATTTGCACCTATAGATGTCACTGACGCTGGAATCGTAATACGATTTAAATAGCAATTATTATTAAAACTTCCTGCACCTATAGATGAAATATGATATGGTCCAATTTCTTCTGGAATAGTAATATTTTCTGGACGGTAAGATATTTTTTTATTATTATCTATATACGTATTAATTTGAAAATGGACTAATTCATTTTTGCTGTTTACCTGATAAGTTACCTGTGCACTTCTCTTTTCTCCAGTGCTATCACTTGCATCAAGCAATGCATCTCTTTCATACATTATCTTCTCATATAGATCTTCCCCTGCATATTTAAACGCTACTGATCCTTCTTTAGCCGAATCGTGAATACCAGAATCTCTTGCACCTTCAAAGTAAAAACTTTGAGAGACAGTATTTCTAAATTTCTCCCATCCTTCTGCGGCGCTTGCATGACATGCTGGATAACCTCCTGTATTTCCTGTTACATGAAATACACCAATCCTAAGCTTTGTATTAACCGCTGGAACTATAATTTTTCGCAAAGAAGTACACCCCTCAAACATATCAACATCTATGTCTTCTTCTTCATAATAAAGTGGGAAAGTGACTTCACTTAACGCACGACAATCTTTAAATAGATGATAGCCTAATATTCGTAATGATGTATTTCCACTACCGGTACTTCCACTAAAATCAATTTTAGCTAATGCAGCACACCCTTCAAAGCAATTATCTCCTATAGCTTGTAAACCATTCGGTATTATAAATTCAGTCAAATCACGACAATTATAAAATGCGTCTTTTCCAAGCACTTTTGCATTAGCAAAAGGATCTATTGTACATGACTCTAAACGTATACATTCAGCAAAAGCTCCATTTCCTATGTACTCCAAGCCATTATTCAATTCAATATTTTCAAGGTTGGTACAGCCATAAAAAGCATAATCACTAATTCCTTTAATATTTTCACTTATAATAAGTGTACGTATATTACCTTCTTCCGCAAAAACACCATCCTTCGGATTTGTAATCTCGCCATTTAATATCCACTTGCCCCCAGCATCTCCTGTAACTTTCTCTGAACCAATATATTCTACGCTTGCGTCAATTCGTTGATAGTCTGAACTTCCTCCTGCTGTCTGATACTTACCATCGGCATCAAGATAATATAATTGTCTATCTGTTAAATGTCCCCAACTATCATTCCCATCTTTTTTATCTTCCCTTGTTTCATAATAACAAGGAAGATAATCTACTTTTGTAGCTGCAAATACCTCATGCGGAACATCTACCGTTACTTTTGTTGTCTCGCCAGTTTCTTCATTGGTTACATCCTTTTCCACTTTTTCTACCCATGCAAAAGCATCATCTCCCCATTCTTTCCATGGACTCAAATCTCTTTGTGGAACTAATTTATAGCCGGTTTCACTATTTGCATCAGTGACATCTTTAACATTATACATGTACTCACCAACATCACCATTTTCTCGTATTCGGACAGTTGCCTGATAATGCAGAAAGCTATTATTTTTAGTAACAAGGCAAAAATCACTTGCAGACACATTATCTGTATATTTTCTATATGCTTCTAATGAGTCTGGGATAACCAATTTATTATCTTCAAGATAACCCCCATTATATTGTAAAATAACAGCAACCTTGTTCATACCTGAACCACTTGGATCCATATATACAAACTGATATGCACCATCTCCGGATGTATATACTATTTTTTCATTTGGATCTTTGGAATCGTGGGCATGAGGCACATCAATTTCAAATGGTTTCGTTGCATTTGAAAAATAATAGTCCGTAACAGAAGTATCCATATTTTTGTCAACAACAGCAACTTTAATATTAGCAGTTGCATTATCATCTGGATTCGCACTTACATCCTGAACTGGAATCGCTGCCACCACTATAGCAGAAGCCATAAACAACGCACCAACCGTTTTTCTGACCTGTCTGCGCAATTTTCTGTTTTTCTTCTTTGCACCCTTTTTCATTATAATACTCCTTTTAGGTTACTTAATTCTTTTCGCCACAACCACAAATCTTCCGTCTGTCTGTGAATTATCACAGGTTGACAGGGTTAGAAGACTGTCTCCGTAACTTGCAGTCACTTCCGTGTCATACAGACTCATGGCTGCCATTTCCCTCATATAAGAATCAAATTCCTCTTCTGAATTTGCATTAATAAACTGATAATACTTAAAAACCAGATCATCCTCGTTATACACCTGTGAGCGGAATACGTACATTACCTGATACGTTGCCTTTTCGTAGATACTGTCAAACTGTATCAGAGAATGAGACTTTCCGTAGGACTCCTTTGCATATTGCTGCAAGTTGCCGAACATATTGCCGGACTTCATATGATGTCCATATATGATCAGGTTCGTTGACCTGGGATAGATATTACAGTCACAGTCCAAAAACAGGCTGCCATTATTATCATGCTCCTGATTAAAATTATGATCCAGATAGTACTCATTGTTATCTGTCTGCATTACAGGGTAATCTATATTTGTATCGTCAATTTTAAGCCATCCAATTAGCTTTTTATTCTTTTCATATAAAGTTTTATATTCATCAAGTACATCGGGCAGTTGAATTGCTTCTTTATGTATAGAAAAAGTGTTCTTCTCCTGATTGCTGACAAGAGCATCACTTCCCTTTAATTCTGCAAGCTGATCATAACTCATGCTTGTTCTGGCGCTGTTATAATAATAAACCCCAAAATAGGCAAAGCTTGCAACAGCTACAATAGAGGCCAAAACTACGATTATCTTTCGGTTCCTCTCTCTTTTATACAATTCCAACAGTACCTGCGTCTGCATATTCTTGTCAAAATCTTTCAGATTGACGTTCTTTGCTGTTTTCCCGTCTGTATTGTTATTCTTTTTTGCAGACGATTTATTTGCTGTCTTATTTGACTTTTTCTTCTTTTTCTTTCCTTTTAATGCATCACCGGCATTCTCTGCTGTAATACCCTGCTTTTTTAATTCTTCAATTTTCTCAAAAATCTCATCATCAAAATCATTTCCCAGTGCCGACTCAAAGCGGTAAGCTCCACTTTGCATTTCTCCAAAGAGCTCATATAGCTGCTTGGGATTATTTAAATCTATTTTCGTCTTGATGCTTTTGATCTTCTTTTCGTCTCTTAATGCGGCCTCATAATCCGCGCGGGTGCGGAAACGTCTGCCGCCAACCATCAGGTCATCTGCCGACATGGCACACCTCTCCTTTATCGCATATATAATTTATTTTACTACATCTCGAAATTTATTCAAGTATTTTGTCAACATATTGTGCAGGTTTTCTCCCTGCAAGTTACAGAATCCCAATAAAATACAATACCAGAGCCTGTTTGAAATATCAAATACGGGCTCTGGTATTTTCTGCTATGCATCATTTTATATAATCTTTAGTACCTAAAATCACTTCCAGCATTTCTTAATGTATTCGTTTGCTTTCTCTTCTGTCAGTTCAAAATTCTCCATGATCTGGTTCCTTGCATCTTCTTTGGAAATTTGGAATTTCTTGCAGGTTTCTATAAGAGCCTTGATTCCTGTTTCAAGTCCACGCTCAATTCCCTGCTCTATTCCTTGCTCCATTCCTTTCTGAATACCAATATCAAGAATGTCCATTTTCACTGCCTCCCATTCTTCTGATTCCTTCACTTTGGTTACGATTTTATCCAATTCCAGCAGGCGTTTATCCCTTACCTGAATTTCCGGATTGCTTATGTCCGTGTTCTTCATATATTGTAACAGACTTACCAATTCTTTTGAACCATTTTTACTGGTCATATTCAGGAAAATTTTAGTAGTACCGTCTTCCAGTTTAAGT
>DKUR01000114.1 GCA_002490775.1 Lachnospiraceae bacterium UBA7199 | reverse complement strand
GTTTTATGGCAAAACAGAAGCAAAATTTTATTTTTCCAACCGCACAGGTGGAAATTTTTCAATAGGATTTAATTCAGGAGAATATGGTGGAAGAAAAATTAAATTGAATCCTTGTCCCATGACAATAGATAAAATATGGAGTATGTGTCCAATTTTAATCATACAATAATTAATTTATGTAATGACCAGTTCCATGCATACTTATCACGCAGGAAATACACAAAGTTTAAAGAAGCATATTTTTTATATCTGGAAAGCACAAGATAATATAACCTTATTATAACGCCATACCCCCACTCCATCATAAGAGCAGCACTGCCTGTAACAAATGGTGCAGCTATTGATGTCCCAGTATTAGACGAATAGCCTCCTCCTGGTGCAGTACTCATAATGTCAACACCAGGTGCAACAATAGATGGCATAAATCTGCCATCTGTTGTATTGCCTCTGCCAGAAAATGATGCCATACTGTCTGTTAATGCGTTATATGCGCCAACAGTTATTACATTCCGTGCTGCTGCAGGTATTGTAAGTGTGGTGTCAGCAGATGGGGTTAAAAATCCTGTGGAAAGACCAATAACTTCTATTGTGGGAAGCCACATGTTTACTTTACCATACTTTATATCCACAGGCTCAAGTATGATATACCACACACCAGGCATTATATATGAAGAAGTGTTATTTCCTGATGATGGAAGCCACTGTATAAATATTCCTTGTGATATTGTATAAGGTGACGGTTCTCCATAAAAAATATTTAACCTGCTGCCACCAAATATATACGTTTCTGCCCTGCCTGGCTGTATATTTAGAAAAAGCCTGGAACCATCTGGAGCAACTATGTTTGCCCTGAATTCATCCTGATAGTGCTTCCACAACTGCATCTGTATATTTCTTTCGTTCTCAGCAATAGCAATGGCTACGGACTGGCTGTCACCGCCATTTTCAAGCTGCACAAATGCATGATGTCTTGCATCCCCTTCATTGCCTGATGCTACTACTACTACATTTTTCCATATGCCTTTAATGTCTGCAATATAGTTTTCAAAAAGCGAATTGCCGTCATGTGGGCCATCATTATTGCCAAAACTGAGATTAATTGCTACAGGCATATTTAGCGCAATAGCTTTTCTTACTGTATAATCAATAGCTTCCATGATTTCTGTAGTAAGGGCAAATGAACTTCCACGTTTGCCAAGTTTTACTACAATGAGGCTGCTTTCTATTGCAACTCCCCTGTATCTCCTGCCAGGTGACGAAGCGCCATTTCCTGCTGCCACACCTGCTACGGCTGTACCATGGCCGCTGCTTCTGTCAGTAACTGGCACAATCTTAAATCTTTCTTCCCTGTTATTCTGAGACAATGCTTCATTTATATCACTGCTGCTGTATTCTGCACCATATGTATATCCTGCTGGAATCCTGCCTGCAGAATTGTCTGATGTAGCTGTCTGGTCCCATATATATAAAATACGGGTCGTTCCATCATCATTTCTGAAAGCAGGATGCGTATAATCTATTCCCTCTTATGTCAAGTAATTGCAAAAAATTTTTTTAAATCAAACATCCCTATTTTTGCAGTTTTCCAATCAAAAATATCTATTTTAAAGACGTGCTGTTAAATTATTGTTACAAAAATCCATCTATCATGTTAAATCATTGCAAAATCAGATTGCTATACTTTCCATCTGATTTCAATATTTTCTTCATTATATATGATTATTTTGTCAATATACCGATCCATCATTTCAAATGTCAGCTTAGCATTTCTGTCTACAATAAATTTCTGTGACTCTGCCCTATGAATCTGCCCATCTATCTGAAAAAATTGTTCCTGTAACGCCTGAATAATCTTTTGTTTTTTCTCCATCTCTGCATGGCGGGAATGAAACTCTGTCTGTTTTCCAAGAGAGTATAACTGGTAACTTTCATAATGTTCCTGTTTCAGTCTGTTATATTCCCTCTCTGCTTGCCCTATATCTTGCAAAATTTTATCCTGTTCCGCTTGCAAATCATCCTGATACCTATTGTCAATCCCTATTATAAGATTTTGTTGTTCCAGATATTCCTCCATCTGGAACAATACTACCTGTTCCAGAAACATGACATTGACCTTACTGACACATTCTTTCTGTTTGGTTACATATCGGTTATAACAAGTAAAATAAGGATTCACTCCCTCCTTTATCTGCAAATTGTGCTTACAGCATCCACACACTATCTTGCCGATCAATGGGTGTCTGCTTTCTTTTCTCTTTTCTTTTTTATGGTTTTTTCCTCTATTTTTTTGGACTTCCTCAAAATCTTCTCTAGAAATAACTGGAGCATGGTGATTTTTTATAACTTTCCACTCTGCCCTGGCTTTTAAGATATTGCGGCCTCCCACATGTTCTCTCTCCGTTTTACCATACTCCACATCGCCTACATACACAGGATTGCGTAAAATGCTACATATAACACCACTGCTCCAGTAAAACTTATCACCTTTTGGCTTTCTCGGAGTTTTCCCTTTACGAAGCTTAAATTCCATTGGTGTTGGTATGTTTTCTAAGTTCATTTTCTTTGCTATCTGAAAGGAAGTAAACCCTTGTAAAGCAAGTGAAAAAATTTCCTGGATAATTACTGCCTCATCCTCACAAATCACAAGCGTATGCCTGTCATCTGTAGCTTTTTCATAACCAAATGGAGCATTAGCACTGATATACTTCCCACTCTCCTTCCTAATCTGTAGCGAAGTTTTTACTTTCTGCGATAAATCTTTGCTATACAAGTCATAGAGAAGATTTTTGAAATTCACGTCTAAATCTGCGATATTTCCCTGATAACTGGCACTGTCATAATTATCATTAATAGAAATAAAACGAATTTGCAAAAAAGGAAATATCTGCTCCAAATACGAACCTACTTCCATATAATCCCTGCCAAACCGGGAAAAATCTTTTACAACCACACAATCAAATTTATCATTTTT
>DKUR01000010.1 GCA_002490775.1 Lachnospiraceae bacterium UBA7199 | reverse complement strand
GACAGATAACTTTTAATTATCTATTAATTATTTGACAATAAAAATTTTCTTCTAAAAAAGGAACAAACATTAACAAATTTTACATTCTATCCGATATACAAATTAAAGGAGACTATTGTGGGAGGAAAAACATATGGAAAGAGAAACGACTCCCAGCCAGAGTGAATGGCTGATCATGGAAGTGTTTTGGGCAAGCTCTAAATCATTGACAGCAAAGGAAGTTATCAAAAAAATACAAGACAAAGCAGACATGTCGCCCCGGATGGTTCGTGTTTTGATTAACCGCTTGTGCCAGAAAGGTGTTTTAGGGTATACCGTGGATGAACATGATTTAAGGGTTTATCACTATTTTGTTTTAAAATCAAAGGAAGACTGCCAGAAGGAAAAAAGCCGGAAATTTGTAGACAGCTATTTCGGGGGAAGCCGGAAAAATGCAATGGCGGCATTACTGCAAAGTACAGATTTGACAGAAGAGCAGTTTACAGAATTAGAAGAAATCTTAGAGCAATGTATGGAAGAGCATAATTCTGCAGGGAAAGAACGCTCCATGAAGAAATAGATCAGTGAAACAAAAGTTCCGATAGGAAAACCCAAGCGGGAAAGGCATAGGTAGAAGAGTGAAAATGCAGGAATTTTGGGATAGAGGAATAAGTTTTATTAATTTATGTGTAATCTATTATACGATGCAGCTTATTAGGTGTGCCATGATTTCACTTTTGGTATTTGCATTTGTTTTCCTTATGCGGAAAACGCTGTTGAAGAACAAGGTATTTTTAAAAGGAGCCTTATGGAGCCTGTTTGTCCCGGTTCTCTTTGTTGGCAAGATGAAATTTTTTTATGAAAATACCATAGGTATTATAATTTTTACATGGTGGACGCAGCTTTTAATAAAGTATGTCTGGATTGGTTGGCTGTATTTAGGCGGTATGATGTTCTTTGGGGGCAGATTGATATTTGAAAGAAGAAAACTAAAAAAACTAGTCAGTAGTATGGAAAGAAAAAATGTGGATGGCATGGCAGTTTATGTTACTCAAATGCCTGTCACACCTTCTGTCATAGGAGTGTTGCAGCCCAAGGTTATAATACCTGAGATTATGTGGAAGGAATATGATCAGGATGAACTGCGGACAATCCTGCTCCATGAAAAAACGCATATTCAACTAGGACATTTGTTGTTTTATTTACTGTGGGATCTGATAAGAGTATTGCTATGGATGAATCCATTATTTGCCCTAGCTACAAAATTTTTTCGAGAGGATATGGAGGAAATTTGTGATTGGGTAACCATACAGCAAAGTAAAGAAAAAGCATATGCATATGGGAAACTTTTACTGAAAAGCATGAGGGTTTTACAGACAGAAAGCAAAGATTTCAATTTGTTTGCAGCTTTTGTGGGCGATAAAGAATATCGGAATATCAGGCGAAGGGTGATGAAAATATCACAGTATAAGCCATATAAAAGGATAGTGGCAGTCAGTACTTTCATGGCTGCTATGCTTTGTATGGTGGGAGCGATTGCCTGGATTAAAAATAGTTCCTATGACAGATATAATGAAAATGACAGCATGTTTATATATGGATATAACGGGGAAGAAGTTACTTTTTTTGAAGACAGTGAACTTTTACGCCAGATGATTTCTTATGATGATACTTATGTCTACGTGGGAAAGGAAGCTTTTGAGGAATTTTTGCAAAAAATCAATGCAACCGGAGACGTATTTATTGTTTTTGGCGGTTTTTATAAGCTGCCCGGATTTGTAGGCACGGGGTATTCCTGCTATTATGAGTCCGGCAGCGATGAACCGGTGGTAAGGATTCCCTATGAAAAGCCTACAGATGACTGGCTGGTAGCATTAGTAAAAGTGCTGTAGGAGGGTTTTATGGCGTTGGAAATTGAAAGTTATTATAGTAATTACACCATGCAGAATTTATCGAAGCAAAGCACATTCGGCTATATACAAAACAGGGAAAGAGAAAAAATACCCGCAATAGCAGATATCAACAATAAAAAAAACAAAGAGTTGTATGTAAAAGAGCTGGCAAAGCTTGTGCCAAGTGTGGAATTTAGGGTGGGAAACACTTTTTCTTCTGTAAAAAACCGTAAAACATTAGCAATCAGCCCGGCACTTGTGGAAAAAATGAGAAATGATCCGGAACAGGAGAGGGAAACCAAGGAGCTGCTTAAGGGTGTTGAGTTTATGACAAAAATGGTAGACGGCATCTATAAAGGCAGTGGATGGAAGGTAGTGTTCCGCCGCAGCTATATAGATGAAAACGGTAAGTTTTCCTCCATTTCCTGCGTTAGAAATGAATTTGGTTATAAATTGAGCATAAAGCTTCGGACTGAAAGAAGAAAAAATTCTGAAAGGCTGATTCGGAGAATAAGGGAAAAAGCAAAAGCTGGCACCAGGCTTGATCTGCGTGTATGATGGATTGGCTGCTACCGCCAATCCTGTCCATGTAAATGAAAATCCTTCCTAGGATGCTTCGCCACCAGAATATCCCTTTGCTTAGACAACGCTACATGGGTATAAATTTCAGTGATATTGATAGAACTATGTCCTAACATTTCTTGAATATAGCGTATATCCACATCTGCTTCCAGCAGGCTTGTGGCGAAGGTATGGCGGAACATATGCGGGGTGATATGCAGCTCTATAGCAGCAAGAGAGGTATATTTATTAATCATTCTTCGGACGGATTGATCCGATAAAGGGCTTCCGGACTGGCTGACAAAAAAATGATTACAGTTTTTCATCTGATCAAAAAAAGTGTCCTTATATTCTTTCAATACATGAATAACATCCTCATTTCCAATTTGTATTCTTCTTTCTTTGGAGCCTTTCCCATAAATTAATATATTTTTGTCATATAAATTTACACTGTTTACTTTTAAAGAACACAGCTCTGAAATTCTCATTCCAGTGGCAAAAAGCAATTCAATGACTGCCAGATCTCTGAGGGTACATTTCTTTTGGTATTCTGTCTGGGCCTGCCTGTGCTGCTGATAGATAGCAGATAAAAAAATCTCAACTGTATGCAAAGGAATTGTTTTAGGGAGAATAACCGGCTCACGAAACTTTATATGTATTTTATTAAAAGGATTCTTCTCAATGATTTCTCTGTACTCAAAATAATGAAAAAGGGCCTTTAAGGATGCAATTTTCCTTTTTACGGTTTTCGGTTTGTACTTTTGATGGAGGCCAGCGATATAATTCTCTAATACGTCAGGTGTTATATCCCCAATATTAGTGGAAGGAAGTGCGGCATGGAATTGGGCTAAGTCGATACGATAGGCTTTCAGGGTTTTCTCATCCAGTCTTTTTTGATTCCGGCAATATTTTAAGTAGTCATTTGTAAGCTGCTGTAAGGTATTCATATGATTTCCTCCCTGATTTTAAATTGTACCATAATTGGTAGTTGACTAGAATTATTATACACTTAAAAAGGAACATTAGGACGTTTTTATAACAAGATAATTGTTGTATAATTTTGATGTAGTGGGCAGCAGGCCGGCAATTGTGCTGCGCTTACAACTGTATTTGCCAATATACTGGCATGCGATATGCGTGTCCAGACTTATACGAAAAGGGGTATTCGGTACAGAATACTCCTTTTTTCTGCCTTTTTGAACATTTATCCCGCCACAGACATACATTCATCCCGGATTGCTGAATATTTTATATTTCTTTCCTAATTTAAATGCTGAAAAAAATATTTTTGCAATTTAAGTATTTAACTTATGAAATTCATGCATGAAGGAGGAAGAATGGCAGATGAACGAAATAGAGATGATAATAAGGACGCAAATAATTGTTGAAAAAATTGGAACAGGAAAAACAGAGTCAATACCATTCTGCTCTAAAGCAGCAAACTGGCAAATAAATATGTTTTATGAAAAAGGGGTGCCACATAAATTATTACAAAAAAAATTATGTATTCATTTTAACAAGAAATGCAGAGTAGAACATGGACATTATAATGTGCAAGTAATGGATAGTCATGTTTGTGTAGTGTATGGAAATTTTTATATCAGGGATGATGAGGCGGATATAGGAGGGCAAGGATTTCCATATGAAATTACGGTTATTATGAAGTCCGGTATTGCAGAAAGGATCATACTTTATGGCAATCGTGATGAACCAATACTGTGTATGATACGGAGTGATGAAGACCATTTATACATGCTTAGAGAATCAGAAATATTATACATAGAATCAAATCATAACAATTTAATATGGCATTGCCGGAATGGAGAAGTAAAAGGAAGAGGGACGCTTAAAAGATTAGAGGCTCTTCTTCCAAAGAATTTTTTTCGCCTGCAGCGTGGCTATATTGTAAACTTTAATCATATTAAAAGTCTTGAACAAAGAGAGTTAGTTATTGATAATGGAGATCTGCTTTTGATTCCAGTCAGAAGCTATTATGAAATAAAAAGGCATATTCAAGAACTTTATGCTGAAGAACACTTCTTTTAACATTTATCCCATAACAGCTATACATTAATCTCAAAATGCTGAAAATAAGGAAAAATTATTATATGATTTTTGTACAAAAACATAAGAAAGGGGTGGAAATAAATATGAGCGAAGAAGAAATTTATAGTGATCAGGATGAAAATGATTCTGCAGGAAACTATAAGGAAAATGATTTCATTGATTTAAACGATTTGGTTTATGCGCCATTGTATGCATTAGCAAAATCTAATCAGCAGCTCAGGGCAAGCGTAGTGGAAGCAATTAAGAGCATGGGAACTGTAAAACAAAACGGAAAAGATGAAAGCATACAGTTAAAAAATATAAATATTGCCTATGAACAGATGCGGCAGGAAGATGGGGATGACTATAGTGTGGATAACCTTCAAATGCAGGTACCTCTTCTTTCTATTGTCCCTATTACCAGTCTGAATGTGGAAAAAGCGCAGATAGAATTTTCTACAGAAGTAAAAGTGGAAAATGATGAAAATGGACAATGCAGAATCATGGCGCGTATTTGTGCCCCGGAGCAGAGGGAAGGGGATCATCTTCCAAGGGTAAATTATAAGTTAAAGGTTGGTTCTCTTGCAGCAACAGAAGGAATTATGCGCATTACAGATTTGTTAAGTGCAAATCAAATTGCAAAGAAGCTGGATACAACTCCAATCGATTTGGATGGAAATTTAAGCTCAGTCCAACGGAAAAATACCTGGCAGGAGATTTCTTCATTAAAAACAAAGGTAAAGAAATTGAAACAACTTTATCAGAGAATATCGGATGTGCTGGAAGAACAAGAAAGAACAATAAACTATACCCTTTGTCAAGG
>DKUR01000024.1 GCA_002490775.1 Lachnospiraceae bacterium UBA7199 | reverse complement strand
CATTATCACAAGTTAATAACAAATGGATTAATAAAAGATTAACTTTTCTCAAAAACAATGCTATACTGAATTGATTTCTTAATAATACAACATGAACAAGGAGACTCTTTTATGGCATCAATCTGGGGTTCCGCCGTGGGAAATATTTTAGGTACAATTTATTTTTTCTATTTTCAATTGGTTGGTTTTTTACTTTCCAGCTTATTTTTATCCAAAAAAAATTTTATTACCCGCATCCTCTGTGGCAGTGTTTTGGGTTCTGTTCTGCTTCAGTGGGTTCCTATCGTGTTTGCTTTTACTTTTCAATTTTCCATAAAGGCACACATTTTAGCCGCCCTTTTCTGCGGACTTATCACGACAATTCTTTTTTACGCAAAAAAGCCCCAGAAAAACTTGCTTCTTTTTCCTTTAAACAGTCTGAAAACGCTGGCAAAAAGACATTGGCTCTTTCTTCTTTTATGCAGCCTCTCCTTTATCCTTTTTTGTGCCATGCTGTTTTCCCACACTCTGCGGCCAGGAGACGACGGTATGCATACTGGCCAATGTACCTATGGAGACATTAATTTACACTTAAGTATTATTACAAGCATTGCAAGACAGCAGACGATTCCACCCTGCTACTCTATTTCTCCGGGCGATAAGTTAAGCTATCCTTTTCTCTGCGACAGCATTTCCTCCAGCATTTATCTGTTTGGAGCTTCCTTAAGGTATGCCTATATGCTTCCCATGTTTTTTGCCTTCCTGCAGGTTATGACTGCCTTTTACTGCTTTGCATATACATGGTTGAAAAAAACTGGAAAAGCCTGCCTTGCATGGTTCCTATTCTTTTATAATGGTGGACTTGGATTTGTTTATTTTATCGACTGGTCAAACGAACGCATTTACCAATTTAAAAACATCTTTACAGAATATTATCAGACTCCCACCAATTTAATCAATAACAACATCCGGTGGGTAAATGTCATTGTGGATATGCTTCTTCCCCAAAGAGCCACTCTCTTTGGCTATGCAGTTCTTTTTACCTGTATCTGGCTGTTATATCGAAGTGTTTTTCAAAAAGAGTATGATTTATTTCCCTTTGCTGCAATACTTACCGCTTCGCTTCCTATGATCCATACCCATTCTTTTCTTGCAATGGCCCTTTTAAGCGCTTCCTGGCTGCTGGCAGATTTATGCTGCAAAGCAGATCTTCCTCTAAAGCTGCGCTATCCCGGCAAATTTCTTTTTGCAGGATTTTTTATCTTTATGTACCTGATCCAATTACTTAATGGACAAAAAGGTGCAGTAGATGCCCCACACTTCCTTACGCTCTGCCTGGCAGCCCTTGGCATCCTCTTTTTCTTTGGCCTGATTTTACTGGTCAATCATATCAAAAAAAATGGAATGAGGCAGCTTTTATCCACCTGGGGGCTTTATTTGCTTCTTATCCTTCTTCTGGCGCTCCCACAGCTTATTTATTGGACCTTCGGCCAAGCTTCTCATACCGGATTTTTAACGGGACGCTTTAACTGGGGAAACCAGGGGGATGACTTTTTGTGGTTTTATATAAAAAACTGGGGACTCATTCTCCTTCTTTTGATTCCTGCTGTTTTCTATGGGAAAAAGAAAAACCTGGCAGTGGCAGGGGCAGGGTTTTTGATCTGGTTTGTGATGGAACTAATCTGTTTTTCCCCAAATCCTTATGATAACAACAAGCTGTTATATATTGCATTTGTTTTCTTTTGCTGTATCAGCGCAGATTACGGTTATGAGCTCTATCATAAAATAAAGTCTGTAAAGGGAATCCGCTTATGGAGCATAGTATTCCTACTCTTTTCCGGGCTCTCTGCAGTATTGTCCATTGGACGGGAATTGGTATCTGATTATACCTTATATTCTACACCACACATAGAAGCTGCCATTTATGTAGATGAAAATACTCCAGTCAATGCCACTATTCTTACCAATGACAGGCATGTAAACGAAATTACTGCTTTATCTGGCAGAAATATTGTAAACGGCGCCCCCAATTTTCTTTGGACACATGGAATTTATGATCAGACACGAGTGGATGATGTGAAATATATGTACGAATATCCTGCTTTTTCTATGGAGCTGTTTAAAAAATATCAAGTAGATTATATTATGATCTCCTCCTGGGAACGAAGCAGCTACCAAGTGGATGAAACTGTTTATGATGCCATGTTTGACTGTGTTTTTTCTTCCAATGAAATTAAATTGTACAAAACCGGCCTTTAATCATTTTCTAAGCAGCATCTCCTTGTAGTAAAGCATAATATTTGTGGAAGTAAGAATAATCAGAAAAAAATAATAGCTCCAGTGAGAAACCTTTAAATTAATTTTGGGCAGCTTAATATGAATGCTGGAGAAAGCAAAAACAGCCAGACAGCAGACCATTGATGCCGGCGAAGGCAAAAACAGCTTGTAAGAAAAAGGACAGACAAAAACAAGAAACAGAAGGTTTTGCGCACTCTGGCTGCCAAACGCCTTAAGGAAAAGATAATACAGCCTTACGCCAAAAGCAATTGCAAAGAAAAAGCTGGTATAAAAAGCCGCAGATATATATTGTTTAAAAAGGAGAGTTCCTATTCCTCGTGCAGTCAGCAGATATATCATCGAAAAGAAACCATTTCCATTTCTGATTCCACTTTCCAACTGCCCCATCATTTGTGCGTAATTTCCATAGCCCCATACAACGTCATATTGAAAAATGCTTGCCTGATCGATGGAAATATTATAAAAAAAACCTCCAAGCACAAGATAAATAAGTCCGGCTCCTAAAAGATACAAAGATACTTTTCTAATCAGCGCCATACGCTCTGTGCTGATCAGGTTGAGTTCCTTAAGCATGTTTAAAAATAAAATCCATATTAACAGCAGCATTGCAAAGCCTGCTGATTCGCCAATCGTGTTTCCCATATTGGTCCCTTTTCTTTCTATTTAAGAATTATGTCATTTGCTGTACCACGCACTTTTGCCTTAATTTCATGGCTGAACTACTAACTTACATGATCGCCTGGCCTTGGAGGAATAATATTGTGTATAGCATGCATAAAGCGGCACTGACGGTTAAGATTATTTTTCTTGTTAATCTGTTATCTATAGCAGTAAATATGATAAACAATGGGATGCAGCCCAGCATGTATCTGGCGCCACTGATCAGCCAGCCTGACAGATAACAAAAACAAGTATATACCCCACCATATACGATCATGCTGCTTCTTACTTTTTTGTGGACTCCGTATAAAAAAGCAAAAACAGCAATGAAAAATAACAGGATTTGAACCCAGTATATAAAGTATCCCAACACTCTGTATTCCATCGCCATGCCATAGTCTTTTGTCAGATTGACATTCATCCATTGAATCGATTGATACCAAGGGGGCGCACTTTGATGTTTCATAAAGGAAAAACAGTCTTTCTGCTTTACAAAATTAAGCAATAAATATACGAAAAATCCCACCGGCATAAGGAATAGCATCCATTGACGCTTATTCAAAAACTTTTTCCAATCTGATCCCTTTCCGGCCAGCATAATAATCAATTCATACAAGGCAGGAATGATAAGCAGCACTCCCTGCATTCTGCATAAAGATGCTGCCAACCCTAAAACTCCAACTTTTACCCATTCATGTTTTCTGATAAAGTACAGCGCTGCTATTGTCAGAGCAAGAAAAATCCCCTCCGTAAAAACCCCCATTGTAAACATCATAAAAGGATAGGTCAAAAACAAAAAAACTGCTTCTGCCGAAAGTTCTTCTTTATAATCCAGCTTTAAAAGTCTGTATAAAAAAATCGCTGCCACTCCTGTACTGATCTGAGAAATCAAAATACCGGCAAGTTCAAAATTGTGAAACAATAAACATTTGGCTAAAATTCGAATCATAACAGGATATAAGGGATAAAAAACAATCAAATTTTCTTTTTCACCAAAGCTTTGATATCCTTCCTGTGCCAAAAAAAGATAATGTGGTGCATCTCCAGCCGTTGTCATTCTCTCCCATATAAGTGAAAATCCGGCATCAGGGTTTTGTGCCTTGTATGCCGAAAAAGCAATTCCCATGATCAGGACATGCAATACGATTGACAAGCAGAAAATCATCATCTCTTTTTGATATGCTTTCCATTTTTTCATTTCATCACACCAGCCCATTATATACACACACTGTACCAACAACATTTAAACAAATTCCCCAGATGCAGACAGGTATCTGGTATTTTGCCAAATACGGAAATCTGGAAAGAATCATACACACCAAAGGATAAAACCAGGGAAGAATATCATTGGTGTAACGATTTCCAAAATGCCACCCGCCCATTGTTTTATGCATCACAACGATAAAAAGATACAGCGCTGATAATAAAATAAGCCCTGCTCCGGATAAAACTTCCCGATATGCCTTTTTTGCGAAGGCATAAATCACTAAAAAAACTGCAAAAAGCAAAAAAGGACTGACAAGCAGAAAATTTAAATTTCCCATACTGTTAATAACAAGCCTTCCGTCTTCCATAAATTCTGGAAGGCGAAACAATGCCTTCAAATTTTCTTCCACATAATTTAAATGAAACTGCCCGTCTTCTGCCCGAAGGAACTCTGGAAGATAATTATGTCCAAATTCAAAAATATTTCCAAATCTTAAATAGTTCAGTATCATATAGGATAGTGCCACCACTCCCGCAGGTATTCCCCATGTAAAGTGCTTTAAAATTCTCTGATACCATAGCTGAGCCGGCTCCTTAATTTTAATCTGCCTGTACAAAATAAATAAAAGCACAGGCAGGAATATTGCCTGCATAGGCCGACAGCCTACCGAACAGGCCCAAAAAAATAAAGATGCTGCTCCTTTTCCTGTCACTGTGCAGTAAAGAGCAAGTACGGAAAGAGAAAAACAAAATGTCTGCGCCATAAACCATACGGAAGGATCAATCATAACAAAAACAAAATTTGTCCCCAGCATAAGAAAGATTGTTTCCAGCATTGCATTTTCTAAAGAAAGACCAAGCTTAACTGCCATCTTATACAAATACACTGCTGCTATAAGATCAGCCAGCCATATTAAAATATAATCCGGCGTAGCGCTCCCCCATAAAAAGGTAAGAGGAAACAAAAGATAAGATGGAAATGGCGGAAAACTACAATAATATTTTCCATGATAAATTGCAAGCTCCAGCCAGGGATAATCCTGCCCTAAATCCAGTCTGCCCTGTCTCCATGCTTCCGCCTGCAATGCATAGGTATTATATACATTTGTATCCAATAAGCCTTTTCCTGTAAAAAGACTCATAATCCCCAAAAATACCATTACGGACAGTACTGTAACGACGCCAAATCCTAAATATTCCCTGCTTCCATTGTCTTTATGCATACTTTTCCTTTCACTGATACCCAGACTGCTTTTTGCAGCCGCCCTTTATACAAACCAAGCGCCCACAAATTAATGGGCGCCTGGCCAAAACATTTCTAAATTAATTCACCATTATTGTTTGATCAGCAGAGATTTTCCTGTCATTTCCTGAGGCTGTTTCATTCCCATCATTTCAATCATGGTAGGAACAATATCTGCCAGACATCCATTTTCTCTTAAAGTATATGCCGGATCTGCATTTACAATAATGAAAGGTACCGGATTCGTAGTATGCGCAGTAAATGGTGCACCTGTTTCATAATCAATAAGCTGTTCCGCATTTCCATGATCTGCACAAATAAACATTTGTCCATTCACTTCCTTTATCGCCTCTACTGCCTTTCCAACACACTCATCCACTGCCTCTACAGCTTTAATTGCTGCTGCCTCTACACCTGTATGACCAACCATATCAGGATTTGCAAAATTAATAATGATCACGTCATATTTATCGGATTTAATTGCTTCCACCAGTTTATCACATACTTCATAAGCACTCATCTGAGGCTTCAAGTCGTAAGTAGCCACATCCTTGGGAGAATTCACAAGAATTCTGTCCTCTCCTTCATTTGGCTCTTCCACCCCGCCATTAAAGAAAAATGTAACATGGGCATACTTTTCTGTCTCGGCAATTCTTGCCTGTTTCATATGGTTTGCTGCCAGCCATTCCCCAAAGGTATTGGTCACTGAAATTTTATGGAATGCAATTTCTTTATTTGGAATCGTAGGATCGTAATCTGAAAAGCAAACATAAGTGATATTTAGTCTGTCACCTCTGTCAAAGCCTTTGAAATCATCATCACAAAAACTTCTTGTGATCTCTCTTGCCCGGTCAGGTCTAAAATTAAAGAAGATTACGGAATCACCATCTTTAATAAGCGCTGTTGGCTTCCCATCTGTCAGTACTACTGTTGGTTTAACAAACTCATCTGTTTCTCCCCTGTCATAGGAAGCCTGAATTCCGTCAGGACCACTCTTAGCAGTAAGACCTTCTCCCTTTGTAAGGGCATCATAAGCCATTTTTACTCTGTCATAATTATTATCCCGATCCATAGCATAATAACGTCCTGTAACAGATGCAATCTGCCCTACACCGATTTTTTTCATTTCCGCCTCTAAATCTTCTGCATACCCCTTTCCACTTGCAGGCGGTGTATCACGACCATCTAAAAAGCAATGTACATAGACTTTGGAAAGTCCGTTTCTCTTAGCCAGCTCCAGCAGACCGTATAAATGTGTATTATGACTGTGGACACCGCCATCTGAAAGAAGTCCGAACATATGAAGTGCGGAATCATTCTTTTTACAGTTTTCCACCGCTTTCAAAAGCGCCGGATTCTCAAAAAACGTACCATCCTGAATTTCCTTGGTAATTCTTGTAAGTTCCTGATATACAATACGTCCGGCACCCATGTTTAAATGACCAACCTCGGAATTGCCCATTTGTCCATCTGGAAGCCCTACCGCCATACCGCTTGCATTTCCCTTAACAAAAGGATATTCTGCCATAAGCCTGTCCATAACCGGAGTCTTTGCTTCTGCAACGGCATTCCCATCCTTACGCTCATTTAAACCATATCCATCCAAAATCATTAATACTGTAGGTTTTTTCATTTCTATTCTCCTTCTGCTAAATTGTTACAAACTCATTACCTCTAAACAACCTGCATTATACACTTTTTTTTATTTCTTAGCAACTTTATAGAAAGAAATATATGGAAATATTTCAAAAAATCTGTTGACAAATATCTTTCTCTGGCGTATTGTGTGTTTGTATCTATTAACCAGTTCACATGCGAAAGGAGGTAATTTTTATGTTATTTATTAAGTTTAGAACAATGAATCAAATAGCAACTGTATCCACAAAGAAATTACCTGCCTGTTTCTACCCATGTGATCAGGCACTGTAAAAGCGGTGCGCAATCAACAGATTTTTTTGTAAATTTTTCAAAATGAACCGAATTTACACAGCTATGGTAATTTCTATTACCATAGCTGTTTTTTTGCGCCATTTTCGCATAAATGCAGGGAAGGGAATTGACAAATCATGAAAAAATTATCTACTTACATATGGGAACACAAATTTTCTTTTCTTTTTGCCATTGTATCCATGATCATCAGCGTCAGCCTTGATATGCTTTCGCCCCAGTTAACCAGAAGGATTGTGGATGATGTAATTATAGGCGGTGATTTAAAGAAGCTTTCTCCCATGCTGATTGGCATTTTATGTGTTGGGATCGGCAGATGTATCTTTCAATACACGAAAGAATACACCTTTGATATCACCGGCACCAAAATTGCCACCAATCTGCGCCGGGATTTATTCCGCCACGTTCAGTCCCTGAGTGCGGAATTTTTTGACCGCACAGGAACAGGCGAACTGATGAGCCGGATCAAAGATGATGTGGACCGCATCTGGGATGCGCTTACCTTTGTAGGAATGCTTCTTATTGAAGTGATCTATCACACTTCCATCATCTTGTTTTGTATGTACCGCATAAGTTGGAAGCTGGCGATTTTACCTACCATCTGTATGATGATGGCCGCTGCCATTGCAATTTATATGGAGCGGAAGCTGGATGTGGTATATGAGGAAATCAGCGAAGAAAATGCCCAGTTAAATACGGTAGCGGAAGAAAACCTTGCAGGAGTAAGGACTGTAAAAGCTTTTGCCAGAGAAAAATTTGAAATTTCCAAATTTCTCTCTCATAACAAGCGATACTACGATCTTAATATGGAGCAGTCCAAGCTGTTTGTAAAATACCATCCTTACCTATCCCTGATCACAAAACTGCTTCCCATTATGATGCTTTTGATCGGCGGATATCTGGTGAATACCGGCGAACTTACCTTAGGAGACTTAAGTGCTTTTATTGAATATTCCATGAACATTGTATGGCCTATGGAAATGCTGGGCTGGCTTACCAACAGTTTTTCTTCCGCCATTGCCTCCAACCGGAGAATCAAAAAACTTTACGAAGAAAAGCCTGCTATCACTGAACCGGAATGCCCGATTATTTTACCTAAAGTAAAAGGAAAAATCACTTTTTCCCATGTTTCCTTTCACAAGGCGGACCAATATGAGATTCTTCACGACATCTCTTTTACCGCTCTTCCGGGAAAGACCATAGGAATCATGGGTGCTACCGGTGCAGGAAAAAGTTCTCTGATCTATCTGCTACAGCGTCTTTATGATGCTACAGAGGGAGAAATTTTATTAGATGATGTAAATATCAAACACCTTACACTGCAGCAGCTCCGCAGTTCCATTTCTCTGGTTATGCAGGATGTTTTCCTTTTTTCGGACACAATATTGGAAAACGTAAAACTAGGGCAAAAAAATCTGCTGTCTTATACCGCGGTCCGTGATGCAGCAGACCGGGCCCAGGCTAAGGGATTTATTGAAAAAATGGATAAACAATACGATACCGTGATCGGTGAACGGGGAGTAGGGCTTTCCGGCGGGCAAAAGCAGCGCATTACCATAGCAAGAGCTCTTGCCAAAAGAACGCCTATACTGGTGTTAGATGATTCCACCTCTGCTCTTGATATGGAAACAGAACAATTAGTCCATGAAACCTTACGGAATCTGCCGGACACCACCAAAATCATTATCGGACACCGTATCAGCGCAGTCTGCCATGCAGATGAAATTCTGATCCTTGAAAATGGACAGATTGCTGAGCGAGGAAGCCATAAAAGCCTGATGGCGAAAAAGGGACTTTATTATCAGACTTATGTGGCACAATATGGAACACAAAAGGAGGAACTTACCACATGGGCATAAATTCTTATAAAGAAGATGAACAGAGCACTTCCGCCGGTAAACTGCGTACTTTGCTGCGGCTGCTTTCTTACCTTCTTGAATATAAAAAAGAAATTATTCTTGTACTTTTCATTATGACGTTTTGTGTCATTGTATCGCTGGTCAATCCCCTGCTGATGGAGGCAGCCATCGATAACTACATTTCGACAGGCGATATGCCTGGGCTCTTCCGGCTGGTTTTGTTTGCCATCCTGCTGAATCTTCTGATGATTGTGGGAATCAAGCTGCGTATGTACATTATGGCAAAAATCTGCAACAAGATTCTGGTGACCATAAGACAGGAGCTTTATTCTCATATTCAGACACTTGATCTTCAGTTTTTTGACAGCCGCCCTGCCGGAAAAATACTTGCCCGCATTATCGGTGATATTAATTCTCTTAAAGATGTGCTGGGCAACTTTGTGACCACCCTGATTCCTGATCTTACTACCGTTTTGGCAGTAGCTGTCATTATGTTTGTTAAAAATCCGGTTCTTGCCGCTGCTTCCCTGTGCAGTCTGCCCTTTATGATCATATGCTTATGGCTGATACAGGTATATTCTCACCGCAAATGGCAGGATTTTCGAAAAAAGGCCTCAAACCTGAATGCCTTTATTCACGAAGATATGTCAGGAATGCGGATTATTCAAAGCTTTTCTGCGGAGGGCGAGACCAGCCGCACCTTTGATGATCTGCTGGATGCACACAGAAGCTCCTTTAAAAAAGCAGTTCTTCTCTGTGACGGTATCGGATCTGTAATCGACTTAAGCTGGGGAGTTGGGATTGCTGCACTTTATTTTGTTGGAATTTATATTTTAGGCACTGCCAGCGTTTCCATCGGGACTTTTATTGCCTTTGGAAGTTATATTGGCATGTTCTGGAATCCTATTATGAATTTAAGCAACTTTTATAACCAAATCATCACTAATATTGCGGCAGCAGAACGTATTTTTGAAATTTTAGACACTAAGGCCGCCATTAAGGATGCAGATGCGGTAAGCGAGCTTCCCCCCATTAAGGGGCAGGTTTCCTTTTCCCATGTAACCTTTTCCTATGATGGAGATGCTAAGGTATTAGATGACGTCAGCTTTCAAATTAACGCTGGTGAAACCATAGCTTTAGTAGGACCTACCGGTGCTGGAAAAACTACCATTGTCAACTTAATCAGCCGTTTTTATGATGTACAGGGCGGTACTGTAAGTATTGATGGACATGATGTAAAAAAGGTCTCCATTCAAAGTCTGCGCCGGCAAATGGGCATCATGACGCAGGACAACTTTTTATTTTCCGGAACAATTAAAGATAATATTCGTTATGGTAAACTTGATGCAACGGACGAGGAAATTATTTCCGCCGCAAAAGCAGTTCATGCCCATGAATTTATCTGCCGCCTGGAAAAGGGATACGACACCATGCTTTCTGAACGGGGCGGCGGTCTTTCCGTAGGACAGAAGCAACTGCTGGCCTTTGCAAGAACTATGGTTTCTAATCCTAATATTCTAATTTTAGATGAAGCAACCTCCAGCATCGACACAAAAACAGAACTTTTGGTTCAGGAGGGGATTGATGTCCTGTTAAAGGGACGTACTTCCTTCGTCATCGCCCACCGGCTTTCCACAATTCAAAAAGCAGACCGCATTTTCGTGATTGATCAGGGCGGCATTATCGAGGAGGGGACTGTCAGCCAGCTAATGGCAAAAAAAGGAGCCTATTACAGGCTCCATACTGCGCAGATGATGGCTTTCTAATAATCCATTGTCCACTCATATTCACCGCCCCAGTCACCAATCAGTTGGGACGTGGTTCCCTCCGGTGCAGCGGTTCTTGTTTCAAACCGATAATTCATTTGAGGTACATACTCGCCTGCAATCTTTACATTGCTGTATAAATATACAAATTCATAGGTTGTATGCGGGTAGTACTCTCCACTTTGGGAAGCAGGCTCATAAGAGATACATAAACGCTGTACGCCCGCATCCTCCTGTTTTGCTCCCCATATATTAATTACCCCGCTTGTCTGCGGATACTCATCAAAAGCAGCAAAAGCAAAACTCCACTGTCCATCCTGATTCAAAAGCTTCATCCTTTCCCTGCTTACGGGAATATATGTTTTTCCACTCCAGTATTCCATTGTGCCGCTGATAAACTGATCCCGGACAGCTATATAATCTGCCGACTGCATAAATTCCTTGATCGGCTCAAATTCTCCTGACTCAAAAATAGTAAACGCTGTACCAAAAAGATTCTGCGCCCAGACCGCCTTTTCAAGACAAAGCTTAAACATTTCCAGATTCCCTGCGTCTCCAAGTGCAGATACTCTGCCTATCAGTTCCAAATATTCCTGAAGACTGCCTACATTAATCCAGGTCAACTTTCCGGATGGGGCTGCAAACTTAAGGATCTCCTGTTTTAATTCCTCTTTGGGATTTTGAGAACAAACATCCATCATCCGGTTCATAAGGGATAAATAATCGTTAAAACCAGACATCCCATTTTCATTTACATCACAAAAAATTGTGGTATCATCCACAAACAGGTGCTCATAGCAGGCATCCAGTAATTGATACACGTCTGCACTATCCTGATCATTCTCAAGGACTGTCACACATTTATCCAAAGTGGCAAATGTACAGTTTTGTCCATTAATTTCCTCTACCGCATCATTCAAAAGATGTACACAATATTCCTGTAAGAGACCTTCATCCAGAGTGCACTCCCATCCCCGATACAAGGTCTGCTCTGCTGCTTCACGGTCCTTGCTGGTTAAATAAACACCGGCCATTGCTCTATATGCCTCGACCGACTTAGAGTCAATTTGTAAAGCCTCTTCACAGGAAGCAATTGCTTCCTCATAATTGCTTGTCTCTACAAAAGCATCCGCTGCTTCCAGTCTCTTAGCCACTTTGATGCCAGGCATAAGATTCCAAATAAGCACAGTTCCACCTACCAGAAAAACAACGATTAAAAGCGCTATCGCAGTCCGCTCTATCATAACCGCTCTTTTTCTCCGCTTCCTCCTTTGCTCCCGGGCAGCAGCAGCCTGCTTTTTCCTTCTTATTTCTTTTTCATCCATTCACTGGTCCTCATTTATTTCTTTTTCGCTATAAACTTCTCAAAGCCTTTTCCGCTTTTTTCTTTCTTTCTGTCTTTTCCACCCTTTTTGTCCTGGTTATTGCGCAGCGGCATTTCCTCTTCTCTTCTTCCCCGGCTGCCACGTGATGACGCTTCCTCTCCTTTTCTTCCCCGTCTGCTTTGCGACGACTGTCCGCGCACCATCCTTTTCTCTCTCCGGTCATATCCTGCACGTGATGACCGTCCCTCTCTCCTGCCTCTGCCTTCACGCCTTCCTTTTTCATAGGGCTTTTCTTCCTGTATTTCTTCCGGTTCATCTCCCATACTCATCTGCATGAAAGCTGCAGCCAGATCCAGGATACTGAATCCATTTTCTTCTGCCGCCTTTTGAATTACCTTTTGCAGCTCTGATAAGTCTTTCTGCTCCATGATCTCCATTGCCTGTGCAAACATATTTCCTGATTTTATTCTGGTAATGTCCGCAGGCGTTGGAATTTTTCTTTCTTTGATGGTTGTATGGCAAACCTTTTCTATGTCACGTATTTTAAATATTTCTCTGCCTGATATCAGGGTAAATGCTCTCCCTTTTCTTCCAGCACGTCCGGTACGCCCAATTCTGTGGACATAATACTCAATGTCTTCCGGCACATCATAATTAAATACTGCATCAACACCGCTTACATCAATTCCTCTGGCGGCCACATCCGTGGCAATTAAAATTCTGCATCTTCCATTTCTGAAAAGATTCATCACGGTATCTCTCTGGTTCTGCGACAAATCTCCATGAAGTCCTTCCGCCTCATATCCCTTGTCTTTCAGATATCCGGTAATATCATCCACCATCCTCTTTGTATTACAAAAAATAAGGCTTCTGGCAGGCTGATAATAATCAAGCAGCCTGCATATTGCTTCCGATTTATCCTTTTTGGCCACTCTATAGTATGCCTGCTTGATTGCCGCAACCGTAATCTCCTTCGGCATTACTTTTACATATACTGCATTTTTCTGGTAAGTGCCTGTAATATCTAAAATTGCCTGTGGCATGGTTGCTGAAAATAAGGCCATCTGATGCTCCTGCGGCATGTCCGCAAGCACCGTTTCTATGTCTTCACGGAAACCCATATTCAGCATCTCATCTGCTTCATCCAACACAATCATTTTAATATGGGCAGTTTTAATGGTATGCCTTCTTAAATGATCCATCACGCGTCCCGGCGTTCCCACAATAATCTGTACGCCTTGACTAAGCGCCCTGATCTGCTTCCCAATATCCTGTCCTCCATAAACCGGAAGAACCTTTATTCCATGCACATACTTGGTAAGCTTGCGGATTTCCTCCGCTGCCTGCATTGCCAGTTCCCTTGTAGGACAAAGAATAATTCCCTGGGGCTTTCTAATTCCAGGATCAATTCTCTGAATCATGGGAATTGCAAAAGCGGCTGTCTTTCCAGTACCGGTTTGCGCCTGTCCAATAATATCTTTCCCTTCTAAAAGCACCGGAATTGCCTGCTCCTGGATAGGTGTCATTACTTCAAATCCCATCTCTAAAACAGCTCTTAAAACATCGGGATGAATGCCCGAATCCATATACTTTAACTTACTTTCTTCTCTTTCTTCCACAGAAACCTCCATTGTCTCAAACTATTCTTCTTCGTTTATAAACTGTTCCACCATAAATCGGGGACGGGCCTTTGTCTCCAAATAGATTTTTCCAACATATTCTCCCACAACTCCCAAGGAAAGCAAAATCAATCCGCCAATTGCCCACATAGAGCCCATAAGGGTAGTCCATCCTACAATGGTTGCGCCCATAAAATGACGGATTAAACTGTAAATCAACATCCCTATGCTCACAAGAAAAATCAAAAACCCAAGTCCAGTGATCATTCTTATGGGTTTCGTGCTAAAAGAAGTAATTCCCTCAATTGCAAAAGATAGCATTTTCTTTAAGGGGTACTTACTCTCCCCTGCAAACCGCTCTCCTCTTTCATAATAAACCACATCTGTAGGATAACCTATCGTAGGTACGATTCCCCGAAGAAATAAATTCACTTCCTTATATTGTGCCAGCCCTTCAATTGCACGCCTGCTCATTAATCTGTAATCTGCATGATTAAATACTGTATTAGCGCCCAAACTATTCATCGCCTTATAAAATCCTTCTGCAGTTGCTTTCTTAAAAAAAGAATCCTTCTGTCTGCTGCTTCGAACCCCATATACAATATCCACTCCGCTTAAATATTTATCCACCATTTCATCAACCGCATTAATATCATCCTGCAAATCCGCGTCCATAGAAATTACCATATCTGCGTAATCTTTTACGGTAAGCAGACCTGCCAGGAGCGCATTTTGATGCCCTCTGTTCCGGTATAAATTAATTCCGCCAAAAAGTTTATCCTGCTCATGAAGCTTCGTTATGATATTCCATGTATTATCCTTGGAGCCATCATTTACAAATATAACACGACTTTTTTGATCAACCTTGTTCCTTCCTACTAAATCATTCATTTTTTTCTTGAGCCGCGCTGCTGTTTCAGGTAAAACCTCTTCCTCGTTATAACATGGAATCACCAGATATAAAACATTTTCCATAAAACCTGCTCCTTTATTTCGATTGAGCCTGCATTTTCTCCGGCAAAAAGCCCTAAAGGGTATTGTAGCATACTTTGTGCAAATAGTACAACAAAATAAAAAAGGGTTTTGCCGGTATAAACCTGCAAAACCCTTTTTCATTAACATAAGGATGTCCGGCAAAGCCTGTCATCCTTATGTTTAAAATTAATAGTTCACGATCTTTCCAAAATCTGCTTTAAGAGAAGCGCCGCCTACCAGGCCGCCATCAATATCAGGCTGTGCAAACAATTCTGCTGCATTTCCTGCATTAACAGATCCGCCATACTGAATACGAACTGCCTCTGCTGTAGCTGCATCATAAACTTCCGCGATACAGTCACGAATTGCCTTGCAGACTTCCTGTGCCTGCTCAGTAGTTGCTGTTTTACCTGTTCCAATTGCCCAAATAGGCTCATACGCAATTACCATAGATGCTACCTGCTCTGCACTGACTCCTACCAGATCAGATTTAATCTGCATACGGATCCAGTCAAGTGTGATTCCCATTTCTCTCTGCTCTAACGTCTCGCCACAGCAAAGGATAGGTGTAAGACCTGCCTCAAGCGCCTTCTTTACTTTCTTATTTAATAAAGCATCATCTTCCTTAAAGTAATCGCGTCTTTCGGAATGGCCGATAATGACATACTTAACGCCTGCATCCACCAGCATTGCTGCAGAAATCTCACCTGTATAGGCACCCTTTTCTTCAAAATACATATTTTCTGCACCAACCTCAACATTAGTACCTTTCACTGCTTCTACAACAGGTACAATATCAATTGCAGGTACGCAGTAAACAACATCTACCTCATCAGATTTTACTAAATCTTTTAACTCATCACATAAAGCCACTGCCTGGCTGGGTGTCATGTTCATTTTCCAGTTGCCTGCTACAATTTTTCTTCTTGCCATCTTTTTATCTCCTTTTGCCCCTTTAAGGGAAATATTTATTGTCATCAGGTATTACTTTCATTCACTGACCGATTATTTGTCATCTGCTGCAACTACACCGGGAAGCTCCTTGCCCTCTAAGAACTCAAGGGAAGCACCGCCGCCTGTAGAAATATGGCTCATCTTGTCAGCAAATCCAAGCTGGTTAACTGCTGCTGCTGAATCACCGCCGCCAATAATCGTAGTTGCATCTGTCTCTGCAAGAGATTTTGCTACTGCAATAGTTCCTTTTGCCAGAATAGGATTTTCAAATACGCCCATAGGTCCGTTCCAGACAACAGTTTTAGCAGATTTCACTGCGTCTGCATAAAGCTCTGCAGTCTTGGTTCCGATATCAAGCCCTTCCATATCTGCTGGAATCTTGTCTGCATCAACAACAGACACTTCTATTTCCGCATCAATGGGATTCGGGAAAGATGCTGCAATTGTAGTATCTACAGGAAGCAGAATCTTTTTGCCAAGTTTTTCTGCCTTTTCCATCATTTCCTTACAATAATCGAGTTTTTCATCATCTACCAAAGATTTACCAATTTCATATCCCTGTGCCTTTAAGAAAGTAAATGCCATACCGCCGCCAATGATAAGGGTATCACACTTCTCAAGCAGGTTATTGATAACATTCAATTTATCAGCTACCTTTGCACCGCCAAGAATTGCAACAAAAGGCCTTACAGGATTTTCAACTGCGTTTCCAAGGAAGTCTATTTCCTTCTGCATTAAATAACCAACTGCACATTCGCCGCCTTTTGCACGAACTACATCTGTAACACCTGCAACAGAAGCATGTGCTCTATGTGAAGAACCAAATGCATCACATACATATACGTCACAAAGGTCTGCAAGCTCTTTGGAGAATGCCTCTCCATTCTTTGTCTCTTCTGCACCACGGAAACGGGTATTCTGAAGCAATACCACATCTCCTTCTTTCATTGCTGCAACTGCCGCTGTAGCAGCCTCACCTGTCACGTTGTAATCCGCAACGAAATTAACTTCCTTTCCAAGCTTTTCAGAAAGTCTTTTAGCAACAGGTGCCAAAGATTCCCCTTCGTTAGGGCCATTTTTTACTTTGCCAAGGTGAGAGCAAAGAATTACTTTTCCGCCATCTGCCAACAATTTTTTGATTGTAGGAAGCGCTGCTACAATACGTGTTTCATCTGTAATCTCACCATTTTTAAGAGGAACATTAAAATCACATCTTACAAGCACACGCTTGCCAGCTACATTAATATCATCAACTGATTTCTTATTTAATCCCATAATTGATTTCTCCATTCATAATTTTGTAAAGAAACGCTGCCAAAAACAGCACTTCTTAGTTACCTGTCCTTATAAAACAAGGGCCCGGTCCATAAGACCGGACCCTTAAGGTCTTTACCAAAGCTTCGTCTGCGACGAAGCTTCAAACTTCCCAAAGAATTACGAAGTAATTCCTATAAACTTCGCTGAAAGCGAACGTTTTGTTATGCTAATTCTGAGAAGTATTTGATTGTTCTTACCATCTGGCTTGTGTAAGAATTCTCATTATCATACCAAGATACCACCTGTACCTGTGTATTTCCATCTTCCATAGGAGCTACCATTGTCTGTGTAGCATCAAAGATTGAACCAAATGTGCTGCCGATTACGTCAGAAGATACGATCTCATCTGTGTTGTAACCAAAGGATTCTGTAGAAGCAGCCTTCATAGCTTCATTGATCTGATCTTTGGTAACCTGTCCCTTAACTACTGCAACTAAGATAGTTGTAGAACCTGTAGGAGTAGGAACACGCTGTGCAGAACCGATCAGCTTGCCATTTAATTCAGGAATAACAAGGCCGATTGCCTTAGCTGCGCCTGTTGAGTTAGGAACGATGTTGCAAGCGCCTGCACGGCTTCTTCTCTTATCGCCTTTTCTCTGAGGTCCGTCAAGGATCATCTGATCACCTGTGTAAGCATGAACTGTTGTCATGATACCGCTCATGATAGGGCACAGATCATTTAATGCCTTAGCCATAGGAGCTAAGCAGTTTGTTGTACAGGAAGCTGCGGAAATAACAGTATCTTCAGCTTTTAATGTTGTATGGTTAACATTGTAAACGATTGTAGGAAGATCATTTCCGGCAGGTGCGGAGATAACTACCTTACGAGCGCCAGCTGTAATATGTGCGCTTGCTTTTTCTTTAGAAGTATAGAAACCAGTACATTCAAGAACAACATCTACTTTTAATTCTCCCCAAGGAAGATTCTTAGCATCTGCTTCTTTGTAGATTGTGATGGTCTTTCCATTAACTGTAATGGAATCTTCTCCGTAAGATACGCTGTCTGCGTATTTGTACTTGCCCTGTGCTGTATCATACTTTAATAAATGTGCAAGCATTTCAGGGCTTGTTAAGTCGTTGATTGCTACTACTTCATAACCTTCTGCATCAAACATCTGTCTGAATGCCAGACGACCAATACGTCCAAAACCATTAATTGCTACTCTTACTGCCATTTTAGTTTCCTCCTAAAATTGAATAATTATTTTATATTATTTTGCAATTCGTCAGAATTGACAAAATTTTATCAACAGGATTATTTTACCTAATTTGTCCAAAAAGTTCAAGATGTAAATGAAAAATAATTGTGTTTTTTCATGGAATCCGCTAAACTGAATGTGATACTTTACAACGCATAAGGAGAATAACTGACATGGCAATTAAATCTGACTATCACATGCATACTTCCTTCTCAGGCGATTCTACTGCTCCTATGGAAGAAATGATCTTAAAAGGGATTGAACTGGGACTTGACAGCATTTGCTTTACAGAACATATGGACATTGATTTTGTGTATGAAAAGCCTGAAGAAAAAGGAATGTTCGAACTGAACACAGATTCCTACTTATTTGATTTTATCAAATATAAAGAAAAATATGCTGACAAAATACAACTTTTATTTGGCGTGGAACTAGGCGTTCAGCCACATCTTAAAAGAGAGCTTGCCCTCTACGCTAAAAGCTTCGATTTTGATTTCATTATTGCATCTTCCCATATATGTAATAAAAAAGATCCCGGATATGCTTCCTTTTATGAAGGGCGGCCGCAGGAAGAGGCCTACAGAGAATATTTTTTGTCTATATTAGACAATTTGAAAACATTTAACAATTTTGACGTTTACGGCCATTTGGATTATGTGGTCCGCTACGGTCCCACTAAGGATGCCGGCTACAGCTATGAAACCTATGAGGATATTCTGGATCAAATTCTGGAAACTCTGATTGAAAAAGAAAAAGGGATTGAATTGAATACCGGAGGTCTTAGCTACCAGCTTCGCGACTTTAATCCCTGTGCGGATATTTTAAAAAAATACAGGGAGTTAGGCGGCGAGATCATTACGATTGGCTCCGATGCCCACCAGCCCTCGGCCATTGCAAGAGGTTTCAAACATGCGGCAGAGGTCTTAACGGAATGCGGCTATAAATATTATGCCACTTTTGAAAAAAGAGTGGCAGAGTTTCATAGAATATAGAAATGTGCGCCGCCAGGCGCACCACCAGAATGGGAGGCCTACATAATCGTACCGCCTCCCATCACATATTCACCTTCATATAAAACTACTGCCTGCCCTGGCGTCACCGCCCGCACTGGTTCTTCAAAACTGCATCTGATCTGGTCTGTGCCAACCTGCTTTGCCAGACACCACTGACCTTTATGAGCATAACGCACCTTTGCCCACAGTCTGCGCGGCTCCTTCAAATCTTCCATTCCCATAAAATTAATCTGATTACAGATAAGCTCTGTTTGAAACACATCAGAGTCACTGATTACCACCTCATTGGTTTTTGGGCGAAGCTGAGAGACAAAAACCGGATGCCCCATCGACAACCCAAGGCCTTTTCTCTGCCCTATTGTATAGTGGGTAATTCCCTTATGAATCCCCAATATCTGACCAGTTTCTGATACAAAATTTCCTTCCCCCGGCATTTTATCCGGAGCCTGCGTTTCCAGAAAGCCTGTGTAATTTCCATCCGGCACAAAACAAATATCCTGGCTGTCAGGTTTTGCTGCCACTGGAAAGTTATTTTCTTCTGCTATCGTTCTTATTTCTTCCTTTGTGTAATCACCTACCGGCATCAATGTGTGTGCAAGTTGAAACTGTGTCAGATTATAAAGGGCATAGGTTTGATCCTTTCTGGCAGTCACCGAATTACGCACTGCAAACCTTCCGTTCTTCATTCTCTCTACTCTGGCGTAATGACCAGTGGCTATATAATCCGCACCAATCGCCATGCTGCGCCTTAAAAGCGCTTCCCATTTTACATATCTGTTACAGGCAATACAGGGATTCGGCGTCCGGCCTGCCAGATACTCCGCCACAAAATAATCAATTACTTGTTCCTGAAACTCCTTTTTAAAATTCATTACATAATAAGGAATCTCAAGCATCCGGGCGACTTTTTCGGCATCCTCCACTGCAGATAATCCGCAGCAGCCGCCATTTTCCTCAACATGATTCTTACTCTCTTCCGGCCAGATCTGCATGGTTATTCCAACAACATCATATCCTTGTTCTTTCAAAAGGTAAGCTGCCACAGAGGAGTCAACTCCTCCGGACATGCCCACAACCACCTTCTTTTTCATCGTTTAATATTCTTCTTCCTCTTCATCCTCATGAATATCTTTTTTGGGTTCCTTAAGACCTTTGATTTCAATACCGTTTTTCTGGGCATAATCCCAAAGAGCCGCATGAATCGCTTCTTCTGCCAGCAGCGAACAATGCACCTTCACCGGCGGCAGCCCGTCAAGAGCCTCCATAACTGCTTTATTGGTTACATTCATGGCCTCCTCAACTGTCTTTCCTTTGACAAGTTCCGTTGCCATACTGCTGGTTGCCACAGCCGCACCACATCCAAAGGTCTTAAACTTGCAATCCCTTATGATGTGATTTTCATCAATATCTAAATAAATTCTCATAATGTCGCCGCATTTTGCATTCCCTACAGTGCCCACACCGCTTGGGTTCTCCATTTCTCCTACATTTCTCGGATTCGTAAAATGATCCATTACTTTTTCACTATACATATTTCACCTCATTTCTGCGCTGCATTACACACCTGCCAGATTTTCAACAAACAGCACGCTATAAATTCTTAACAAAGTCCTCATACAGAGGCGACATCTGCCTCAATCTGTCTACAATTTCTTTTACACAATCCACCACATAATCCATCTCTTCCAAAGTATTTTCCTCACTTACAGTAAGTCGAAGCGAACCATGTGCAATTTCATGGGGCAGTCCAATGGCCAAAAGAACATGGGATGGATCCAGAGAGCCTGATGTACATGCAGAACCACTGGAAGCGCAAATGCCTTTTCCATCCAGCATAATCAGCATGGACTCTCCTTCTATAAAGCGAAATACGAAATTTACGTTGTTGGGAAGTCTTCTTTCTCTGTCGCCATTTAACCTGCAATAGGGTATTTCTTTTTCAAATCTGCTGATCAAATGATCCCTCAGCTCAATTTCTTTTTGGCTGCGCTGCGGCATACTTTCAAAAGCACGTTCTACTGCTGCCCCCAATCCAACGATTCCAGGAACATTTTCCGTTCCTGCACGCCGGCTTCGCTCCTGAGCACCTCCATGAATGAAAGAACGCACTTTTATCCCTTTCCTGATGTATAAAAAACCAATTCCTTTCGGGCCATTCAGCTTATGTCCACTGGCACTGAGCAGATCAATGTGAAACGCTTCTACATCAATAGGCACATGTCCATAAGCCTGCACCGCATCTGTATGAAAAATAACTCCATTTTCTCTTGCAATTTCTCCAATCTCCTTTATCGGCTGAATGGTTCCAATCTCATTATTTGCAAACATAATAGAAATTAAAATCGTATCTGGGCGAACCGCTTTTTTTAACTCTTCTAAATTTATAATACCGTCCTCATCCACATCTATATATGTGACTTCGTATCCTTTTTTCTCCAAATACTGACATGTATGAAGCACCGCATGATGTTCAATTTTTGAGGTAATGATGTGTTTTCCTTTTGCCTCATAAGCTTCCGCCGCTGCAATAAGAGCCCAATTATCCGATTCTGATCCTCCTGCGGTAAAATAAACTTCAGAAACATCCGCGTTCAGACTTCTGGCAATCACTTCACGGGATCTTGTAACTGCCTTTTTGCTCTCCGCACCCAGTTGATAAATACTACTGGCATTCCCGTAATAATTGGAAAAATAAGGCAGCATTGCTTCCACAACTTCCGGTGCAGTTTTTGTTGTTGCTGCATTGTCAAGATATATAATTTTATCCATTAGCTGGCTCCTTTCTTCTATTCCCATTGAATTACTAGGCTTTCAACATTTTTTACTATAGCATTCTCTTTTTGTTCTGTCAATGAAAGCAGGGACATATATTTATCAATAACTGACAAACGGTGGTATTTTATGACTTTCTTACATAAAAAAAACCCCCTGATTACAGGCACTATCATTTTGACTGTTACCGGTTTTGCCAGCCGGTTTATTGGATTTTTTTACCGTATCTTTTTATCCCGCTTATTTGGCGCAGAGGGCATGGGTATTTATCAACTGATCTCGCCAGTTCTTGCGCTTTCTTTCTCCCTGACTGTAGCAGGGATGCAGACAGCCATTTCCAAATATGTTGCAAGTGAGACAATCTCTAAAGATTATCGTTCTTCCGCCATGCATTTATTCACTGGTTTTACTCTGTCCATGATAATTTCTATTCTTTGCAGTGCAGGCATTTACTGGTTTTCCGATGAAATTGCACTTTATTTTCTTATGGAAGCACGCACTGCTCCACTTCTTAGAATTATTTCATTTTCCATTCCGCTGGCAACTGTCCACTCCTGTATCAACGGATATTTTTACGGAATACGAAAAACCTCTGTTCCCGCGATCTGCCAGCTTTCTGAACAAATCATACGTGTGGGAAGCGTATATATCATCTATTATTTTTGCTTAAAATATCATATGACTCCTACCATCAGTTTTGCAGTGGTAGGACTGGTGATTGGAGAGGCCGCCTCCATGATTGTTTCCCTGATTGCCATAAAGACGCATTTTACCCATGTTGTGCCAAAAAATTATGGCTTTCTTCTTTCTACAAAGGTAACTGCTTATCCCCCAATTATTAAAAACCTTCTTACCTTGGCAGTGCCTCTGTCCTTAAACAGAATTATTATTAATTTTCTCCAAAGCCTGGAAGCAATTTTTATTCCTAACAGGCTATTAATCTATGGATATGATAATACCACTGCATTAAGTGTATACGGCATCCTGACAGGAATGTCACTGCCTCTTATTTTGTTTCCCAGTGCAATCACTAATTCTATTTGTGTGCTGCTGCTTCCCATTGTCTCAGAAGCTGATGCAGCAGAAAACGTCGGCACAATCAAAAAAGCCGTACATAAATCTATATGCTACGGCTTTTTTTTAGGCATTATATTTACTGCATTTTTCTTGTTAACCGGAAAATTTCTGGGAAATTTTCTCTACCAGAGCACCCTTGCAGGCAGTTTTATTATAGTGCTTAGTTTTCTCTGCCCTTTAATGTATATTGCAAGTACCCTGGGCAGTATCCTAAACGGCCTTGGCAAAACAAGTCTTACTTTTGCTTTCAGTATGGCCAGTCTGCTGGTAAGATTAGGATTTGTATTTTGGGGAATCCCTCTTTGGGGGATTCATGGATATCTGTGGGGATTACTGGTCAGTCAGGCTGTCCAGACAATCCTGTGTATGTTTGCTGTCCGCAAGTATCGTTGAAACTACTATTAATCACAAAGCTGGAAACGATCCACCATACTCTTAAGAGCTGTCGCCTGTGCAGACAATTCCTGGCTGGTAGCTGAAGTCTCTTCTGCTGCCGCCGAATTGCTTTCAACCACTGCACTGATTGATTCAAATCCTTTTTCAATCTCTTTCACAGATGAAGCCTGCCGGTCAGATGCAACCCGAATATCTGCAACTGCCTGAACAATGTTATCCAGCTCTTTGATTACATTATTCAGGGAATCTGCAGTCTGTACCGTTATTTCATTTCCCTTATGTACCTCGCGAAGAGACTTGTCAATCAGTTCCTTGGTGGTAACTGCCGAGTTTGCACTGTCTTCCGCCAGCTTTCTGATCTGATCAGCAACCACTGCAAAGCCTTTGCCGGCTTCACCTGCCCTTGCCGCTTCAATTGCTGCATTTAAGGAAAGCAGATTTGTCTGTGATGCAATTTCTTCAATATCAACAATAATATTGCTGATCTCACTGGATGTTTCATTAATCGTATTCATAGCTTCCGTCAGTTCTTTCATCTTATCCTGGCTGACTTTTGCCTGCTCCCCGATCAATTTTGCATTGTCGTGGGCCTTATCTGTAGTCTTAGTATTTTCCACAACCTGATTTGTTACATCTGTAACTGTCGCAAGCAATTCTTCAATGGATGCTGCCTGGTTTGTAGCCCCGTCTGCCAACTCCTGTGAACTCATTGCCAAGTCATTAGAGCCTTCCGATACCTGATCTGCTGCATTATCTATGTTCCTCATTGTGCCGCTGAAATCCTTTACCATTGCAAGCAAGCCTTCCAGCAATACTTTAAAATCACCGATATAAGCACCCTTGTTTTTACTTTTCACATTAAAGTTACCCTTACTAAATTCACCTAAAATAAAGGTCAGGTCATCAAGCAATGCTTTCAACATTTGACTGGTTTTTCTTAGGCTGTCTGCCAGTGCCCCCAGTTCATTGTTTCCTTCGTAAGTAACCTCAACACTTAAATCTCCCTGGGCAAGCCCCTTCACTGCCGCATCCATTTCAATCAAAGGATCTACCAATGCTTCAACCAGCACCTTATAGCCCCGCGTAGATGCTATAATTACTGCAAGAAATATAATGGAATGAAATACCAGCTGCATCACTTTGCTTCCCAGCCCCAGCATTCCTAAAATTGCTGTCAGTTCTGAAACCGCAACAATGATACAAATCATAGTGAATACTAATCTCACTTTCTTTTTAAAGCTTTGTTGTTCCTTCATAAAAAAGCCTCCTTGAATTAATCATTTTCCTCTATATTCAATGAAATAATTATAACTATTTTGAAAAAAATTTACAATCCTATATTTCGCATTATCTGGTACTTTTCATTAAACAGTTATAAAAAAATTTCTTTTCTTTCGCTGACAAAATTTTTATAATAGATACAAGATTATGAAATGATTACAGAAAGGCAGGAAATCTATATGAAAATTCTTTTTATCGGCGGCACCGGCACTATCAGTATGGCTATTTCAAAACTTCTTTTATCAGAAGGACACACCCTTTACCTTGTAAACAGAGGCAGCCGCAATCATGCACTTACTGGAGATATTATAGAGCTAAAGGCAGATATCAATGATGAAGCTGCTGTCAACAGCCTGATCAAAGGTTTTTCTTTCGATGTAGTGGCAGATTTTATTGCATTTACCCCAGACCAGCTTGCACGCGATTACAGACTTTTTCAGGGTAAAACCAAACAATTTATCTATATTAGTTCCGCATCTGCCTACCAGAAGCCGCTTTCTGATTACCGGATCAATGAAGGTACGCCCCTTGCTAATCCCTATTGGGAATATTCCCGCAATAAAATTGCAGGTGAGGAATATTTAATGAAGCTGTATCGGGACACCGGATTTCCTGTGACCATCATCCGCCCCAGCCATACCTATTCCGAACATTCTGTGCCTCTGGGCGTTCATGGCGCAAATGGCAGCTATGCTGTGGTCAAGCGAATGCTTGAGGGAAAACCTGTCATTATTCATGGGGATGGTACTTCTCTCTGGACACTGACACACAGCTTAGACTTTGCAAAAGGCTTTGCTGGGCTTATGGGCAATCTTCATGCCATTGGAGAAGCTGTTCAGATCACCTCAGATGAATCTCTTACCTGGAATCAGATTTATCAGATCATTGCAGATGCTCTTAACGTCAGGTTAAATGCGATTCATGTATCCTCTGAATTTTTAGCCGCCTGCAGCCCCTATGACTTTACAGGTAGTCTTCTAGGCGATAAAGCCAATACTGTAGTATTTGATAACAGTAAACTAAAAAGGCTTGTTCCCGGCTTTACTGCTTCCATCCGGGCAGATCAGGGTATTAAAGATACGATAGCTTATGTACTTTCTCATCCAGAATGCCAAAGGGAAGATCCTAAATTTGACAACTGGTGCGACAAGATATGTGCAGTTCTTTCCAGCGCGGCTGAAAAACTCAGGTACTGAAAAATCGGCTTTAATTGGCTGTCAGGCTGTTTAGCAAAGCCTGGCAGCCTTCTATAATATCCTCATATGTCACATCAAAATTCCCGGTGTACCAAGGATCTGCAATGTCTCTGGTGCTTCCGGCAAATTCTAACAGTTTGTATATTTTATGCAAAGGATCACCACCTGTAATTCTCCGCATATTTTTCAGATTCCGGTCATCCATGCCGATCAGATAATCGTAAACTGCATAATCCTCTTTTGTCATTTGAACTGCCCTGTGAGGCACCAGCGTAATCCCCACTTCGTGCAGCTTTGCAACAGTTCCATAATGGGGACTGTTTCCAATCTCTTCTCTGCTGGTTGCAGCAGAGGCAATCTGAAAATCTGTTTCCAGGCCTGCCTGCTTTACTATATGCGTCATGATGCTTTCAGCCATAGTGCTGCGGCAGATGTTGCCATGGCAAATAAAAAGTACTTTTATCATAACTCTAAAACTCCTTATAAATGCTGATTTTCCTTGATTTTACGGGCTTCTCAGATTTACCCATTATCTGCTGTTTGACAATTTTTTCGGTATATCTTGGCATAAAATCGCATATCTTCTGCTTCAAAAGTTGTAAAATGGACCCCATTTTGTTGTTTTACAACTTTTTACAACTCAGCGATTACATACCTTTTTCATCTCTTCCTGCACATCTTCAAAGTCAACATGCGTATACACATTCAATGTAACACCGATATCGCTATGCCCCATTATCTTTTGTAAAGTCTTCGGGTTCATCCCCGACTTCGCCATGTTGGAACAAAAAGTATGACGCGCCACATGGGGAGTAATCACAGGAAGCTGCACTTTATAGATACCGTTATACTTTTCCCTGATATGCTGAAAATACTTTTCCCAATGAAGTGCAACCATCGGCATACCGTTTTTATCCAAATACAGGAAACCCGTTTTCCCATCAACCATTGGTTCTATCTTTGGTTTTGGTCGGTTCTTCAGTATCTTTGCAAAGCACTTTTTCACTTCATCTGTCATCGGTATAAGCCTTGTCCCACAATCGGTCTTTGTGTCCAAGATAGCATATTCCATCTTCCGCGTCCGCTGTAGCTGATGATCTACATTGATGATACCTTTCTCAAGATCAATATCCGAAACAGTCAGACCGACAAACTCTGATATCCGTAAGCCCGTGTGGAACAGTATATAGATCCCTTCATAGTACCTGCAAAAGTGCCTGTCATTCTTGATAAATTCAAGAAACTGCCTTTCCTGTTTTCTCGTAATTGCTTCCCGTGTTACAGAATCATTCACCACAACAGTAGCAAGCTGGAATTCAAAGGGATTCTTACGAATCAGGTCGTCATCCACTGCCATCTGAAATGCAGGTCTTACCACACCTCTTACCGTATGGATTGTACTATATCCACGACCGTCCTTTTGCAGCTTGATAAGCCACAGTCTCGCATCGGATAGTTTCACCTTATCAATCCTTTTGTTCCCGAACTCCTCTTTCTTAAGGATATTGATAACAAAGTCATAACCGACACGGGTATTCTCCCTGACGCCTGTTTTCTGTGCAACATATTTCTTTACAAGCTCCAATACCGTCATATTACCACCTGATAAGATCAGACCAGCATCCAGATCCCTTTGGAGTATCTTGACCTTATCCCTAAGCGGCATTTCATCCTTTACCCCCTGTGGTGTCGTATCGGTCCTTACCAACCGCCAACTGTAAAGGTATCTCGTATTTCCTGCATTGTCAATGTACTTGTACATATACCTTCCATCTTTTCTCTGGCTCTCTCCATTTTGCAAAATACGGTTTTTGCTATCCCGTCTTTTTATACTCATAATGTTACTCCTCTCTATTAGAAAAGAGCCCCGATATGATGTACTTATAATATATCATAAACGGGGCCCATTATCTAGGTCTAAGCCTGTTTCTCTTCCTTAGACCGTTCTATATAATTTATAAAATGCTTATTTTCTCATCAATGTATTTCTCAAATACTTTCCTTTTAATCTGAACTTTTATTCCATTATATATAATAAAATCCTCATTCTGGTGTTCTTTTATAAACCTTCGCAGAGTTTTTTCCCCGATACCAAAATACAGGGACGCTTCCTCAACTGTAAGTGTATACTTTTTCCACCATGGCAAAGGGATATCTTTTCCTACAATCATGATCGCAAATCCTCCTAATCAGAAAATTTGCTCCAATACAGAATAAATAGAGACTTCCTCCTTAAGTAAACTCAAAACAAAACTTTATGCTGCCTGTCAGCTCCGTATAAACTGACAGCTTTCTTTTTCTATTATTTATATCTTTCCTAAAACGAATTTGTTAAGCATCTGGCTCAAGTATGATTATCTGTTGGTTTGCAAAAGGATCTTCACCCAAATAAATCCTCAATGCTACTAATAATGTATACATATCAGCATCCAACAACTGATATGCAGTTTCGTCAATTCCCCCTGTATCCAGCTCTTTTAAATACTTCTCCAATGTTTTCATCAAACTCTCCATTTCATTAAACTAAAAGTTCTTTTTTTGTCATACATACCTCCGTTTTTTCTTTTTATAATATCTTGTTACCTTATCAACACACCGTTGCAAAAAGTATTTTACAGAAATACTCTCAAGTTTGGCTCTAGCCAAACTTATAGCTGACGGGGTATGTAAAACCTAATCAATCTTCATTCACAAGCCGTTTATACAGCCTGTTGTTTCTCCCGATGCATACTTTCCAGTTTGTCTCCATCGGATTCCACGGTTTGTATAAGAGAGTCATCCCTGCATTCCCATACTGTTTCTTAAAGTATTTTGCCTGCTCTTTTGCCTCATTTTTCTCATACAGAAGTACCATGTGCTTACTACCTGTCTCCAGTTCTGTGCCTTCCAAAATGGCATAGCTGCATGATTCCAATTCCACCAGCTTATAGGTACAATCCCTGCTGTTTTTTTCTGTACCAAAAATAACTGAGTGATCACACCTTGATTCATCTATGATGATATTAAAAGGATCATCATAGAAATAATCATTCAGCTTATTTGCAAGACCTACTATATCAAGTTTCTCCCACATTCTTTTAAGCTCCGCCATCTTTAGCTCATATGAACTGATAAGGAATCCTTTTACATTGTAATTTCCAATTTCAATCCATTTATTATCAAAAGCCTTCTCTTTTGCAGAATCATATTAAAAAACGGAGGATATTAAAATGGTTTTAAAAGGAAAAGTAATATTAAATGAACAGGAATGTGCAGGAAATTATGATTTTTCCATACAGCAAAAATATATAACTGGCGGCTTTCAAAACATATTTGGAGATGAGGCTCCTCTGATAATATTTACTGCCATCTGCCTGATCATGGAGACATATCCCCATAATGCAGACTATTTTCAGACATTTAAGTATCTCTGTCCTGATGAAACAGAAACAGCTTTCTGGATTATCCATAGCAGGGACTATTACACCGTATTACTGCCAGAAGAATATTAGGAGGAATCATACTATGCGAATATCTTTTTATGATACCAGATTATCGGAAAATTACAAAACAATTCTGATCAAAGAAAAAGCAGTAAATTATAAAGCTGGAAATATGACCAATCCTAAAGAGATTAGTCTTATGCTGCAGGATCTTTTACAAATGAATGAACTTGCTGAAGAATACTGCTACATGATAGCCCTCAACATTTCCTGCAGAATATTAGGAATATGTTTCCTGTCTAAAGGAACTGTTAATGCTAGTTTAGTGAGTCCAAGGGAAGTATATATTCGTGCAGTTTTCTTAGGCGCATCACAGGTCATACTCTGCCACAATCATCCTTCTGGAAATCCCACTCCAAGCAGTCAGGATTTTAAACTCACCAAACGCATGAAAGAAGCTGGCGAACTGCTTGATATACGATTAGCTGACCACATCATTATAGGCGGGGATGCCTATTTCAGCTTCAACGAACAAAACGTTCTTTGAAAGGAGTCCGTTTATGAAATGGTTTAAAGAAACAGACAAATTAGAACTTCTAAGAAAGGAATATCGAAAACTTGTTATAAAATACCACCCCGACAATGGAGGCTCCGAAGATGCTATCAAAGAAATCAATGCCGAATATGATATCCTTTTTAAAAGAATAAAAGAAAACTTTGAACACAAGGATACATACAGCAGTGCCGCGAATAAGCAGAAACAACAATATGACTGGCAGAAAGATGTCCAAATCAGGAACATTATCATGCAGCTTTCCAGATTCAAAGATATCACTGTTGAGATTATCGGCGTATGGATATGGGTGTCAAACTGCTATGAATACAGGAAGGAACTGAAAGCATTAGGTTTCTGCTGGGCAGGCCAGAAACAAATGTGGTACATACACTTTGACGATTACCACAAATTCAGTTCAAAACCTGCCTCCATGTCTTACATACGTGCGAAATATGGTTCAGTGGAAATAAAGTTTCAGGAAAAGCAGGAAGAAAGAGAAAAACTGGCAAAAGCATGATTCTTTTTTCCAGCCATCCAGATGATGCCCATTTCTTTATGGTATCAGCAAAGAAATCTAACAGCACTTACGTCGTATGGAGTTCATGGAATGATGCAGTATAAAATCTGAATCATGGTCATTACGATCTGAAATCTGCTGAGGAATGTGAAGAAATCTTTGAAAAATATTATTTTAGCTAAAATGGTTGCTTGAATCAGACAATTTGGATATAATAATAGTACAAAGAAGGGAGTGGTTATATGTCAATCAGTGCAACAGAGCTTAAAAATAATCTTGGAAAATATCTAATAATATCTGCTACGGAAGATGTATTTATCACCAAAAATGGTAAAGTAGTGGCAAAACTGACTAATCCCTATCAGGACAGAGTAGAAACGGCAAAATCCTTATTTGGCATCCTGCCCAAAGATGCAGATATAGAGGAATCAAAAAGAGAAAGGCTTGGTGCAAAATAATTGAAAGTGTTGATCGATACAAATGTGATCATTGACGCACTGACCTCTAGAGAACCATGGAACGAAAATGCTGAAACGATCTTTATTATGGCTGCGAATCATATGATGGATATGTATATTACGGCGAGTTCTGCTACAGATATTTATTATTTGGTGAGAAAATACCTTCATAGTGCAGACCAAGCTAAACAGGTTATGGAGAAATTGTATTCGCTTGTTGGAATACTCACAGTGTCGGCGGCTGAATGTATAGATGCTCTTGCATCGTCTGTCAGCGACTATGAAGATGCTGTGGTTGAAAGAGTATCTGTAAAAGCAAATATGGATTACATTATTACAAGAAATGTAAAAGACTATCAACAGGGAATGGTTAAAGCAATTTCCCCTAATGATTTTATTATCTTAATGAAAGACAAATAGCATAGCCTTTTATCTCACTGCCCCTCATCTGAGGGGCTTTTATTATGACTGTCTTTATATCCTATAACTTTACGCTTCTACTAAATAGTATATTCTGCCACAGCATCCTATCTGCCTGTCTGGTTATTAGTTTCCTCCTCTTATCTACGATGTAAGGTAAGCCTTTTTAGAGACTTACAGCAAGATAAAAGGAGTGTGAAATCACATATGTACAGGAACGAAAATATTTCTGCCAGAACCAGAAGCAGACTGGCAAAGGAAGAATGTTTTAACAGGAATATCCCCATATTGAATATACTTTTCTACATCGGAAGCGGATTTATGCTGAAAAAGCAGGTGATTACACTGGTCAGGATCTTCTACCAGATAGGTGAGCATAAGGCAAATGATATGATTGCCGACCTGCTCTCCAATGGTCTGTTAGTCAAAAAACAGGCTACTAATACAAAGACCTGCCTTTATATCATGACCAAGTTCCCACTTGCCATGTACCACGAATGCAGTACAAGAGATTCCTGCTCTGTCAAGTTGAATAACAGAAAGATCTGGCACAATATTTACAGGACTGAATTCATCATCAGACAGGCTATTCCGCTGATGGAGCAGCTTGGCATAGAACTGATCTTACAGAATCTGCTGAATTTCTTAACAGATTATTGTATCTCTGTTTTTACAACAGAGAACCAGATGTCAGTCTATCAGCTATATAGAAACCTGTACGAAAAGTTCCCTATCAAAGACAAAGAACTTATCGCCTCTGGTTTTCCCCGTGTATCTGATTTTATGAATGATTACTATAAGATCACTGCTGACCTGTACCACCACCAACGAAATTTTCTTGGATATAAGATTGATGATGATTATTCTGATTATATTGATGTAAAAGAAAAACTGCAACGTGAAAAAGACCTGATTTCTTCCCCAAAGGAATACAGGATAAACTACTATTCTCTTTTCAATATGACAGCCGCAGGATTCTTCTTCATTGGGAAACCAATAGGGAAAAATATCACCATCGGTACTTTCGATAAATGTAACAATATGTATCTTAAAAAGATTTATGAGAACATTATCTGTATTTACCTCATGTTAGAAAGGTATCTTGGTTTTTTCCCACAGATAACCCTGCAGGTATATATGTCCGATGCAGATAGGATTCTTTCTTTACGAGATAAAGAAAATGAACAGGGCTATGACTATTCCAGACAGGAAAAATCAGGTCTCACCAAACGGGACAGCTTTTTCCAGAATATGAGAATCCCAAGGCAGAACTGGGATGATATCCATATAGATTATATCTACTACCCGTTGAAAGAAAAGTATCATTTATAAACGTGTGTTACCAATCTATAATCTCAGAAATTTGCATTTCATCAGACTGTCTGCATTACGCAGGCAGTTTTTTCTGTTTATCCTAAAAAATACACAAACGCTAAAAAGGAACCAGATCTCTCCAGTTCCTATCGTTTATTACATATTTGCTTGTAAATACTTCACTACTTCTAAATACCCATTTCTTGCTGCCCATTTAACTGCATAGTTATCATCTGCTGTAATATCTGCTCCATTTTCATGCAGATATTTTACTATCTCTAAATGTCCGTTCTTGGCTGCACATCTAACTGCATAGTTATCATCTGCTGTGACATCTGCTCCATTTTGATGCAAATATTTTACTACTTCTAAATGTCCATTATCGGCTGCACATACGACTGCATAGTTATTACCTGCTGTAATATCCTCTCCATTCTGATGCAGATATTTTACTACTTCTAAATGTCCATTATCGGCTGCACATACGACTGCATAGTTATTACCTACTGTGATATCTACTCCATTTTCGTACAGATATTTTACTATGTCCAAATACCCACTTCTTGCTGCCAATCTGACTGCATAGTTATCATCTGCTGTAATATCCTCTCCATTCTGATGCAGATATTCCACTACTTCAAGATATCTATTCTTGACTGCATATCTAACTGCATTATTACCTGCTGTCACATCCAACCCATTTTTACATAGGTACATCCAAGTTGCAACTTCACCAAGCGGCATGATCTTCTTAATATCCAGCCTGTGTGTACGGAATTTGTCATCATCTACATAAACATCATCATCATCAGGGATACTTATCAATGCCAGTTTGCTTCCATAGCCAAGATACCAGTAAACATCTTTTATTAAACAAAAATGTAATCCTGCCTTACAGCTTCCTCTTGTAGCCAGAGGTTTCACATCTTCATTCATACCCATCTTATATTGGAATCCCTGCATTATCATATCTTCCGAAATCACTTTACAGAGTATTTCTCCCTTTAAGTCTTTTCCCTTGATTAATGTTCCTTCTATAAATTTTCCATTTTTCATTACATACCACTCCTTTCGCCATAAACATATACATTTTCACCTCAATATTTAGATCTCGCTTCCATTTTATCCTCTCGCCATAAACTATTTGTACAGTTTACTTATCATCCATATATCTTAGATAAGATCAGATAAAATATAACCCTGAAAATAGATAGTATTTAACCTACATGTGGGTTTAATCTGGAACAAGAAGAGATTGGGAGAAAATCTCATGAAAGAATATTCCGTTAATAAGAAAAAGCAGTCCTAAGGCTAGGCTGCTTTTTCTTCAAACAAACATTTTTTCAATAGGAGATAGGTGATTAAAAGATAAAATAAAAATGATCTGCAGAGCGAGAATGTATACCTTTTCTTCATAATATCTAAAACCGTCATAGTTGCCATAGAGGAAATTACAAAAGCCACAAGAGAATAATTTTGCTCTGCTAATTTAAACATTGCATCCACCTTAATATAATATAGATGATACCTGTAAGAATTATTTCTTTTTTGTGCATGATCTAAACATGTACAAAAAACTGTTTTTTCAAAATCTGCTTTATCACAATATTTTCACTAACAGCCTCTTCAGACTATACATAAATATTTTACCGTCATGGAAGAGTTTATCACATCGGGGCTGAATTTAAAAGTTGTAAAATGGTTGTAAACCTACTTCCCATCCATGAAAAAGTCCCATTTTATCGGGGTTTCAGAGGAAATGGCAGATGTTGCCGTGGCAGACGAATAATATCTTTATCATAAACGAAAATCCTCCTAAACTGCCGTGTTCTGCCTCGATTTGCCGCAGTTTTCCCGCTATAAATTTTGCTCTGAGATTGTTAAATTTGTTACAGAATAAGCAAAATACGACAAATCGGGCAAGTTGAGGACATGAAACGTAGTCAAATCGTAGTAAGAACGAGAGTGTGTTTTACTACTGCAGTTATTCTACCATAAACCTATGATATGAAACAACATAAGCCTAATTCTTTGCAGATCCTAGTTGCAAAAAAGGACAGGAAGTACGTCCAATGCCCTTGTACTCCATCCAACTTAATCCACCGCCATTTTTATGCTTTCGGTCGTAGGAGAAATATATCTACACAAATTGCTTATAAGTATATTAGTCAAATTTACACTTTTTCATTTTTTTGTGTTTTTTCGCCAGGTATGATCCCATAGATTATAGTAATATCCCAGTGCATCGCCATTTCCTCTTTTTATAAAAAGTAATTGCCAACATTTAGAGCCTCTTGTATCGAAAATCACATCTGATATTACTCCATTATATGTATATTCGAATGCACCAATTTGCACATTTATTTTTCGCATAGATAAATAAAACATTTTTAATGCATCTATGCTGCCACTATAAGAAAATTCCATACCTTTACCTCACTCTTTCCCCGGCATTTTATTTCACTCATCTAAATATTTATGTGCAAAAGAAATCAGTGTCAAAATATCAAGTGCCTTTGCTTCATCAACTCTCCAATTTACCTTAGGAGTATGAGCTGCCGGATTTCTGACCAAATAAAAAATTGCCTCCATAAGTTCTTTCAATCCCGTAAATTCACTTTTTTCGCTATCCGTTTGCATACTATTAAAAAATAATTGTATTTATCTCGACCGCTCTCATCTGTAAAAGCAACAGGATTCAATGCCTTTTCTAAAAAGAAATAAACGCGATTTAAAGAGTGACTTTTGTTGATTTCAGTAGCCAAACAGTTGTATAACCAATCTCTCTTATTTAATCCTAATGCATAACCATATGCATTGCTTGTCCTGCCATCAAAAACAACTTCAATTCTACTGTTTTTCTTTAACACCAGCAGGGATTGGATTACCTAACTTAGTTTTAAATCTCTTGCAGTCTTTGACATATTTCAAACCTTCTACCGACCACGGATCTAATCCCATATTAATAAGCGTCTCTTTTTCACTAACCGAAAGAATGGAATGATAATATTTTCTAAACTATGCCAACTTCATTTCGTGTGGAACCATCATATTTTTCAACCTAGTATAAAAATTTTTGTTTTTCTTAAGATTAATCGAACGCATATGCTTTCTTTTTCGATTGCGGATGGCAATTTTATAATCTCCATAACTACTCGATCAATATCATCCCAACACTGCGCTATTGGAAGCTCATGTAAAATATCTGTAGGCAGAAACAAAATTTCACAGCTTTTATATGGAATCACAATAAGACCATCTTCTCGGAATATACAATCAGGATAGTTTTCCAGTTTAAGCTCTTGCTGAATTCTTTTTGTATATGCTGCTATATCAGGATATATAATGGTTTAAATCATTTAAATGCTGTTTCGTAAAGTTTGTCCTCTTTTGAATCAGAGGCATTAAGAAGTGTCGCTATTTCACTAAAGTAATCATTTATACGCTGATATGAATCTTTAAACTCGGGTACATCAGATACTTTCAAACGCATAAGATTAATAAAAAATCTACTGTCATTGTCTAGAACACAATCAAATCCCCCCATTTTGTCCAATTCATCATCTAAGCCAAAATATTCTGAAACAAACATTCCCACACCTTCATAATATTTTCATTCTTCCAACATTGCCAGATAGCTGTCCAACTTTGTATTCACATACCCAGCAAACAACTTTTCCATCGCATCCAAATTATGATTCACATGATATTTATCAAACGCATTGTAATAAGCAACCCGATCTGTAAACTTAATATCTATTGGAGGATACCCGGCTTTCATCAATTCCAGATTCACAAGCAGCCGTCCCGTCCGGCCATTTCCGTCGATGAAAGGGTGGATATCCTCAAACTCAATATGTAACCGTGCAAGCCGGGGAATGATATGCTCTGCACTGTTTCTATAAGACTCTAGCAACTGCTCCATCTTAGGCTGTATCAGATATGGCTGCACTGGTTTATGCTTTGCACCCATAATTCTTACCGGAACTCTTCTGTAAACGCCTCGGTCATCCTTTTTATCAGCCAACACTAAATAATGAATCTGCTTGATAATACTCTCTGATAATGGTACCTGATTTTTTACCAAATCCTGCACAAAATCAAAAGCTTCCTTATGTCCGACCGCTTCCATATGATCTTTCAACGGCTTCTGATCAATCGTCAAGCCACGCAACACCATATCTGTCTCTCGCAAAGTCAGCGTGTTTCCCTCTATCGCATTGGAATTGTAAGTGTATTCAACTACAAATTCTTCTGTCAGTCGCTCTACCTCTCCCAGTGTCAAAGGCCGTCTGGAATCCAGTTCAATTTTTTTCCTGTCAATTACCGCCAGCAAACTCTCTGCCGTTTTGTACCTACCGTCTTCCGGTTTCTTCCCATCCGCAGGAATTTTCCAACTGCGCCCTTCGCGGGTAACACCCGGAATCTTTCCCTCTGAGCATAAAATACGAACTCTCCTATCTGAAATGCCCCATTTCTCTGCTGCCTGCTTCACTGTCATGTACATAAATCTACACCTCACTTCAAACAGTAGTATACCCTATTATCGGAACAATATCAACGGTATCGGAATAATATTTTCCACTTATCGGAACAATGCAGAAGTCCGGAAGATACCAATTTTCCATCTCCCGGACCATTATTTCACACTTCTAATTTTGGTTTCCTCAATCGTAGTACCCCGCCAGTCCTATTGCACCGATTTGCCGCAGTTTATCGCAGTAATCGCCCTCAAACTCTTTCACTCCGCTGTCCTGCAACGGCATACAAAAAGTATCGAAATCATGTTTATTCTTCCTCCCGAAATGCTCTGATTTGCCGTATTTTAGCACGATTTACGAGGTTTGTGATTTTTACTATAATGGTTAAAAATGTAACGGAAATAGCCAATTGAGACAAAACGGGGCAAGTTGATGCCTTCAAAAGTAGTAAAAACGTAGCAGGAATCGGGGAGTTTTACTACTGTTAAGGCATCTTTTATGTATTGCTCATCAGAATATGGATTCAATCTTCCAGATATTATCCTTTTAATATTTTCATCCTTCTCTTTTCCTTTCTGAATATTATTCTTATAAACGATTAGATTACATCTTGCCAGTTCTTTTTCAAATGCAATTTCGGAATAACTGATCGCAGCCTTCTTTCCCTCACCAATAATATTGCAAATAGAATCATAAACTCCTTTGTTTTTTAATTGGCTAAGATGCCATCTATAATAATGACAATTTAATACATCCTTTACAAAAGGCAGAATATATTGTGAAAAAAATTCATCCAATTCGCAATACTGCAACAGTGTAAGGTAATCACCATCGGCTCTCCTAGCGGTTATTCAGTTTTTAACTGACTGCAATTCTACAAAGTGAAATAGAACAAAATTTTAATTTTGATTCGCCAATTTATTAATATAGTTTCCAATATCATTTGGAATGGAATAAAAAATCTCCATATCATCAATATCTTCTGAACAATTTGGAATAATATCATGTATATAGTATTGATTTTGCGCTTCAAATAATATCAATTTTTCATTTTCAATCAGATTTTTCTCCCTTGTATGCCGCTCCAGTTGATAAATCGTTATTTCACATATGTTACTTTTTTCTTCGGGCAGACATTCAATTTCCAACCATGTTTCACGTTTTATCTGATTATAAAAATCTGCTATTTCTTCTAAATTCTTCATTGTGCAAACAAGTTCTGAATCCTGGTCAAAAATTTCTAATTTTTGTTCTTTTGAAACCTTTGCAAGTTCATCTGCACTATATAAATGATAACCGTCCTCGTTTTCTGATTTTAAGATTTTATCCGGCTCCTTTAAAACAGCTTCCTCTTCGTTTTCAATACCAAAATCATTTATACCCCATAAGGCAAAAATATCATTTTTGTATAAAATATCAGAACCATTTCTCGCCAGTTTCATTATATATTCTCCTATACTAATTTCAGGCACTCCTTTTTCCACCCAAAAATTCTCCGTTATTTTTTCATAAGAGATAATGATATATTGCAATTCCGCTTGCATTGGAATTTCACTTACATACTCCCATTCTTCCATTTTTTCATTTTGAATAAATGCAATGACTTCATTTGGTTCGACAACTTGGCAAAGCACATTTTTTTCAGGAGACACAATTTCCAAAAATTGTTCCTCTGATATTTCTTCATCATTTACCGTTGTTTCCGCACCTGAATATGATTTTACAACCCCGCATCCTGTAAACAGACAAATACAACCTGCTGCTACAATAGACCTTATAAAATTTTTATATACTTTCCTCACGCTATGTCTCCTCCTGATTGGCCACTCTGTTACTTGGGTTAATTATATCATTCCATTCGTTTTTCTATATCCTTTCTTATCTCAGCCCAAATAGCCGGGAGTTGCGGCACAAACTCTGCATCAGTCATTAACCTTTTCTCTGCAGCTTCCATAGCAGTCCTTCCGAAGTTGTCATAGTGGGGCTGATTCGTAATTCCCATTTCTGCAAACAATTTTGATTCGCAGATTTTGCTGCTGTCCACCCCATCAAACTGGGCAGCTTGTTTTGCAGCCTTTGTTAGATAGTCACGAGCCGATCCCAGATCTCCCATGGCACAACATGTTTCTGCACAAAGTACAAGAAGAACACAATCATACTT
>DKUR01000012.1 GCA_002490775.1 Lachnospiraceae bacterium UBA7199 | reverse complement strand
TCCACATCTATGGGTACATTATATAATTCAATTATTGGACGTGGAGCAATTAATTTAGCTTATAAGCGAATTGAACCACATCTGTCAGATTATATGGGGAAAGTATTTGAGGAAATATGTAAGCAATATCTTTGGAAGCTATTACTAAGCGATGCTTCTCCTGTGCAGTTCAAGGAACTGGGGCGCTGGTGGGGGACTGATCCATCCACCCGTAGTCAAATAGAGATCGACATTATGGGTGAGCAGGATAAGGATACTGCATTGTTTGGCGAGTGCAAATGGACAAACGAAAAGGTAGATGTAAGTGTTTTAGAAACACTGGTAAGACGAAGCAAGATATTCCATTATAGAGATGTGCATTTGTATCTATTTGCGAAAAATGGATTCACAAAGGGTTGTGTGGAAGCTGCCGGTAATATGGAAAATGTGACACTGGTGCAGTACAAAAATCTTTTAGAGAAAATTATAGAATGATTGAACAGATTTGGGCTTTTGGCAGATGGTGTCTGCAAAGTTGAAATACCAAAAAGCAGGAAGGAAACAGACATGGGGAATAGGAAAAAAAGGAACGGAAGGGTGCTAAGGATGCTGATTTTAGGAATCCTGTTTTGCTGTTTATGCCTGGGAAGTGCGGGGACAACAGCTAAAGCCGAAGAGCAGGCATTTATCATTGATGCAGAAATGCTGCCTTCGAATAAGCCGGCTTATGAAGTCCAGCTTACGATTGAGAATCAGGGACAGGACTGGGAAGGAACAGTTCGACTATCGATAGATGATAATTATTATAGTGGAAGCTATGGATCAGCAAGCACTTGTGCTTATGATACGATTCTATCCCTCCCTTCAGGCAGTAGGAAACAATTTGTAGTGAAAATACCCAAAGACAGCATGGATCGCACGGATGGGATAGTGAAGGTTTTCCTTTTGGATAAAAATAAGGATATAGCAGCGCAGAAGGAATTTAACCGGCTCTTGCAGGCGCAGGCCAAAACCTTGTCTATGGGAATATTAAGTGATGAGTATTTGGCGCTTACCTATTTGGATATGGGGGGAAATGAAATTTATTATAGTGGTAACAGCTACCCCATAAAGTTGGTGGAACTGGATCTGGATAATCTGGAAGATACACTGGATACTTTAAGTTTTCTGATAATTGACAGCTACAATACCAATATTTTATCGGACAAGGTATTAGAAAGCATAGAGCAGTGGCTGGATCATGGAGGGGTGCTGATCATTGGTACAGGAAGTAGTGCAGAAGATATACTGAGTGGTCTGGATGATTTGGACATACAATGTTCCAGAGTTTATGAGCAGGGGGAAGAGAGCTATAATTCTTATGGTTATGCCTATATGGATATATCACAGCTTACTATGGCGGAATTGATTGACAGAAACGATAAATATGAAGAGCAGTATGGAGTTTTGGCCCTGACCTGTTCCTGGGGAAATGGCGCTGTGGGCATTTTACCTTATTCTCTTTCAGAACTGGGTAAATTGGATGCATCTGATTATCAGGGATACACTCAGGAGGAGGTTGTAGAAAGTATTTTGTGGCAGGTGAGCGATTATGCAGTTTCTTCTTACGGTTCTGGCAGATATACGAATCCTTATAATGATGCAAGATATATATTCAACAGACTCTGCTACCTTTTGGGGAATGGAAGCAATCGTCTGCAGTTTGGCGGTTTAAAAATTATTGTGATTCTATATGTGATCTTTGTCGGTCCCATTCTTTACCTGATTCTGCGTTTTGCAAAGAAACGGGATCTATACTGGATCGCAGTGCCTGTGGCAACACTTGTAGGTACCTTTTTCGTATATGTGGCTGGAAGAGGGTTTGAGGTGGTAGGCACCAGTGTATTTTCTGCGACAATAGAGAATCTTTCCGGGGAAGGAAATGTCCAGACATATCTGCGCTGTTATGATGCAGGCCATAAAGAATGGGATTTACGTCTGGCGGAGGGGTATGAATATGCAGGCCCTTTGGAAGAGGGGGCTTATCGAAGCAGTGATGATGAAACCTATTACTATCACATTAAAAAGGAAGGGGACCGGCTTTTCTTTGGTATTGATCCATCTGCTGGCTTTGAGGACAGTTATTTTCTGGCAGGTATTGCCAAGGAACCGGAAAAAGGCAGTATTTCCAGTGAACTGCAGGCAGATGGACAAATGGGTATCAAAGGAACAGTTACCAATGGAACAGAAAGGGATTTTAAGTATTTTGCCGTGATCATAAATGATAACCTGTTTGTCTATAAAAATCTCCCGGCAGGGGCGGAAATTCATCTGGAAAGTGCAGAAAAGGTGTTTGATGACTCTGCAGGTTATTATAATGGTGCGGAAAGCTATTTTTACAATTATATGAGTGACGTTCAGCGCATGGATAAGAAAAAGGATGCGGATATTCTGACTGCGCTGGGGATAGGAATTTCTTATCTGTATTCTTTGGAAGATCCAGATATAATAGCGGTCATTGGAGTATGTGAGGATTGGGACAAAGCGGTAGACGATAATTGTAATGAGGTATCATTTGGATGTCTCTATGAGGTTTGGTAGGGGGAAGTATGCTGTATATTAATGATTTGACAAAAAATTATGGATCTTTTACGGCGGTAAATCATTTGTCGCTGCATATTCCTGCGGGGGATTTGTTTGGCTTTATGGGGCCGAACGGTGCAGGGAAGACGACTACAATACGGATCGTCTGCGGGCTGCTTCGGGCAAGCAGCGGCCAGGTAAGGATTGGGAATACGTCGGCGGCTGTGGGAAGTAGGGAGATGAAACGTCTGATCGGTTATGTGCCTGATTTCTTTGGGGTATATGACAATTTAAAGGTGCGGGAGTATATGGATTTGTATGGTTCCATGTATGGAATGTATTCCCGGGATATTGCCAGACTGACAGATGACTTGCTGGAGTTGGTCAATCTTTCGGACAAGAAAGAAGTTTATGTGGATACCCTTTCCCGAGGGATGAAACAACGCTTGTGCGTGGCAAGGGCACTATTGCATAATCCCAGTCTGTTGATCTTAGACGAACCCAGTTCCGGTTTGGATCCCAGAGCCAGGGTGGAAATGAAGGAACTACTAAAAAATCTTCATTCTATGGGGAAAACCATTGTCATCAGCTCCCATATTCTTTCAGAGCTTTCGGAAATGTGTAACAGTATCGGGATCATGAATCGTGGACAACTGCTCATAGCAGGCCGGATTGAGGATGTTATGGGGCAGATTGGAGGAGGAAACCGGATGCACATTCAGATTGCTTCCGGCATGGAAACAGCCCTGAGGATATTAAAAGAGCAGGCAGGTATTAAAATTGAGTCTGTCAGGGAAAATGAAATTCTTATTTTGAGCAATTGCACAGACCAGGAAATCAATGGTTTTATTGGGCTTATGATTCAAAGCCAGGTAATCCTTACGGGATTTTATAAAGAGGAGGGCAGTTTGGAAACGTTGTTTATGCAGTTGACGGGAGGTAGTGCACAGTGAAAATACGATGGAATCCGATTGTAAAAAAAGATTTACAGGTGACAGCCCGCAGCATGCGTTTAAGCTGGGGAGTGTTTGCCTATGAGGCAGTATTGACAATGGCCTTTTTGCTGGCACTTTCGGTGATACAGCAGGAAAGCAGGAGCATTTATACTACTGGTAATATTTATGGATACCTGATCTATCTGTTTCCAGTTCTTTCGATTGCGCAGGTATGTATTGTGGCACTGATCGTACCAGTGATCACGGCCTCTTCTATCTCAGGTGAAAAGGAAAGGCAGACCTTTGACATTATGTTGACTACCTGTATGTCTCCTTTTTCTATTGTACTGGGGAAAGTGGTTTCAGCAGTACTAAGGATTTTGTTTTTCGTGGCAGCCGGAATGCCGATCATGGCCCTGGCTTTTGTGGCAGGGGGCCTTAGTTGGAGCTATCTGTTTTATTTTGTACTTACTATTATCCTGTTGTCACTGCTTTCAGGCAGTATCGGGATTCTTTGTTCTGCCCTTTGCCGCCGGTCTATCACAGCGGTCATTTTATCCTATGTATTTTATTTCTTTATTTATATAATGACACTTCTGCCTGTTATAGTGAGGGCTCTTTTAACTGAGGGTGAAAGGATGGGAGAAACCATGCTGATTTTGCTGATCAATCCTTTTGTTTTTTTTGAAGAGTTCTTTATGCAGCTTATGACGGGAGAATCTCTTTTTGGGGTAAGCGGTTCAAATTTTACCAAAAGAGAGGTGGGATTTATCACCTACAATTTATCACAGGGCAAGGCATGGCTGTTTTTGTCGGCTGCATGTATTTTTATCTTATCTTTTCTGTTTATGCTTGCGGCTGCATGGAAGGTGAACCCCATGCATTCCTCTTCAGGGAAAAGGCGTAAAAAGTAAAATAGCAGTCGGGGTATCAATAAGATGGAGCGAAAAGAATTTCTGAAAATAATACAAGCCTGCCGGCGCAGGATGAATATAGCAGGATTTATGGAAAAATCAGTTTCTGCGCTGAGTATTGGTGCAGGGGTTGGAATTCTTTTTCAGGCAGCAGCGTTTCTGGTGCCTTTTTACTATGTTAATGCTTACACTGGGGCGGCATTGCTTCTCGCAGAAATTTCGGTATTGATTGTGATGTTTATAAGGCGGACGACTATGGAGCAGGCAGCTCTTAGGATGGATGGGTTTGGCTTTGAGGAGCGGATTGTTACAGCTTATGAGAATCTTGATAAAGAAGGAATACTGCTTGGTATCCAGCGGGAGGATGCCATGAATGCACTTAGGGAGCATAAAGACAGGATTCGGATTTCTATTTTACCCTCATGGAAAAAGGCTGTTTTGTTTCTTTTCTTGTTGATGTCCTTGTTTGGACTTTCCTTTCTTCCTTCTGCGGCAAAAGATCAGGCAAGGGAGCTTCATAGCCTGAAAGAAGAGGTAAAAGAAAAAGAGGAAGAAATAGAGGAGATGATAGAAGCGTTAGAGCAGTTAAAACAGGAGAAGCTTACCAGAGAACAGCAGGAAGCTTTGAATGAGATGGTAGAGAGTCTGGAATCCTCGCTTTCTGAATATCAGCAGGCAGTTTCCCAGGAGATGCTGGAAGCCGCGTCTCAGAAATTGGATTATAAATACCAGGACATGAGCAGTCAATTGTCTGAAATCATGCAGGATATAGAAAACGGTGCAAGTCTTTCTCTTGCAACAGCCGATGCCCTTAAGGCGATGGAAGATAAGATGAATGAGTTAAGTAAAATGAAGCCTTCCAAAGGAGATGGCTCAGATCAAAAACAAGGGGGCAGTGGAGAAAATAATGATGAGGGAGGTCAGGGTGAAGGGGATGATGCAGGCAACGGAAAGAACCAGGGCGGCCAAGGTGGAGATGGCAGCACAGGTGACGGAGATGGCCAAGGTAGTGGGGGTAACGGACAAGGTGAGGGAAATGGACAGGGAAGTGGAGAAGGCACCGGAAGTGGCGCAGGAACCGGCAGCAGCAATACGCCCCATGATTATATCAGTGTTCCCAATGAAATTGAAGATAGTGGAAATCTTACAGGAAATGCAACGAATCATGATACTTCTGAGTATTTCCGGGCGCAGAATGGATTGAGCTGGGAAGGAACACACACCTCTTACGATGCAGTGATCGGAAGTTACGAGCAGAATGCCTACGAGGGAATTGCGGCAGGACGTTATCCCAGCGGTATGGAAGAGATTATCAAGGAATACTTTGCAAGCTTTAACTGAACTGTTATAGAGAATGGAGGAAAAAGCTATGGAAGCAATAGACAGGAGCAGACTACAGGATCCGGTATATATGGCGCAGCGGATTGCTGCATGTGAAAAAGAAATACAAAAGGGGATGATCGGCCAGACAGGGATTATCCGCCAGGTGATGCTGGCGATGCTTACAGGAGGCAATGTGCTTTTAGAGGGAATGCCGGGGTTGGGAAAAACCAGACTGGTCAGCACTATAGGCAGGGTTTTTGATTTATCCTTTAAAAGAATTCAGTTTACTCCTGACCTGATGCCCAGCGATGTGACTGGTACAAATATCATTATTAAAAATGAGCAGGGCAGTTCCTTCTCCTTTGAGAGGGGACCGGTTTTTGCCAATTTGATTCTGGCAGATGAAATCAACCGCGCCACCCCTAAAACTCAGTCAGCGTTGTTAGAGGCAATGCAGGAGCATACAGTGACAGTGGGAAATGAAAGTCATGCCTTAGAAGAGCCTTTTTTTGTACTGGCTACCCAGAACCCTATAGAAAATGAAGGGACTTATCCTTTGCCGGAAGCACAGTTAGACCGCTTTATGTTTAAGATACTAGTCCGGTTCCCATCTAAGGAAGAGTTAAAGGGTATTGTTGCACTTACAGAAGAAAGTAAAGCGCCTGTCATTGAAAAGCAGATGGATGGGGAGGGGCTTCTGGCGGCCAGAGCATTGGTGAATCAGATTCCAATTGCCGATGCGGTGATGGATTATCTTTTGGAGATTGTGATGGAAACCCATGTCCCCAATCCCTATATCAGGGAAGGGGCAAGCCCCAGAGCAGCCCAGTCGCTGATTCGGGCGGCCAGAGCGAAGGCTTTTTTGGAGGGACGTTTTAATGTTTCTTTTCAGGATGTGCAGGAAGCAGCATACCCTGTGCTCAGGCACAGGATCATTCCCGGATTTGACGCCATCAGCAAAGGAATTAGTGAGGATAACATTATAAAAAATATTGTGGATGCAAAGTCGGAATTGATTCAAAAAATCTGAGTGTATATTTGAAAAGGGCAGAGGGGAGTTAATGGAAAAATATGATGTTGGATGCTGCATTTTTTGACAGGCTGTCTCAGCTTAGACTGGTCATGGGACATAGAACCTCCATGAATTTGACCGGAAACCGCAAATCCATACAGAAAGGTTCTTCTATGGAGTTCTCGGATTTCAGGGAATATATGCCGGGAGATGATATACGGCGTATTGACTGGAATGCCTATGGGCGTCTGGACAGGCTTTATGTGAAGGAATATATGGAGGAAAAGGAGGCTGTGGTTTCCATTTTGGTGGATACCAGTGCTTCTATGGATTATGGGGCGAAAAAAAAGAGTGAGCTTGCCTGTATGCTGGCAGCAGCTTTCTCCTATATGGGACTGAATAACATGGACCGGGTGATTCTTTATGATATGGGCAGGATGCAGCAGCCTTTTGTGGCAGGAGGTGGAAAGAGAGCTTTACCAAAGCTGGCAGACTGGTTAAAACAGCGTTCCTTTGAAGGGGCGGTGGATATTGAAAAGGCTTTGGAGGCGCTTCCCTTGAAAGGTCCGGGAGTAACTATTTTGATCAGCGATTTTTTACAGGAAGTTTTTGTAGATAAGGAACAGGAATTTTTGGAAAAATTGCTGCGCTTCCTTGATTATAGAAAACAGAAAGTGGTACTTTTGCATGTGCTGGCCGGAGAAGAGCTTTCCATAGAACTGACAGGAACACGGAATTTGATTGATATGGAGGATCAAAGCACCCTGCGTCTTACATTAGATAGTGGAAGCATCCGGGCATATGAGAAAACTTTGCAGGAATTTTTGGAGCGGATGCGGCAGGAATGCGGAAAGGCAGGGGCATTCTATGAGATCTGCAGTACAAAGACGGACATTTATCAATTGATTTTTCAGGATTTAAGGATGTTGTATGATATTTGAGAGTTTATGGCCGCTGCTTTTTCTGGCAGCGGTTCCCATTATAATAATTTTATATTTGCTAAAGCCCAAAGGTGAGGATTATAAGATATCTTCTAACCTTCTCTGGCAAAAACTGCTGAAAAATGAACAGTCAAAAACCTTTTTTGAGAAGTTTGTGCATAATCTTCTTATGTATCTGCAGATTTTGATTATTGCATTGTTAGTGATTGCACTGATGTCACCATTTATCAAAGTGGATGGTCAGGGAGGAGGCAGGAAGATCCTTCTTCTGGATACCAGCGGAAGTATGCAGCATTTGACAGGTTCGGGGAAAACCCGTCTGGAGGTGGCCATAGGACAGGCATGCGATTATGTGCGGGCTGCGGAAAATACCCGGTTTTCCATTGTGACGGAAGACGCCCTAGGAGCGAAGCTTTTAGCAGTGGACATTACAGATACAGACAGTCTGCTTCGCACATTGCAGGGAATTACGTGCAGTGACAGCGGCGGAGATCTTGTCATGGCACAGGGGATTTTAGATACCCTTATGGGGGAAGAGGAAGATGTGGCGGATCTAATCGTTTATACCGATGGAGAAGGGGCATCGGGATTTGAAGAACTGCACAGTGGTGCCGAGAAAGAACTTTGTGTGGTGGGAGAGGCTTCTTCTAATGTGGCCAATGAATATACCGTATTTACTGAGCGGGAGGATGGAACTTATGATGTGATGGTAAGCATCGCAAATTATAGTGATCAGGGAGCTTCTTTTGATATCAGTTTGTATGATGAGGAGAAGTTGATTGCACTGAAACAGATGCAGCTTGCCCCTTCTGAGAACGCTTTCTGTCTTTTTGAACAGATGAACTGGCAGGGAGAATTTCTTAAATCCAGCCTTGACGGAATTATTTTTTCGGAGGGCGCAAGCGACTCTCTGACAAAGGATAATATTTCACAGGCGGTAAAAAGCCGGAAAAGTCAGGTAAACGGACTACTTGTGGGAGAAGGAAACACATTTATAGAAAAGGCGTATTTTGCCCTTACCGGAGAGAGCATTGCCAAAGCAAAAACAGATACGCCTGATGCATATAATGTGGTGATCTACGATGCAGGACAGATTCCTTTGGAAAAAGGAACGAACAGGCTGGTTTTTGGCGATGCTGGAAAAAAAGATGTAGAGACGTTGGAAAATGCTATATTGAATGTGACGGACTGCGACCTGACTGCCGGACTCTCTGGGTTTAACATAGGAGTAAATAAGGCTTATTGCTTTGCACTTCCGGAAGGAGCAAAGAGCTTTTTGGAATATCAGGGGAAATGTGTAGGTTATTACAGGGAGCTGGACGAGGGAAAAGAGGTGGTAGTGGGGTTTGATATACGGGAATCGGATTTTCCATTGCGCGCAGAATTCCCAGTTTTTCTGGCCAATGCCATGATTTATCTTACAGATACCTCTTATCTTGCATCCAATGTGTATTATGCGGGGGAGGAGATTGTGCTGCAGCCCTGGGCGGAACTGGATCAGCTTTCCTTTGACAGCCACCCTAAGGAGGCAGGTCTGTACAAAATAGGAAATGAAGGCGATCAGGAAGCGTATGTGGTGCGTTTTCAGACTGCTACAGAGTCAGATGGAAGAAAAGAAGCTGACAGCGTTGGCAGTGTGGAAAATATAAAATTGCAGAAGGTAAAACGAACGATAAGGAACATTTTTCTGTTGCTGGCGCTGGTACTTTTGATTGTAGAATGGATTCTTTATGTGCGTCAGATGCGTTATCGGGGAAAGTTTTATCTGCTTGTGAGAGGTATGGTATTTCTATGTGTGATTTTGGCGCTTTTTGGCATAAAGATCCATTTGGGAAGCAGCCGGATGGCCACGATTTTTGTGGTGGATCTATCCAGCAGTAATGAAGAGCATATAAAAGAATCTGAGAAGTATCTACAAGAAGCTATTGCGAAAATGCCTTCAGGAAATGCTTATGGCATTGTGACCTTTGGAAAGAATGCATTGGTGGAGCAGTTTTTGACCGGAGAAGACTATTATGGAGGGCTGCTCACGTTGCCGGAAAAGACAGCCACAAATTTTGAAGACGCCATTTCTAAAGCGCTTACGCTGATCCCTACAGACTGTAGTGGAAGACTGGTGCTGCTTACAGATGGGAAGGAAACCAGAGGGGACATTTATCATATGGGGCAGGCCCTTTTGGCAAGTCAGGCTGAATTTTTAACCTTGATCTATGAGGATGAAGAGACGCCCGATGCTTATATTGACAATGTGACACTCCCCTCTTATCTGCACCCCGGAGATAAGTATTCCATTACGGTACTGGTGGAAAGCAATTATGATACAGATGCAGTCATAGCGCTTTACAATGGAAGCACTCAGACAGCGTCAAACGGCGTGCATTTAAACAGAGGAAGTAATCGTTTTGTGTTTAGCAGCCAGGTTGATGCAGATGCAGGCAGCGGCGCTATGGAAAATCTCAGAGTGCAGGTACAGGCGGAGGGAGATACCTGTCCAGAAAATGATGTCTTCAGCGCCTATTCTGTTGTAGAGTCTCCACCCAGGATTTTACTTGTTTCTGGGCGAGGAACTAACGTTTCGGAATTTTCCTCTGTTCTGAATGCGGCAGGATGCGATTATAGTGTGGTATCTGCCTTGAATGCGCCGGATAGCATAAATGCCATGCTATCTTACAAGTCTATTATTTTGGCAGATGTCTATATTGATGATCTGCCTGTGGGTTTTCTGGAGAATCTGGAAACTTATGTGAAAGATTATGGATGTGGGTTTATCTGCTGCGGCGGTGAGGAAAGTTTTGCCCTGGGAGGCTATCGGGATACCGTACTTGAAACAGTGCTTCCAGTGGACATGCAGCTTAGGAGTATCAATGAGACGCCTTCTATGGCTATGGTTATGGTCATTGATCATTCAGGGAGTATGATTGATGAAATGGGAGAAACCGGCGCCAGCAATCTGGATGTTGCCATCAGGGCTGCAATTGTGGCAGTGGACAATCTAAGGGATTCGGACCAAGTGGGGGTTCTGACCTTTGACAGTCAGTATGAATGGCAGGTAGAGCTTAGGGCAGCAGATGATAAAAGTGCCATTAAGGAACAGATCAAAGGGATAAACGAGGGCGGAGGAACTACCATTAAGCCTGCGCTTTTGGAAGCCTGTGAGGTGCTTTCTGAAAGTGAAGCGTCTATTAAGCATGTAGTGCTTTTAACAGATGGTATGGGAGAGACAAATAATTTTCAGGATGTAATAAATGACTATACATCAGAGGGAATCACTTTATCTACTGTAGCAATAGGAAGTTTTTCAGACACCCAGCTCCTTGAGCAGTTAGCCGATCAATGTGATGGAAGATACTATTATTCTGATTTAGGAAGCGATATACCCAAGATTTTTGCAAACGAGGTTTTTTTAGGAAGCGACAGTTACATTCAAAATGGTGTATTTTCACTGAAGGTACAAAACGGACATGAATTAACCAATCATCTTTTTACTGATGGCTGGCCAGTGGTTTATGGGTATATTGCCGCAACGCCCAAGATGGCTGCTACCTCTGTTATTTTGTCTGCCGAAAAAGAAAACCCCATTCTTACTGTATGGCAGTATGGATTGGGCAGGACGGTTGCCTGGAACAGTGATATTACCGGCAAGTGGAGCGGCGCTTTTTCGGGAAAAGATGACTATGTTCAGATGTGGAAAAGAATTGTGGATTATTCTACCGGAAATGCTGACATGGGTGAGGACAGTGTGAATGTGGTAACATCAGGAGAATGGACAGAAATAACTTATCAGACCAAGGACTATGAAAGCAGTACGGAAATCCTGGTGTCAATTATTGATCCCAAGGGAGATACCACAGAAGAGAAGCTTCATGCCACAGCGCCGGGCAAGTATACAGCGGAGCTTTCCACGCCCCAGACCGGGCTATATCATTTCAATGTACGCCGCAGTGAGAATGGGGAAATTCAAAGCTATCTGACTACCGCAGCAGCAGTACAGTTTTCAGATGAATATAAATTTGATGTAAGTACTGATTCTTATTTAAAATTTGTAGAACAATATGGCAGGCTCATAACGAAGCAGGATTCTGTCTGGAACCGGATTTCCACAAAAGCCAGAGAGAGCTATTCTCTGACCAACTGGCTGCTTTTTCTGGCCATCTGCCTGTTTGTTGCAGATGTGGCAATGCGGCGGTTCCAGTTTGTGCCGAAGTGGATTTATACAGGAGGCAGAAAGCGGAAAAAGACTGTAGAAAGCGTGAACCGGGATATTCCAAATGAAAAAATGGCAGAGGCAGATCAGGAAATAAAGGAAGAAAATGATTCTGATAAAAACAGGAAGAAAAAGAGAAAAGAGAGCAGGAGGCCGAAAGAGGCGCAGCACTCAGAGCAGACGTTAGATACATCCCAATTGCTGAAGAAAAAGGATGACAGGAAGGTTTGAAATGCTTGGAATCTATTTTAGCGGAACAGGAAATTCCAGATATGCATTAGAAGTTTTTTTGAAAAAAATGATGATACGGGGCAGGTATTTTATAAGCAAGCATAATCGGATTTGCAGGAGTACTTATGAACATTGAATTGAACAAATATTTCTTGCCAGAGAAAGAAAAAAAGAGCAAGGTAGATATTTCTCTGAGTGGAATGCTGGAAGTTTATATTGGACATTATTTCGTATCCGGTGAAGGTGGGGGAGCCAAAAATTATTGGCTTACTATTTATTATGATTCTGACATAGATGCTTATGACGAAGCGGTTGAGACTGTTCCATCTAATATAGTGGCATACGTTTCTTCTGATTATAAATGGGCGTTTGTACTGAATGAACATAGCCATAAGCTTCGTAAAGATGTGTCTAACTATGGAATATCCTGTATTTCCGTACCTGATTTTGAAAGCGAAGTATTACAATGTTTGCATCCCGATTGGCTGCCATATGAATTTTCCGGTCTTCTTTGGATTGATGATGATTTTATGGATGATGAAAATATTCCTTTTGATTTTGATAGTTTTGCCATAATTGATGATGGAGTCTGTTATTTAAATCCAAAACATTTTTCTGTTGCACAGTTTATTAAAGTTATGGAAAGTATAAGAAGTTAATTTCAAGTTTATTAACAAAATTGACGCTATTGCATTTAATCCGTACACGCATGCTGCTATAAGGTAACAGAAAGAGAAGGAGAAGCTTTTAAAGACGGTTTGCAACTTAAAAAGTAGTATTAATGTATCGCAAGGTCTCTTGGCAATGAGAGACCTTGCTTTGTATTTCACGTCGGTTTTATTACTTCGATAATAATGGTAAATAGGGAATGGAAATGGTATAATTTCTTTATAATGAAATCTGCAAATCAGAGGTGCTTTTTTAGTGTCAGCAATTAAGCAGGCGGACAAAGGATGTGGAGGCTGCGGATGTGATTTAGATCTATCGTACAAAAAGGCTTTGAAATTGATGAACCAAGGTTCATTGAGGAGAATGCAGATTTTTTGTATCATACCGTATGATTGTAAAAGAAAAGGTAAAAGGAAAAATGAGTGAATACATATATATTACCTTAAGGGAAAAGCCGCATTTAAAGAGTAAGGCGGCTGAATGGTTTCATCGCAAATGGGGAGTGCAGCAGGAAGCTTATCTTGAATGTATGGAAGCTTACCTTAATGGAGAAACGGAGTTGGGATGGTATCTTTGCTTAAATGATAACAAAGTAATAGGAGGGCTGGGAGTAATTGAAAATGATTTCCATGCTAGAAAAGACCTTACGCCTAATGTTTGTGCGGTATACACAGAAAAAGAATATCGCTGTAAGGGAATTGCAGGACATTTGCTTGATATGGCGGTGGAAGATTTGAGATCGAAAGGTATCACACCAATTTATTTGGTTACTGACCATGCAAGCTTTTATGAAAAATATGGATGGGAATTTTTGTGTATGGTTCAGGAAGATAATGAACCTGACATAACAAGGATGTACATTCATAAGTAATTTCAAATTTTATATTTTGGGAGCACTTTCCCAAAAAGGAAGATAGATATTTGATCGGGGTGAGGTGTCATGATCAGAGAAGCAAATAAAAATGATTTGGATGAAATACTACAATTATACCTATATCTTCATGAGACAAGGGTTCCAGACGATTCGCAGCAGCTTAGAAATACATGGGAGCAAATTATAAATGATACAAATCATCATCTGATTGTTTGTGAGGTAGATGGCAAAATTGCGGCGTCCTGTGTGTGCGTGATAATTCCGAATCTGACAAGGAATGTGAGGCCATATGCTTTTGTGGAAAATGTGGTAACGCACAAGAACTATCGGAAAAAGGGGTATGCAACAGCCTGTCTAAACTATGCAAAGCAGATTGCTAAGGAGACTAATTGCTATAAAATGATGCTGCTTACAGGTTCTAAAGAGGAAAGCACATTGAACTTTTATCGAAATGCCGGTTATAATAGCTCTGATAAGACAGCATTTATTCAGTGGATCGATATGTGATGCAGCAAATGATGGTAAAATATTTTTGTAGAGGAAAAGGAATAATCTTATGCAATATGCACGGAAATTAAAGAAAGGTGATAAAGTAGCAATTGTAAGTTTATCAAGCGGCATGTTAGGGGAAGATTTTTGCCGCCACAATATTGAAATTGGTGTAAGGAGATTAAAGGCGTATGGGTTGGAGCCTGTATTTATGACTAATGCGCTGAAAGGCATTAAGTATTTAAAGGAGCACCCTCAGGCGCGGGCGCAGGATTTAAAAGATGCCTTTTTGGATAATTCCATTGCAGGGATTATTTGCGCCATAGGCGGTGATGATACCTATAAACTTTTGCCTTATTTGATGGAGGATGCAGAATTTGTAGAGGCAGTAGAAAAGCATCCCAAATTATTTACCGGATTTTCTGACACTACAATTAATCATTTAATGTTTTATAAGCTTGGACTGTCAACTTATTATGGCCCTAACTTTATATGTGATTTGGGGGAAATTGCAGAAGAGATGCTTCCATACAGTAAAAGGACATTTGAAAGCTATTTAGAAGGAAATAACTATGATGAAATCATTTCCAGTGAAATTTGGTATGAAGAAAGGTCGGATTTTTCTGCGGCAGCAATTGGAACTGAAAGAGTGGTACATAAGGAAGAGCGGGGATTTGAACTTTTACAGGGCAGTGAAATTTTTCAAGGGCAGTTATTAGGGGGCTGTCTGGAAAGTTTTTATGACCTTTTGACAAAAAGCAGATATGAGGATGAAAAGGATGTCTGTGAGAAATATGGAATATTCCCAGATAAAGAAGAGTGGTCAGGGAAAATATTATTTATAGAAACATGTGAAGAAAAACCTGTGCCGGAGCTTTTTGAAAAAGAAATAGGATTGCTTAAAAGCAAAGGTATATTTGACGTAGTGAATGGAGTTTTGGTTGGAAAACCCCAAGATGAAGCTTACTATGAGGAATATAAAGGTATTCTCACAAAGGTGATAGACAATGAGAAACTTTCCATTGTTTATAATGTGAATTTTGGACATGCGGTACCCAGATGCGCACTACAATATGGGGCGGCTGCTAAGGTGGACATGAAGCAGAAGAAAATATATATGTGGAAGTAAGGTAATAAGTATGACTGTATCAGAAAATAAACTATGGAAATCATTAAGTTCAGATTTGGAGGATGGCATACAATCCGTGCCGGAGGTCGAAGTCTGGGACTTGTATAGTGAGAATAGAGAACTTTTAGGGAAAGATCATATCAGAGGCAGCCAACTGCCGGCAGATTGCTATCATTTGGTGGTACATGTATGGATTCGCAATTCCAAAGGAGAATATTTGGTTTCACAACGTTCTGCAGGCAGGCCAACATTTCCGCTAATGTGGGAGTGCGTGGATGGCTCGGTTATGAAAGGCGAAAATAGTCTGCAAGGGGCAGTCAGAGAAGCCAAAGAAGAGGTAGGAGTTGATTTATTGCCCGAGAAGGGGCGCATTATTTTTTCAGATACAAGAAAAATAGAGTTTGGTAAGACTGCTAACAAAATTGTAGACGTTTGGTTGTTTGTGTATGACGGAGAGGTGGATTTAAGCAATGCAACAACAGATGAAGTTGCCAAAGCGGCTTGGATGAACAGAAGCCAGATCAAAGAGTTATTTGATAAAAAAATGTTTGTAGATACGTTTCAGTATTTTTTCACGAAAGTGGACAAACAGTAATTTACATAAGTGTAAATTGATTTGTGGTAACAATAATGATATGATAAAAAGAAAATTTAGAGAGGGGATTTGTATATGAAAAGATATGTTATGCCTGCATAGCACTGGCTATTGCAAAAAAGAAAATTGTTATGGCCAATGCTATTCCTAAAAAAATATAAGTTTAGGAGGCAGACATGGGCTATGTAAGAGCAGAAGAAATTCTGCCAATTGAGGTAATAGAACTGATACAACAGTATGTTGAAGGTGAAAGTATTTATATTCCACGCAAGGCTGCACACAGGCAGGCTTGGGGAGCAGGAACACAGATCAAGCAGGAACTTTTGTTACGTAATCAGCAAATTTACAAGGATTATCTTGCAGGAAGCAGGACAAAGGAGTTAGCCTGTAAATACTATCTCTCGGAGAAAAGCATACAGCGTATTTTAAGAAAACAAATAAGTGAATAAATTTATGAGCTGATACTTGGTGTCGGCTCATATTTTTGTTTGCGCGCCATGGG
>DKUR01000062.1 GCA_002490775.1 Lachnospiraceae bacterium UBA7199 | reverse complement strand
ATTCCAGAAAATACGTGCGCTTCCGTGAAAAAGTCTGCCGAATCTCCCTTGCTCAATAGCGCCATGAATATATTGAATTGATCTGTTAAACCTATTCTGGTGGTTGACACAGACGAGCACGTCCTTCTGCTTCGCCAGCTCAATAATCTGATTCGCATCCTCGATGGATAAAGCGATAGGCTTCTCAATAATCACATGGCATCCAGTCCTAATGCAGTCCAGAGCAATCTGGGCGTGCTTTCCGCTCTCTGTAGCGATGGCCACCAGGTCGGGGCTTTCGTTCTCCAGCATTTTCTTGTAATCTGTATACTGATGCACATGATCAAATTGTGCCGCAGTTCTCTCCAATTTTTCCGGATCGGTATCGCAGACCGCAACGATCTCCAACTGATTATTTTGGGCTGCCATGATATGGTGAGGAGAAATTCTTCCACAGCCAATCAAGGCATATCTCATGTTTTGCCCTTCCTCCTATAGGAATTGAGGCGCCTGTGTCCAGCACGTACATTCCGTGCTATCGGAGTATCTGCGGGCGCTTTCGGTTAATACTTTATGCAAAACAACGCCTTTTGTCAAGACAAAAATAGCAGTCACATGCCTCACCTATCTTTTTTGTCATATAGGTTTTTGCGTATAGCGCCTCTCTGCTACAGCAAAACCGGCACACGCTTCCGGAGAGTCTCAATGAAGACCGGCCGCAATTTTATCAGATATTCATCTTTTCAGTATTTCCAGATAACACCTTTTACTATCCGCTATAGAATAGTGGCCCTCGGCGAAAGCTCTTCTTCCGCAAACACAAGACATTCTAAAACCGATTTCAATGCGTCTAGCAGATGTTTGACCTTCCTTGTAATGAACATCGCTGTGTTGGAATGCAGCACCCCAATGTATGACATCCCAATAATGCCAAAGCTCTTCTCTGGAACAATTCTACTCTCTTCAACTCTCATTAGGAAGTCCTCCTTTCAGAGAACTATTGCATAGATCATCAAGGTACATTAACTGCTCCAATCCGCTTGTCGATGGAATTGTCTGCACTCAAAGGCTGTTCAAAATTTCCCAAACCTGCTCCGCAATCACTTTATACGAATACTTCCCAACATAATCCTTATCCTGTACAATGGATACATTTCCTGTTTCTTCCCATTCCCTGTATTTTGTATATATATACTCCTTCAAAATTGGGTAAGTTTCTTCATGCCTTGATGCCTCGTAACAAACCCCGCCCAACCGTTCCATATTCTTGCTCGGGAATGAATGCGGAATATTACCGTTTACCACGTAGACAATCGGCTTTTGTGACATCATGTATTCATACATTTTGCCCGTCCAAGCACAGTGATCCCCTTCCACATTAAAGGCTGCCTGGATCAAGATTGCTGCTTTGCTCTGAAGTTCAAGGACTTTGTATCTGGGGATTACATCCAGATTCGTAAAATATTCCGCTCCCCCATGTGCTTCGGCCATAAGCTGTGCCAGCTGTCCATTTCCCCCAGCATATAAAATTCGGATCCTGTTCTGATCAATTTTTCCTTCGTGTATTAACTCATTGATTGCTTTATACACAGCCTCAACACTCTGTAGATTTCCGTAGATCGTACCAGTATATATAAGATTGAACATAGCTGGATTCTCCGGTACAACTGCTTCCTCAGGATCATAACCGTTCGTAACAGTATAATCTTTTACTCTTTTGTCTGTATGCGTATCAATAAAATCATCGACATGGAACACAGCATCTGCCAAAGCAGAGTGTTTCTTGACGTAATTGATATGCCAAATACCATAATTTAGAAATGATGAAGTATGTCTTCCACAAATGTCCCGAAAGTCACATATCCATTTGATTTTTGGATTCTTTGATTTCAATTTGGAGCACACCATAAAAGGCCAAATGGAAGGGTAAGATGAAATAATCACATCGTATTCTCCCGCTTTGCTTTTTATTGTACTAACCAGCGTCCGGGAAACGATCCATGAGTAATATAACAGGTAAGTCTTTCTGATGGAGGATTTAAAATATATGCCGAATGAATGATTTTGTTTTTCTTCTGGATGGATGCAGTCCTTATTCCTCAGGACTGCCTTTTTGTACCAGTTCTTTAATCTAATGACCCTACTGTCAACCGGAACAGCAAAATAATGATCGAAGTATCGCATCTCTTTTTCTAATAATGCATCTTTGGGGCAGGGCTTTGAAACGTAAGAATTGTTCTTTGTATTTGTAAGTACATCGATAATGATTTTTTCCCCATGGCACTTTTTTAAATATTTTGATATTTTGGTCCATCTAATTGCTCCAATAGTCTGCGCCGGAGCAATCCATTCACATACAAGCAAAACCTTCATGGAAATCCCCTTCCTGTATATTATCCTAACTTCCTTGGTGTAAGCATCTTTCTACTCTTTTGAAATTTTCCAGAGTTACTTGTGCTGGCATACATTATCGATTACACAGAATTTTCTGTATCCTCGCACTAAGCAGATTCGCAGGGGACTGCCTTATTTTAAGGCAATTTATCTGCGGAATGCAGCATTATTAACGGGAGATAAAATTCTCACTTTTTGCGAACAGTAACATCCATGCAACTTCAAAATTGATTATTCAGCTTCTCCAGAATCTCTGCCACCGAAACGTCATCAGCCATCAACTGCTGAAGTACTCTCTCCAGTTCAGCTTTCTTCGCTTCTTCAGCCTGCGCAGCATCGAACGCTGCCTTCTGCTCTTCCAGCCTGCCGAGCTCTTTTTCCACAGTCTTCAGCTCCGCCTTCTT